>NZ_LVCV01000517.1 GCF_001647195.1 Rhodococcus sp. EPR-157 | reverse complement strand
CTCACGCGTCTCGGCATCGAACTTCCTTGGTGCACCCATATCTGCATTCTCCTGGTGAGATCACAGTCTCCACCAGTCCCAGGACGGTTCAGACCGAGCACACACAACCCCGCCGAAACCACAGCAGAAGAGCGTGCTGCGCCAACGGACGTAACCTAGCGTGGCGCAGGCGCAACTATTCGCCGAACGCTATCGCAAAACCCCAAGTCCACATTCTCCGCCCCGACCACTGCGGAGTGATAGTCGCAGGTGACAACTGCGCGACCCATGTTATCCACAACCTGTCCTCATCTTACTGTTGGCGCCTTCTCGCGGTGTCGGAGATGACCTGCGGCGTGGTCGGCCTGTCCGATAGGGCTCAAGGGAGGCGGCGCAGGAGTCCCTTTCCCTGGTCGTCGCGGTCTGACGACGGCACGCGACACGCTGTAAGTTTCAGCTACGGCGATTCGGCGACTTCCTACTACCGAGCTCACGAGGATCTGGCTGGCCTTCATCGGTACCAGCGACGGACACGCTGCGTTCGGTTCAGACATCCGAACACCGGTAATCACAGTTCAAAATGCGTATTCGTCCTTCAGTCCGCGCTGGCACACGTTCTCCACGACGGGGCGTACGGGTTTTTCGTGGTTAAAACCATCGCAAGTGGTACGCTCTCCTGAATCGAAGACCTTGCACAGGTCGACAATTTTCGGACTCGCTTTACCGAACAGAACGAACCACGTTAGGTTTGAGAATGACACTAATTGTTGCACGGCTTCACGGCAACAGAATCACTCTAGTTGGCGATACCAAAATATCTGTGCACCCGAGCAACGAGGGCGATACTCGAAAAGATGCGCGGGTTTTCAGCAACTCCATACTGAAGTTATCTCTTGCCAGGCGCGATCTTGCAATCGGTGTTGCCGGCGACGACCCAACTCACGCATTAGAGACAGTTTCGCCACTGTTCTCACATACAGTCTGCCTACCCGCACTCCTCGACGGACTTTCCAGTTATTCAAGCCGAAACATCGGTACCGCATTCATCGTAGCGACGCACAGTCCGAATACCTTATGGAGGGTAGATCACACCGGAATCGAGGAAACCACTCATCGAAAAGTAGCTTGGGAAGGCGACCGAGCAGCATATGGCACCTTTCGCGGTTTGTACGAAGACTGGGAAACCACATCGTTCCGAGACGATCATAATTTCCGAATGATTTCGTCGATGCAACGAATGACGACCGAGTTTTTTTCCCAAGACTCGTCGGTTGGGGGACACTCAGTGCACATAGCTTCGTCTGAGCACGGCTTTGAGTACATACCGGGAGACTCGGCAATCTTCAGTCAGACCCCAGGAAATCACGCTTTTTTCAGGTTGCAGTACATGGTGGGTAGCGAAGCCACGCCTGGTGCTTTCGGATGCTTCATACCAGGCGTTCGTACTCACGCGTTGTTCCGACATCAAAAACCTTGGAGCCAACTGTGCGTTGCGGCCGACACAGAGGCGGAGTTCATCACGGAGGCGAAACGGCGCCATCAACAGGACATGATCGCCGGTCCCCGCATCCACCTGCCAGACGGATTGTGAGCGAACGATCCTCGTAATACCGATTGTCAATACTTGCCCAGGGAGATTTGGGAATCTGATCAGAGCGCTACACCACCGCGGTCGGTCCAATGAACTTTCAGCAATCGCAGTGTGCCACAGAATGGAGCCACGTGGCCAAAGCACAATGGATGTGAGCTCTTAGCTCCCGAGAATTGCTAGTTTCGGTGTGTTCATTACTACTGGGGCCAGCGAAAAGACCAAAGAAAAGAGCCGAATCGAGAAAGATTTCGGCGAGTCGGCGGTAACGGCCGATAATGCGAGCGGCGAGCACGCGATTACGTTTACCCTATCCAATCCAAAGAAGCCCCGATCCACCTCCGCAGCGCGCGACAGCAGGGCAACCCGATAGGACCAAGTTCGCAAAGCATAGACGTCGACGAAGTCCCTCGCCTCGGCACGATCGAACAGTGCATCCAACTTCCGCCCCGCCAACTCTTCAGGCGCGAACGTCGGTCCGACAACACTCGCCGTTGGCGTCATCCCTGGCACAGAATCCAATGCGAGATCGACCAACAGTTCCTCGTCACCGTGAATCAGCAGCCGACAAAACGTTTCTGCGTCTTGGATGCGTTCCACTCGCCAATTCCGCTGGGCGGCTGCAGCCTCGAGTGCATCGCGGGCCGTGCGTACAGGCCCGCCCGCCGAGCTCGTGAAGAAGTCGAGATCCTGTGTCGGACGCGTCGTCAGGCTCTGCGCCACCAACGCCGCGCCGCCTGCGAGAAAGAACCCCTCACTAGCAGGCAACGAGAAGAACAACCTCGCAACTCGGACCTGAAAGGCAGTGAGCACTCCCGCTCCCGCGTCGTTCACGATCTACGCGGAAGTGCATCGACGACGGATTCCCACGCCGCCCGAACATCACGCGGCACAACCAACTCCTGCCACAGCTCCACGAGCAGCACGCCGTCGATGTACCGAACCACATCCTCCGGACGACCCTCGCGCAGCACGATCTCGTACAACATGGCCCGCTCCACACGATCCGACAACCGAAACTCCTGACCCGGAGAAGACCAGTTCAAATCCAGCGGCAACACCACCGTCGCCAACGCATCGGCAATCCGCAACCGCGGCAACGACGTCGGCACCCGATACACACGACCACGAGCACCCGGCACATCCACGAACTGAACACGAGGCACAGCCGCTACATCGAAGCCAGCCTCCCCCAGCAGACGCTCGAGGGTCTCCAAAGACGGTGACTTGCGGCCGTTCTCGTAGGCGGACAATGTCGGACGTGACGTATGCGCCCGACGCGCGAGCTCACCCTGCGTCAAACCAGCAGCACGACGCGCACGCTCAACGAGCCCATGTCCAGCCACGAACCGCTACCTCCTCCCAGCACGACGTATCCAATCGGATACCTTACCCGCGGGAGCGAACTCTGCCCAGCATGTGACGCCAACTGGAATCCGAGTCCCAGCGGGGCCGCTCCATAAGATGAGTTCCGAACGGGTTGTGAGCAAGCCGGCGAGCACAGACCGCAGACCCCTAGGTCGCGCTTCTGAGCGGGCTTGAGTGGACACCTGACCGTCCGACTCCGCCAACACGTGTTTCGATACGAAAAGACCCCCTGCCCCACACATAAGTGCAGTTCAGAGGGTCTATTGCGCTCCCCCGGCTGGACTCGAACCAGCAACCGTCCGATTAACAGTCGGAAGCTCTGCCAATTGAGCTACAGGGGATTACCTCGGTGGCTTCGCACTCTCGTGCGGGCCGAAAGAAACAATAGCGCACACCCCCATGGGAGTACCAAATCGCCCTGTCCCGGCGATGTCAGGCAGGATGGAGGGACCGCGCCCAGCTTCACTGAGAGGACATTCATGATTCGTTTGGTTCTGGCTGCCGGGGCAGCCTACGTACTTGGAGCCAAGGCAGGTCGTGGGCGCTACGAGCAGATCCGTAAGACCGCTTCGGCCGTCGCGGGTAGCCCGGCTACCCGGAAGGTCATCGAGGTGGGCAGGCAGAAGCTGTCGGACTCGCTCAACACGCAGCCGAAGCTCGAGCCGATGAAGCCGATCGACGAGGACACCCAGCTGTACATCCCGCAAGATCAGCTCCGCAAACGCTAACCGGCTTCGGAAGCGTCCTCGACGTTGCCGATGGCCTGTTCGAGCAGGCTGCGCCGGTACTGTTCGAGCGCTATGACGTCGCCTAGCAGCGCGTAGTACTCGTCGGGATTGACCTGCGGTGACATGCGCTGCATCTTGGACTTCAGCTCGGCCACCTGTTCGCCCACCCACACCTCCTGTAGACGCGCCAGTACGCCGCCGATGTATCGCGTCAGCGCAATGTCCGCCACCGGGATGTGCTCGACGGCCAATTCCATCACCAGCGACTTCACGACAGGTGTCTCAGCACGCTTGGCGACGGCGTCGACCCACTCTCCCCCGCCCAGTCCCGCGGCGGTTCCCCCTGCCGCCGTCACGGCCTGACTGACGGCCGCGTACGCGGGATGAGTGAACGTCTCCGGCGGCAACGAGTCGAACACCGAACCCGCGATCGCCGGATTCTGCAGAGCGGACTTGAGGGCCTCTCGCTGCGGCCACAACGACGGATCCGTCGGCTGCGGACGCACCGGACCGGCAGGCACCTCGGGCGTCGGGGCCTGACGCTTCTCGAACGGGACACGCTTTCCCTTGGCGTCTCCGCCGCCGCGGGCATTCTTCTTCGCCTCGTCCCGCACGCGTGCGAGCACCATTGCCGTGTCGTCCCAGCCGGTCCACCCGGCGAGCTGACGCGCGTACTCGTCCCGCAGTGACGCGTCCTTGATACGGGCGACGACCGGTACCGTCCGACGAAGCGCCTCGACACGTCCCTCGGGTGTGTCGAGATCATGTTCGCTCAGAAGCGATTTGACGACGAACGCGAACATCGGGGTGCGTCGCGCAACCAGATCACGGACGGCGCCGTCACCGGACTTCTGCCGCAGCTCGCACGGATCCATACCGTCGGGCGCAACAGCGACGAACGTCTGCCCGGCAATCTTCTGATCACCTTCGAACGCCTTCATGGCGGCGGCCTGCCCGGCGGCGTCACCGTCGAAGGTGTAGATGACTTCGCCGCGAAAGTAGCTGTCGTCCATCATCAGTCGCCGCAGCATCGCGAGGTGATCTTCACCGAATGCCGTACCGCACGACGCGACCGCGGTCTTGACGCCGGCAAGGTGCATCGCCATGACGTCGGTGTATCCCTCGACGATGACGGCCTGATGTGATTTGGCGATGTCCTTGCGCGCGAGATCGAGCCCGAACAGCACCTGAGACTTCTTGTACAGCATGGTTTCCGGCGTGTTGATGTACTTGCCGGGCATGGTGTCGTCGTCGAAGAGCTTGCGCGCACCGAACCCGATGACGTCCCCGCTCTGGCTTCTGATCGGCCACACGAGCCTGCGCCGGAACCTGTCGATCGGGGTGCCGCGCTTGCCCGGTGTCGCCAGGCCGGCGTCGATGATCTCCTTGGCTTCGAAGCCGCTGGAGAGCAGGTGCTTGGTGAGCGTGTCCCAGCCGTCGGGCGCGTATCCGCAGCCGTACGTCAGCGCTGCCTGGCCGTCGAAGTTGCGTTCGGTGAGGTAGTCGCGGGCTGTCTGCGCGTCGGGTTCGCGTAGACGAGCAGCGTAGAACTCCTGTGCTGCGGAGTTCGCCGCGATCAGCCGAGCTCGTGTCCCGCGGTCACGTTGGACCGATGGCCCTCCGCCCTCGTAGGTGATCGAGTAGTTCAATCGGTCCGCGAGTTGCTCGACGGCCTCGACGAAGGAAATGTGTTCGATCTTCTGGAGGAAGGAGTAGGCATCACCACCTTCGCCGCAGCCGAAGCAGTGAAAATGCCCATGGTTGGGGCGAACGTGGAACGACGGCGACTTCTCGTCGTGGAACGGGCACAGGCCCTTCATCGAGTCGCCGCCCGCGCGCTTGAGAGAGACGTAGTCACCGACGACGTCTTCGATCCGTGTGCGTTCGCGAATGGCGGCTATGTCGCGTTCAGGAATTCGGCCGGCCACACGGGCCAGTCTAGTACCGCCCCCAGACTCTGGAGAATCAGATCAGCCCCAGCTGGCTTGAGCCCCGAGACTGCGCTTGTCGATCAGTTCGAGCCTGCTTTCGGTGTACGACGCGATCTGATCGACCACCACCCGTGTCCGCTCCCCGTCGCTGTCGGCTCGATTCCAGGCCGGGACGAATATCGGGTCCAATTCCCCCGGCGCCGACCTCTGCAGCCACTCCGCAACCCGATGAATTCGGTCACGCTGGCGCTCTTGACGGATCTTGTGTCCGGCGTCGGACATCACGTACCGCAGAGCCATCGTCTTGAGCAGCGCTACCTCGGCGGCGACGATCGGCGGGATCACCAGGTCGGCGTCGTACCTGGCCAGAGGCTCTGTTCCCCATGTGCTGCGGGTGCCGTTGATCGCCGCAGTGGCGAACCGGCCGACAAGTTCACTCGTCAGGTGCTTGAGCGCGACCGATGCCGTCAATGTGCCGTCGAACTGGCCCACAGTCGTCACGACAGGCATCCGCGACAACCGGTCCGCCGCTTCGATGAGTTCGTTCACATCGAGGCCACGAAACTCTCGGACACCGAGCTCGGCCAGCTCGCGTTGCTCGGTGGGGGCGCCGAGCGACCTGAGAGCGATGCGTCCGTCGATGACGCCGTCCTCGACATCGTGCACCGAGTACGCGACATCGTCGGCCCAATCCATCGTCTGCGCTTCGAGGCACTTGCGACGCTCGGGCGCACCGTCACGAACCCAGTCGAGGATTGCGGCATCGTCGTCGTAGGCACCGAACTTGGCGCCAGGAGACGGACGCAGCCACGGATACTTCGTCGCCGCGCCGAGTGAGGCACGCGTCAAGTTGAGTCCGACGCTTCGGCCGTCGTCGTCGAGGATTTTCGGTTCGAGCCCGGTGAGGATGCGCAGGTTCTGGGCGTTGCCTTCGAATCCGCCGCAGTCGACCGCGACCTCGTCGAGGGCCCGTTCGCCGTTGTGACCGTAGGGAGGGTGCCCGATATCGTGTGCAAGCCCGGCCAGGTCGACGAGGTCCGGATCGCTGCCGATTCCCTCGGCGATGCTCCGGCCGATCTGCGCGACCTCGAGCGAATGCGTCAGCCGGGTACGCGGAGTGTCCCCGTCGCGGGGCCCGGTCACCTGTGTCTTGTCGGCCAGACGTCGGAGCGCCGCACAGTGCAGGACCCGCGCGCGATCTCGCGCGAAAGCGCTACGGTGCGACGCGTTTTCCTGCGCACTGTTCAGCCCAGCAGTCTTCGGCGCCTCGGTGACGAAACGCTGGACGTCGTGATCGTTGTAGGTACCCAACGTCATTGGCCTGCCGTGTATGCGAAATCCGCGGTGAAGTGCGTCAATTGGTACCACAGGAGCGCGCCGGTTTCGCGTGCGATGCCGTGCGCCTGGGACTCACGCGTGTACACCGCAGGACCGGTGCGTGTCGGGGACGTCCATGCGTCCAATCCGGCGTCCCGTGCCATGGTGCGCGTGCGCAACGAGTGCCACGGATCGGACACCAGCACCACCGACGACTTGCCTTGTGCACGTAGGGTTTCGCTGACCGCTTCGATACTCTCCAGTGTGTCCGATCCCTGTTCGACGGCGGTGATCTGATCAGCCGGCACGCCCTGATCGACGAGGAACATCTTCCCGGACGCTGCCTCGGTGTACAGGTCGCCTTCCTGCTTGCCTCCGACTGTCACGATCTCGGGAGCCACGCCCTCCTCGAACAACGACGCTGCCTGAGACAACCGCGCCTCGAACACCGACGACGGGGTTCCGGAGTACTGCGCGGCACCGAGGACGACGATTGCGTCAGCCGTCGTCTTGTCGTCGATTCGTGCGACGTGCCACACCCGGACCGCGGTCCCTCCGACGACCAACAATCCCATCAACACGACGCCCACGACGAGTCGCGTCGTCCACCGACCGAGCGTGCCGAAGAAACCGAGCCGCGGAGGTTCGGGTTCGGAATAGTCGTACGAATCCCCATAAGGGCCGCCGTACGGATCGCGGTCGAGAGTCGGGTTCACCCCTCGAGTTTGCCAGTCCACCCGCGCGGCCGACGCTCGGGCGCGCGGGCAACCGTCACAACCACCCTCGTTCCTCCGCTACCCGGACTGCTTCGGCGCGGGTCGTGGTGCCCGTTTTTCCGATGGCAGCGGACAGGTGATTGCGGACCGTGCCCTCGGACAGATGCAGTGCGGCAGCGAGCCGAGCGGCCGTCCCACCTGCCGCCGCAGCCCGAAGAACTTCGTGCTCGCGCGCGGTCAGCGGCGAGATTCCCTCGGTCAGCGTCTCGGTCGCAAGCGTCGGATCGACGACGCGCAGGCCCATGTGAACCCGGCGGACCGCGTCGGCCAATTGTCTCGCCGGGGTGTCCTTGACCACGAACCCGTCGGCGCCGGCGTCGATCGCACGACGCAGGTACCCGGGCCGCCCGAACGTGGTGACGATCATCACCCGGCAGCTCGGTACGTGCTTTCGCAACTCGGCGGTCGCCGCGATTCCGTCCAGTCCCGGCATTTCGACGTCGAGCAACGCGACGTCGGGCCGGTGTTCGAGGGCAGCGGCGACAACCTCGTCTCCTCGTCCCACTTCTGCGACGACATCGAGATCGGACTCGAGGTCCAGGAGTGCGGCCAGCGCTCCACGGACGAGGGCCTGATCGTCGGCCAACAACAACTTGATGCTCATCGGCACTCCACCTCGACTGTGAATCCCCCGGTCCTCGATCGTCCGACGGTCAGCGTTCCGTTCGCGGCTTTCACGCGTTCGGCGAGTCCTCGAAGACCGTTCCCACTGTCATCGATACAGCCGCCGTCGTCGATACTGCCGCCGTCGTCGGAAATCTCGATCCGTGAGGCTTGCACGTCGACACGACAATGCCGCGCACCACTGTGCCGAATCACGTTGGTGACGGCTTCGCGAAGGGTCCACCCGAACAATTCGCGATTGCGCAGTGGGACCACATCTGCGTCGGACGGCAGATCGGCGTCTATCCCGGCGGATGCGAGAGCGGTGCGCGCGTTCCCGAGTTCGACGGCGACGTCGACCTTGCGTAGTCCACCGACCGTCGATCGAACATCGCTCAGGGCTTCGCGGGCCAGCGCTTCCACTTCACCGATCTCGACGGCCGCGCGCGCTGGGTCGATCTCGATCAGTCGACCCGCCAATTCGGCTTTGACGGTGATGACGGTGAGCGAGTGGCCGAGGATGTCGTGAACGTCACGGCTGACGCGCTCACGTTCGGCCACGATTGCGAGGTCGGCCAGCTGCTGACGCGCGACAGCGAGTTCGTGGTTGCGCTTGAACACCTGCGTGATGCCCCACGCTGCAACTGCACTGATCACGAGTTGAAAAGCGAAGAACGAGCCTGGATCCCAGTCGGGAACGATACGGGGAACGACCTCGATCACCACGACGAGAACGGCCACCAAGACCCATGCCTGACGCGTCGGCAGAGTCATCATTGCAAGGACGGCGATGTAGATCGTCGCCCCGAACGACTGGCTCCCGATCATGACGGCCAGGACCACGATCAACGAACCCATCACGATCAATCCGAACCACGCCCAGCGAACGTCGACTCTTCGTCCTGATCGATTGGCGGTCCGGAATCCCCAGATGACGATGAGGAACGTGGCGCCGAACGCGACGACGGCCGCGGATCCGAGAACCTTCTGCCACAGGTGCGGAAGTGCCAGGACCTCCCCAAGCGGATACGCGAGATAGAACAGCCAGATCAGGCCGAAGACCCAGCCGAAGCGGAACATCCGACCGATCCCCTCGGATGCACTCACCTCGACTGGGGTCACGGTGCTCACGCTAGTACCCCCGTCACACTCGCTTCGTATCGCGGCGGAACAGGACTGCAGCACCGGCGATGAACAACCCTGCCCACACCACGAGATTGATCACGGCGACGACAAGGGTGCCGAACGAGGGCTCGGTGAACGGCGCCCTCGCAACGGTCGCGAGACCGTACAACGGGGTGAATTTGGCGATGTCGGCAAACCAGCCGCTGTCCGCGAGTGGGACGAACAGTCCACCGGCGAAGGCCAGCACTGCAAGAACAGGTCCGAGAATCTGCATGACGTTCTCCGACGGCAGCAGATACCCCATGAACAATCCGAACGCCGCGAACACCGAACTTCCGAGCCAGGCGATGATGCCACTGGATACCCAGACCCATATCGGCATATCCGCCCCGAAGCCTGCGGCGACCGCGAACACGACGAGCACCGACGCGAGACCCATCGTCATCGCGACGATCATCTTCGTCACGATGTACGCGACGGGTCGCAATGGCGTCAGGCGAAGTTGTCGACTCCACCCCTGCGCACGCTCGACCGACACCATTGCACCGCCACTGGTAGCGGCGAGCATAGCGCCGTAGACGGCCATGCTGATGGCGACGAACGCCGTCACGTTTCCCTGCGCGAATGCGTAGTTACTGGTGAAGTCGGACTGGGTTCCGAAGATCACGAAGAACACCGGTGGCATCACCAGGGTGAACACGACCGTCCGACGGTTGCGCACCAGCCTCTTGATCTCGAGGCCGAGGAAGGTCGGACTGAAGCCGCCGAGGACGAGCGAGGTGCGGTTGTGCGTCAGCGTGGTCATTTGGTGCTCCCTACGAGATCGGCGGAACGGTCGGTGGTCAGAGCGAGGAAGGCGTCTTCGAGGTTCTTGGACACGATTTCGAGATCGAGGGCTCCGTTGTTCAGCAGATATCGCGCAACGGTGTCGGAGTCACGGCCGTGGACGATGACCCGTTCACCGCGCATCTCGACCTGGTCGACGCCCGGCAGTCGTAGCAGCGCGGAGGTATCGATGGATGGGGCTGTGGCGGTGACGGTACGGCCGGACGCAAGGTTCTTGACCTCCGCGGCGCTCCCGTCGGCGACGATCCGTCCGTGCCGCAGCAGCACGATGCGATCGGCATAGGCGTCGGCCTCGTCCAGGTAATGCGTAGCGAACAGAACAGTTCGGCCGCCACGCGCGTCGTGCCTGATCGCGTTCCAGAAGTCGCGCCGACCTTCGACGTCCATTCCGGTGGTCGGTTCGTCGAGGATCAGTAGGTCCGGTTCCGGCAACAGTGCCAACGCGAACTTGAGCCGTTGCTGTTCACCGCCAGAGCACTTCGCGACACTCCGGTCTGCGATCGCGGTGATGCCTGCGCGCTCCATCACGCTCTCGACCGGCTGAGTGTGCGGAAACAGGGCGGCGGTGAGACGGATCGTCTCGCGGACGGTCAAGTCTCGAATGAGCCCGCCTGACTGCATGACCGCCGAGATCCGCCCAGCGCTGATCGCGTCGGCCGGTTCGGATCCGAACACCTGAGCCGTACCCGAATCGGGCTTGGCCAGCCCGAGCATCATGTCGATGGTCGTCGTCTTGCCCGCGCCGTTGGGCCCGAGGAAGGCCACTACCTCGCCGGGTTCGATCGTCAGGCTCACGTCGGCCACGGCCCGCACCGACCCGTAGGACTTGCTCAGGTACTCCAGATGCACTGCTGGTGTCGTTGTCATGAGAAGAACTCTGCTACTCGGCCAGCTCCGCGACCTCGTCCGAGCGTCACGATTCCGCCATGACAAGTGTCATGGGGAGTGATCGTCCCTCCCCTCTGCCGGTAGATTCAGTTCTCATGGCAGTCGATCAGGCGAAGCACGGTCCCGTTGTCTCCAGAGTCCAGCGATTGCTCGCCCTCGGTGCTCTCATCGCGATTGTCGCTCTTGCGGCACTTTTCGGCGCCGCGGGGACTGCGACGGCCGAACCCCCATCACGACTGGCCGGCCAGATAACCGACAACGTCGAGGCCCTCGACGACGGACAACTCGCCGACGTGCAAGCCGCAATCGACGATGTATACAACGCGGATCGAATCCGTCTCTGGATCGTCTACGTCGCAGATTTCGACAACCTCGAACCAAGCGAATGGGCCGACGCCACTGCCCAGGCCAGCAGTTTCGGAGACAGGGACGCATTGCTCGCGGTAGCGACCGTCGACCGGTCGTACGCAACATGGGTGTCCAACGGTCTCACCGAAATCACTCAATCGGAGATCGACGAGCTGCAGACCGACAACATCGAACCGGCTCTGCGCGAAGAAGACTGGGCAGGCGCGGCGATCGTCACCGCCGGAACACTGGGCGACGCCTATGCATCCTCCGGGTCCAGCGGATCCAGTACCCCCTGGCTCATCGGCGCAGGGGCCGTTCTCGCCGCGGGCGGCGGGGCGGTCGTCTATTCGTCGCGACGCAACAAGGCGCGTCAGAAGGCCGGAATCGAAGCTGCGAACAGCATCGATCCCACGGACACCGCGTCACTCTCGGCCTTGCCGCTCGACATCTTGGATGCCCGCGCACACTCCATGCTCATCGAGACCGACAATGCCGTGCGGGCCAGCGAGGAAGAGCTCGCAATTGCCCGATCGGAATTCGGCGACACCACCGCAGCGCCGTTCATCACCGCATTCGACGAAGCCAAGAAGGCACTCGGCTCGGCGTTCCAAATTCGGCAACGTCTCGACGACGCCATCCCCGAGACGCCGGATCAACGCCGTGCGATGCTGATTCAGATCGTTTCGTCCTGCGGGCGCGCTGATCACGAACTCGATTCGCGTGTAGCCGAATTCGAGTCGATGCGCGATCTCTTGATCAATGCCGACGCGAAGCTCGATTCCCTGACGCAGGCTGTCGTCGGACTGACGGTCCGAGTACCGGAGTCGGAGAAGATTCTGGCCCAGCTGCAGACCGAGTTCGCGGCGCCTGCGCTCGCATCGATCTCGTCGAACATCGAGATGGCCCGCGAGGACATCGAACTCGCCGAAAGCAACATCGCAGTGGGCCGTGACACCGCCGCCAAACCTGCCGGCCAGCAAGGGCAACTCGTCTCGGCTGTACGGACCGCCGAAAAGGCAGTCGACCAGGCCCGCGCGCTGCTCGACGGGGTCGACCACGCGCAGAACGACATACGCAATGCGATCGCGACGCTTCCCGCCGCAATCGAGGAGGTCCGCCGAGACCTCGCGAGCGCGGATTCGTTGGCCAGGCATGGCGGTAGCGAGCTGCAGAGTGCACGCGCGGCTGCCGAGCACGCGCTACGCAACGCCGAGGCGTCACAATCGTCGGATCCGCTCGGGAGCTACACCCAGCTCGTGGCGGCCGATCAGCATCTCGACGAGGTGATCGAGGACGCCACGGAAGCGAAGACTCAGGACGACCTACAGCGCGCGCGTCTCGCACGTGACCTCGGCGGTGCCCAGTCGCAGATCACCGCCGCGAGGGACTACATCTCGACCCGCCGCGGTGGCGTCGGCGCCGAGGCAAGGACTCGTCTCGCCGAAGCAGAGCGTCACTTCGAGGCTGCCCGACGACTCGAGTCCACCGATCCCGCACAGGCCCTGCAACACGCCCAGGCCGCGGCAGGGCTGGCCGCGCAGGCGTCGCAGACCGCGCAGGCTGACGTCGCCAGCTGGGAGGATAGCCGTCGGCCGCGTGGCGGTAGAGGCTCCGGAGGTGGCGCTGCAGGCGCTGTTCTCGGCGGAATCCTGATCGACAGCATGCTGCGCGGTAGCCGTGGGGGTGGCTTCGGGGGCTTCGGAGGCGGTGGCGGCTTCGGTGGAGGCGGCTTCGGTGGAGGCGGCGGGGGCGGCTTCGGTGGCGGTGGGCGCTCGGGCGGCGGCCGGTTCTAGGCGCGCGTAGGCGACTGCCGCGTGCGTCAACGCGGTGGGTCGGATGCGGTACGACTCCCGAACTCGTACGCAAGTGTGCGCCCTGCCCGGGCACCGAACGACTCGTTCGGTGCCCGGGTCAGGTGACCGAATGAGACATTCGCTCACCCCAAGGTGACCCAGACAGACATTCGCTCACCCCAAGTGACCGAAACAGACATTCGCACACTCAGAGTGACTCAAACAGACATTCGCTCACGCCAAGTGACCGAAACAGACATCCGCTCACCCCAAGTGACCGAAACAGACATCCGCTCACACCAGGTGACCGTGTCAGGCCCCCAACAACCGCTGCCCCAGGTATGCCTCGACCTGATCGAGTGCGACCCGCTCCTGGGCCATGCTGTCCCGCTCACGGATTGTGACGGCGTGGTCGTCGAGGGTATCGAAGTCGACGGTGATGCAGAACGGGGTTCCGATTTCGTCCTGGCGACGGTAGCGGCGGCCGATTGCTCCGGCGTCGTCGAATTCGACGTTCCAGTACTGACGCAGCTGCTGCGCGAGATCCTTGGCCTTCGGCGTCAGATCGGCGTTACGGGAGAGCGGCAGGACCGCGACCTTGACGGGAGCGAGGCGACGGTCGAGCTTGAGCACGACGCGCTTGTCGACGCCGCCCTTGGCGTTCGGTGCCTCGTCCTCGGTGTACGCGTCGACGAGGAACGCCATGAGCGAACGCGTCAGACCGGCCGCCGGTTCGATGACGTACGGGGTGTACCGCGTGTCGGTGGCCTGCTCGTAGTAGCTCAGATCCTGGCCGGACGCTTTGGAGTGCACCGACAGGTCGTAGTCGGTGCGGTTGGCGACGCCTTCGAGCTCGCCCCATTCGCTGCCCTGGAACCGGAAGCGGTACTCGATGTCGACGGTCCGCTTGGAGTAGTGCGACAGCTTTTCCTTGGCATGCTCGTAGAGCCGCAGGTTCTCGGGGTCGATGCCGAGGTCGGTGTACCACTTCATGCGGTAGTCGATCCAGTACTGATGCCACTCGTCGTCCTCGCCGGGCTTGACGAAGAATTCCATCTCCATCTGCTCGAACTCACGCGTGCGGAAGATGAAGTTTCCGGGTGTGATCTCGTTGCGGAAGCTCTTGCCGATCTGGCCGATGCCGAATGGGGGCTTCTTGCGTGAGGTGGTGAGTACGTTCGCGAAGTTGACGAAGATGCCCTGTGCGGTCTCGGGGCGCAGGTAGTGCAGGCCCTCTTCGTTGTCGACCGGCCCGAGGAAGGTCTTGAGCAGGCCGGAGAATGCACGCGGCTCGGTCCACTGGCCGGGATCGCCGGTTTCGGGATCACGGATGTCGGCGAGACCGTTCTCGGGGGGACGTCCGTGCTTCTCCTCGTACGCCTCGAGAAGATGATCGGCGCGGTAGCGCTTGTGCGTGATGAGGGACTCGACGAGCGGGTCGCTGAAGGTTTCGACGTGGCCCGAGGCCTCCCACACCTGGCGCGGCAGGATGACCGACGAGTCGAGCCCGACGGTGTCCTCGCGCGTGGTG
>NZ_LVCV01000516.1 GCF_001647195.1 Rhodococcus sp. EPR-157 | reverse complement strand
GATCTCGCCACAGGGGTAGACGAGCCCTCGACGCTTGGCGAGGTTTGCGACGGTTTCGACTTTGGACTTGGGTGCCACTGGCGGAGCTCTCCATCTTGGTGTCTTGCGAGGGGGACTTTGACAGGCAGAAGCCTATCGGTCGAGGCACATATAACCGAACGCTCCCCACCGCGTTTGACATGCACAGTCGTGCATATCAAAATGGAAGTGGTTTGCATTAACACTCACTGGACTAGTCTGGTGTCCGAACCCGAGCACTGACCGAAGGAGAAATCTGTTGGCAATCCTGGAGACAGACCCTTCACACCTCGGCGATGACCACGCTGTGATCCCCGGTCATGCGCACGATCCGTTCGCAGCTACCCCACCCGCACCGGTTCCTCCGAAAGAGACGCTGACCGCCGCGGGCGACATTCTGCGCGCATTGGCGGCCCCGGTGCGGATCGCAATCGTTCTGCAATTACGTGAATCCGAGCGCTGCGTCCACGAACTGGTCGGTGCACTCGGGGTTACCCAGCCGTTGATCAGCCAGCATCTCCGCGTCCTCAAGGCCGCCGGAGTTGTTCAAGGCGAGCGCAACGGACGTGAAGTTCTCTACCGACTCGTCGACGATCACCTCGCTCACATCGTCGTCGACGCCGTCGCACATGCCGAGGAAGGCTGATTTCGTGACCGACAAGACCACGACCGACACCGTCCGCCCCCGTAAGCCGGTCGCAGTCGGGGTGCGCGCCACCAAGCAGCGCAGCGCCATCTCCGACCTACTGGACAACATCGAGGAGTTCCGCTCGGCGCAGGACCTGCACGACGAACTTCGCCGCCGCGGCGAAGGTATCGGTCTCACCACCGTCTACCGCACGCTGCAGACGCTCGCGGATGCCGGCACTGTCGACGTGCTGCGGATCGACACGGGAGAATCGGTCTATCGGCGCTGTTCGTCCGGACACCATCACCATCTCGTCTGTCGGGACTGCGGTTACACCGTCGAGGTCGAAGGACCGACCGTCGAGACGTGGTCTCAGAGCGTCGCCGAGGACAACGGTTTCACCGACGTCAGTCACACCATCGAGATCTTCGGCACCTGCAGCGAGTGCAAAGCCAAGTAGCTCAGGGCAGCAAGCCCTCGCGGGCCTTCTCCACTCCCCCGAGCACCAGCACCAGCATCGTCATGAGCGCCTCGTCGTCGAGCCCACTTGCGGGAAATGTGTACCGCAACAACACATCTGCCGACTTCTCGTGGACGTTGACCGAGATCGATCCGAACTGCGAGTCCGCGTTCCGATCGGCGACCTTCTTGTGCAATGCAGCCTTGAGTGGCCGGCCCCACGCAAGAACGGCCGTCAGAGACAGCACTTCCAGGCCCGGCGACAAAGCTACCGAACGCAGCGAACACAGCGCACCGGCATAGTCGAACCCGAGCGAACCCTCCTCGCCGACCACCACGGTGGCGAATTGCGCGAGCGCCAGTTCAGCGCGGGACTGCAACGACAACTGCTCACTCATACTTGACTCCACCGAATCTGCGATCTCTGGAGGCGAATTCGACGCATGCTTCCCACAGATCCCGGCGGTCGAAGTCCGGAAAAAGCTTCTTCTGAAACACGAACTCCGCGTAGGCGGATTGCCACAGCAGAAAATTCGACGTTCGCTGCTCCCCCGACGGACGCAGGAACAGATCGACGTCCGGCATGTCGGGTTCGTCGAGGTACTTGGCGACGGTCGCTTCGGTGATCTTCTCCGGATCGAGCTTGCCTGCGGCAACCAGTCGAGCGATTTCCTTTGTCGCATCCGCGATTTCGGCTCGGCCACCATAGTTGACGCACATCGTCAGGGTCATGACGGTGTTCTTCTTCGTCAGCTCCTCTGCGACTTCGAGTTCCTTGATCACGCTGCGCCACAGGCGGGGTCGGCGCCCGGCCCATCGCACCCGGACACCCATCTCGTTCATCTCGTCTCGGCGACGCCTGATGACGTCGCGATTGAATCCCATCAGGAACTTGACCTCGTCGGGACTGCGCTTCCAGTTCTCGGTGGAGAACGCGTAGGCCGACAGCCACTTCACTCCGATATCGATGCAGCCGCACACTGTGTCCATGAGCACCGCTTCACCGCGTTCGTGACCCGCTGTTCTCGGCATCCCGCGGTCCTGCGCCCACCGACCGTTGCCATCCATGACCAAGGCCACGTGACGTGGAATCAACTCCGGTTGGAGAATCGGTGGCCGTGCGCCGGACGGGTGTGGATCCGGTGGGCGTACCGCCGGGACCTCGTCAGGCTGAGTACGCGGTTCGCGTCGCAGAATCACGGTCTTCATCCTGCCCGACGGCAGTTACCGGAGCCGAAGCAGGCTCGGGGAGATGCGGCGCGGTCCGCTCGATGAGCGGCAACGTACGCAGCTGTCGTTCCAGATGCCACTGCAGATGGGCAGCCACCAGTCCACTGGCCTGACTGCGTACGGCGGTGGACGTGGTCTGTGTGTAGTCCCATTCGCCACGTTCGAGGGCAACCATCAGATCGAGTACCCCGGTCATCGGCGTCGCCGATCCCGGTGGTCTGCAGTGCACGCAGACCGATCCGCCCGCAGCGACGTGGAATGCGCGATGCGGTCCGGGCGCTGCGCACCGAGCGCACTCCGTCAACGACGGCGCCCACCCGGAGAACCCCATGGCGCGGAGCAGGAAAGCGTCGAGAATCAGCTCCGGAGGGCGTGCACGGTCACCGAGAGCACGCAATGCCCCGACGGTCAGCTGATGCAGCCGTTTGGCGGGCGCATGTTCTTCTCCTGCCAACCGTTCCGCAGTTTCGAGAATTGCGCATCCGGTGGTGTAGCAGCCGTAGTCGGTGACGATGTCACCACCGAACGCGTTGACGGTATGCACCTGCGTGACGATGTCGAGGTTGCGTCCGGGATGGAGAAGAACGTCGACGTGAGCGAACGGCTCGAGCCTGGCACCGAACTTGGATTTGGTGCGGCGCACTCCCTTGGCAACGGCTCTGACGATGCCGTTGTCTCGGGTCAGGAGCGTGACAATACGGTCGGCCTCACCCAGCTTGTGCTGGCGCAGCACGACTGCGTTGTCCCGGTATAGCCTCACGCGTTCCAGTCTCCCACGTCATGGCTCCGGAAGACCTGCGCCACCCGCACCCGACGGGCACCGAACGTCAGAAGCCCAGCTTGCCCATCTGCTTGGGGTCCGTCTGCCAATCCTTGGCGATCTTGACGTGCAGATCCAGGTAGATGCGCGTGCCCAGCAGCTTCTCGATCTGCAACCGCGATGCGGTGCCGACCTCCTTGAGCCGCGATCCACCCTTGCCGATGATGATGGCCTTCTGGCTGGAACGTTCGACGTAGAGAATCGCGTGCACGTCGAGCATGTTGTCGTGGCCCTCGCGCGGGGTGACCTCCTCGATCACCACGGCCAAGGAGTGTGGCAGCTCGTCGCGGACGCCTTCGAGCGCCGCCTCGCGGATCAGTTCGGCCATCAGGATTTCTTCGGGCTCGTCGGTGAGCTCGCCGTCCGGATAGAACGCCGGCCCCGGCGGAAGTTCCGACGCGAGCAACTCGACGAGCTTCTCCACCTGCTCCCCCGACGCCGCCGACACCGGGATGACATGACTGTTCTCGCCGAGGAGCTTCGACAGCGACATGAGCTGCTGCACGACGCGTTCTTTCTTGACCTTGTCGATCTTGGTGATGATGCCGATCAACGTGGTCTTGGGCGCGATGTGCCGCACTTGCTCCAGAATCCAGCGGTCGCCCGGTCCGATCTTCTCGTCCGCCGGAATGCAGAGGCCGATGATGTCGACTTCGGAGTACGTGTCTTGCACCAGGTCGTTGAGCCGCTGCCCCAGCAGCGTTCTCGGGCGGTGCAATCCGGGGGTGTCGACGAGAATGAGCTGCGCGTTCTCGCGGTGGACGATGCCTCGAATCGTGTGACGCGTCGTTTGGGGGCGCGACGATGTGATGGCGATCTTCGAGCCGACGAGTGCATTGGTGAGTGTCGACTTTCCGGTGTTCGGCCGTCCGACGAAACAGACGAATCCGGATCGAAAAGTGTTCTCGCTCGAATCAGTCATCGAGCACCTCCCAGCTCTCCCTGCCGCGTCGGGCCGGGATGGTCGTCGTGGTATCGCCGGCACTATCGCGCATCGGCGTCCTGTGTCTGTGTGTCCTGCTCGTCGTCGGCATCTTCCGGGGTGGGCACTCGTTCCACCAGTACCGTCGTGACGCGCACGCGGCCCTTCTGATCCGACCCACCTTCACCGACGAGTATCAATCCGTGCGACTCGACGCGTGAACCAGGCAGCGGCACACGACCCAGTTCGTAGCCGAGCAGTCCGCCGACCGTGTCGACGTCCTCGGATTCGATGTCGATACCGAACAACTCGCCGACATCCTCCAACGGAACACGGGACGACACACGGTACCGCCCGTCGCCGAGCTCCTCGATAGGTGCTACCTCGTCCGAGTCGTACTCGTCGGCGATTTCCCCGACGATCTCTTCGAGGACGTCTTCGATGGTCACCAGCCCTGCCGTGCCGCCGTATTCGTCGACAAGAATCGCCATGTGGTTTCGGTCCAGCTGCATCTCGGACAGCAGAGAGTCGAGAGCCTTCGAGTCCGGTACGAACACCGCAGGACGCATCACCTGCTCGACACGGACACCCCGACCGCCGTCGGTCGAGTAATACGTTTGCTGGACAAGGTCTTTCAGGTACACGACACCGACGATGTCGTCGACGTTCTCCCCGATCACCGGGATACGCGAGTGCCCACTGCGGACCGCAAGCGAGGTAGCTTGCCCGGCAGACTTGTCGGATTCGATCCACACCATCTCGGGTCTGGGCACCATCACCTCACGCGCAGAGGTGTCACCGAGTTCGAAGACGGACTGGATCATTCGACGCTCGTCGTCGGCGACCCCTCCGCGTTCACGCGCCATGTCGACCAGTTCACGGAGTTCGATCTCGGACGCGAACGGTCCGTTGCGAAATCCGCGCCCCGGGGTGATCGCGTTGCCGATCAGAATGAGCAATCGGCTGACCGGTCCGAGAATCCAACCGAGTGCCCGCAGCGCGAACGCCGTGGACAGCGCTATCGAGTACGCGTGCTGCCTGCCGAGCGTTCGCGGACCGACGCCTACCGCGATGTAGCTGACCAGCACCATCACGATCGCGGTGACCGCGAGCGCAAGATTGTCCGACAGCAGATCCATCATCCCGCCGGCAAGCAGAACCGTTGCCGCAATCTCGCACAGAATGCGGAGCAGTACCGTCAGGTTCACGTAACGAGGCCGGTCCGCGACCAAGTTCAGCAGTCCGACGGCACCTGGTCGTTCGTCCTTGACCATGTCCTCGATGCGCGCACGTGAGACCGTGTTGAGGGCCGAATCGATGGCCGCGAACAGACCGGCAAGGGGCACCAGGACCACGGCGGAGACGATGAGAGCGGGCGCACTGCTCACAGGTTGTCGTCCCGGGCGAATCCGGTCTTGCCGAGCAGCCTGTTGTCACGCGCGGCCTGCAGCTCGGCTTCCTCGGCGCGACGCAGATCCTCGTACCATTCTTCGAGGATGCGGTTCTGCAGACCGAACATCTCCTTCTCCTCGTCCGGCTCCGCATGGTCGTAGCCGAGGAGGTGGAGCACGCCGTGAACGGTCAGCAACGCCAGCTCGTGCTCGAGCGGATGGCCTGCCGCGGCCGCCTGATCTGCCGCGAACGAGGGGCACAACACGATGTCACCGAGCATCGACGGGCCGGGCTCCGGGGCGTCGGGACGACCACCGGGCTCGAGCTCGTCCATCGGAAACGACATGACGTCCGTCGGGCCTGGCAGATCCATCCAGCGCATGTGCAGATCGGCCATCGTGGCCGAGTCGACGAGCACCATCGACAGTTCGGCGGCAGGATGGACGTCCATGCTCGCGATCGCGAATCGGGCCACGCTCACGAGTTCCGACTCGGAGACATCCATCCCCGATTCGTTGGACACCTCGATACTCATCTACCGCTCATTCTCTCTTTCGCACACATTTCGCTTCGGTGGACACGGTGAGTCTATCGGCGAGCGGACCGTGGCCCACCCGAGCGTCGCGCAGCACGGTTTTCGATCGGCCCGTCGCCACCACGCGTCGACTCGAACCGCTCGTAGGCGTCGACGATCTCCGAGACCAGCTGGTGCCGCACCACATCGCTGCTGGTCAAATGCGCGAAATGGATATCTTCGACCTCGGTCAGGATTTCGGTCGCGGCGCGCAGGCCCGAACGCGCACCTCCGGGTAGGTCGACCTGGGTGACATCGCCGGTCACGACGATCTTGGCGCCGAAACCGAGCCTGGTCAGAAACATCTTCATCTGCTCGGCGGTGGTGTTCTGCGCTTCGTCGAGAATGATGAATGCGTCGTTGAGGGTGCGACCACGCATGTAGGCCAAGGGCGCTACCTCGATGACTCCCGCCTGCATGAGCTTGGGGATCGACTCGACGTCCATCATGTCGTGCAGTGCGTCGTGCAGCGGCCGAAGGTAGGGATCGATCTTCTCGTGCAGGGTCCCCGGGAGGAATCCGAGGCGCTCGCCGGCTTCGACGGCCGGTCTGGTGAGGATGATGCGGCTGACCTGCTTGGCCTGCAAAGCCTGCACTGCTTTCGCCATCGCAAGGTAGGTCTTGCCGGTACCGGCGGGGCCGATTCCGAACACGATGGTGTTGGCGTCGATGGCATCGACGTAGCGCTTCTGGTTGAGAGTCTTCGGCCGAATGGTCTTGCCGCGACGCGACAGTATGTCCAGGCTCAGCACGTCTGCGGGCGATTCGGATACGCCCTCGGTGAGCATCGCGACGGTACGCCGGACTGCGTCGGGAGAAAGCGGCTGTGCACGCTTCACAACGGCGGCCAGCTCGGAAATCACGCGCTCCGCCAAGGCAACATCGGCGACCTTGCCGGACAGAGTCACTGCGTTTCCCCGAACGTGGATGTCCGCGCTCAGCATCTGCTCCAGAGTCCGCAGATTCTCGTCCGACGCTCCGAGGAGCGGCAGCACCGCTTCGGGGGCCAATTCCATGCTTGACCGAACCTGACGTTCGGCAGGAAATTCGCTGTGTTCAGTCACGTGGTGGCCAGTGCCTACTTTCGGGTGTCGCTGATGAAGGTGCCGATCTGATACGGACGTACTGATGGAAGTTTAACGCTCCGCAAGACCAGCGCATTCCAATTATTCCAGCACCGCGGCGAGCGTCTGCTTCCAGCACTCGCTCCCCGGCTGCAGGAACGCGAAGTGGTCCTCGCCGTCCACGATGGACAATCGTGCGTCGTCCCCGGCTTCGACTGCCGCCTCGACGTAGCGCTCGCTGTGCGAGACCGCGACCTGCGCATCGGCCGCACCGTGGATGCAGTGCACCGGAATGCCGGTCGGCAACCGATGCAGCGGTGACGCGGAGCGATAGAGTTCCGGCGCTTGTTCGTAGCTCACACCGAGCAGTGCCTGCACTGCCGGGTTGACCGATTTGTTCGACGGCCCGACGGTCAGATCGAGCACTCCTGCCTGGGACACCACCCTCGACGGCCGAATGTCGGGCTCTTCCCGTCCTGCCAGCCAGACCGCGAGCTGGCCGCCTGCCGAGTGCCCGACGATCCGGACGTCGCCGCGATCGAGACGAAACGGCGAATTCTCCTGCACGACACCGCCGACGGCGTCCACAGCGTCGGATACGTCGCGGCTCACCTCCGGCCACGTTCCACCGGCACCGACTCGGCGGTATTCGATGTTCCATGCGGCGAACCCGGCTCGGGCGAACTCGATCGCGTACTGAGTTCCGAGATTGAGCGCGTATCGACCACTCCAGAATCCACCATGGATGACAACGACAACCGGAACGGGCTCAGATGCAGCGGTTTCCGGGAGATACAGATGTCCGAACTGTTCGGAGTGCTCGCCGTAGGCAATTCGGATTCGATTCACTCGGGCGATCCGGAATCGAGCGGTGCCTGCGCCCACCGGTCGGTGATCGCACCGATCGCTCCGAGCGCGACAGCTGCTGCCGTCGATGTGCGTAAGACTGTGGGCCCCAACATCACCGCTGTCGCACCTGCATCGGTCAGCCTGACGATTTCTTTGTCATCGATCCCACCTTCGGGACCGACGACGAGCAACGCCTCCGAGACTTCGCGGAACGGCAGCGAGGAGAACTCGGCCGTTGCGGCTTCGTGCAGCACCGCGACGATGCCGCCCCGCTGGACGACCGACCGGACGAGTTCGACGACCCCTGCGGTGTCGTGCAGGTCGAGCACGTCCGGCACGAAGGGGCGTCGAGACTGCTTCGACGCGGCCGCCGCGACGGCTCGCCAACGGGTGACACCCTTGACGGCTTTCGCGCCCTCCCACCGGGCTACACACCGCGCGGACTGCCACGGAACGATCGAGTCGATGCCGGCTTCGGTGGCCAGTTCGACCGACAGTTCCGAGCGATCCGCCTTGGGGAGCGCCTGAACCAGACCGACGGTCGGGGCAGGTCGGGAAGCCTCGGATCGAGACGTCACCGCCATTTCCAGACGATCACGCCCGACCGATGTCACGACCGTATCCGCGAGTCCACCAGCGCCGTCGGACAACAGAATGCGCTCACCGACGCGTATTCGGCGCACCGTGGCAGCGTGGTGGCCCTCCTTGCCGTCGAGAACGGCTGTGCCGCCGACGTCGGGCAACGGGGTCAAGTAGAAGACGGTTGCCGCCATCGTCAGCGACCGCTGAACGCTTCCCGCAGCCTGGAGAACAACCCGCCGCTGTGCTGCGACCCGGTCGTCACCACTTCGGCTGCGTCACGATCGCGGAGCCGTTTGAGATCTTCGAGGAGCTGGCTCTGCTTGCTGTCGAGCCGTGACGGGACGACCACCTCGAGGTGTGCGTGCAGATCGCCGCGGACTCCGGAGCGCAGCTTCGGCATTCCGTGTCCTCGCAGCACAGCGACTGCCCCTGGCTGGGTTCCCTGGTCGATGGTGATGTCCGTGGGGCCGTCGATGATGGCGTCCACCGACACCGAGGTTCCCAGTGCCGCGTCGACCATCGGTACGCGGATGGTGCAATGCAGGTCGTCGCCGTCACGAACGAAGACCTCGTGCTGCTGCTCGACGATTTCGACGTACAAGTCTCCTGCAGGTCCGCCTCCGGGGCCGACTTCGCCCTGCGATGCAAGCCGGATACGCATCCCGTTGCTCACACCCACCGGAACCTTGACCGAGATGTCACGACGTGATCGCACACGGCCGTCGCCCGCGCACTTGCGGCACGGATCGGGGATAGTTTCGCCGGCACCGCGGCACGTCGGGCACGGCCGAGACGTCATGACCTGGCCGAGGAACGAACGCTGCACCGACTGGACCTCGCCGGCGCCGCCGCAGGTCTCACAACGAACAGGCTTCGAGTCACCGTTGGTACCCGAACCCGTGCACAGGTCGCACAGGATCGCGGTGTCGACGGTGATGTGCTTGGTGACGCCCGATGCGCACTCGTCGAGTGTCAGCTTCGTGCGCAGCAACGAGTCAGCTCCGGGCTGGACGCGACCACGAGGTCCGCGACCTCCGCCGCCGCCACTGCCGCCGAAGAAGGCCTCGAACACGTCACCGAGACCGCCACCGAAACCGGCGCCGCCGAACCCTCCGCCACCGCCTCCACCCTGCTGGAGTGGGTCTCCGCCGAGGTCGACGATGCGACGCTTCTCCGGATCGGACAGCACCTCGTACGCGGTCGAGATTTCCTTGAACCGAGCCTGAGCGGCCTCGTCCGGGTTCACATCGGGGTGAAGTTCGCGAGCAAGCTTCCGGTAGGCGCGCTTGATCTCCTGGTCGGTGGCCTTCTGACCGACTCCGAGCGTTCCGTAATAATCCCGTGCCACGTAAGTCTCTTTCGTCATGTAGTTCTCTTGGATCAGTTACTCGCCGCCCGCACCCCCATTGTGCGCGGCAGCGTGGAAGTTCTCAGCGTTCGGCGAGGACCTCGCCGATGTATCTCGCAACGGCCGCGACCGATGCAATTGTTCCTGGATAGTCCATCCGAGTGGGGCCCAGCACACCCATTCCTCCCAGCACCATGCCAGCCGAACCGTAGCCGGTGGAAATCACCGAGGTACCGCGCATCTCCTCGACCTGGGTTTCTTCGCCGATCCGCACCGTAACCGTCCGCGTGTCCTGCGTCACAGCAAGTAGTTTCAGCACCACGACCTGCTCTTCCAGAGCTTCGAGTACCGCGCGAAGCGAGCCCGGGAAACCTGCATCGCCGGCGAAGTCGGCCGCATTGCGGGTGAGATTCGCCGTCCCCCCGAGAACCAATCTCTCTTCGGGATGTTCGACAAGTGATTCGATCAACACGGTGGCCGACCTGATCATCGCGTCGCGCAGCGAGGCCGGTGCGTTCTCTGCCAGCTCGGCGACGGCAGCCGACGCCGCCGCCAGGCGCTTTCCTTCCAACGCGCCGCCGAGTAGGCGACGCAGCTGAGCGAGCTCGTCGTCGTCGATGACATCGCCGAGCTCGACGATCCGTTGGTCGACTCTTCCCGAATCGGTGATGAGAACCATCAGCAACCTGGCCGGGGTAAGCGCAACGATCTCCAGGTGCCGGACCGAAGACACCGACAGAGTCGGATATTGGACGACGGCAACCTGACGAGTCAACTGTGCCAGCAGGCGGACCCCACGCCGGAGCACATCGTCGAGGTCGACCCCGTTCTCGAGGAATTCGAGAATCGCGCGACGCTCCGCAGGCGACAGCGGCTTCACATCGGCGATGCGATCGACGAACTGTCGGTAGCCCTTGTCCGTCGGAACACGTCCCGAGCTGGTGTGCGGTTGGGCGATGTATCCCTCGGCTTCGAGGACTGCCATGTCGTTTCGCACGGTGGCGCTGGATACACCGAGATTGTGGCGCTCGACCAGGGCACGTGAGCCGACAGGTTCCTGAGTGGAGACGTAGTCGGCAACGATGGCGCGCAATACTTCGAATCGTCTGTCGTCGGTGCTCGACACTTTCCACCCTCCGATCAGGTCTTGTTCGCGTAGCTCGTCGCTCGAGTCTAGTAGCCGCAGACACCTCGGCGCTCCAAGGCCTTACTGTGGTGCGGTGGCCTACTCGACTTCGACGACGTTCATCGCATGATCTTCAAAGGCGTACGCGACGGCAAGCCGTACCCCGAGCACGGGCTTTCCCTGCGCGACTGGTCCAAGATCCCGCCTCGCCAACTTCGACTGGACGAGATCGTGACGACGACGAAAGTCCTCGAATTGGATCGACTGTTGTCCGAGGATTCGACGTTCTACGGCGATCTGTTCCCACATGCCGTGCACTACCGCGGTGTGGTGTACCTCGAGGACGGGTTACACCGAGCCGTCCGGGCGGCGCTGCGGAACCGAACCGTGCTGCATGCCCGGGTGTTCGATTACGACCTGCTCGGGGCCTGAACAGTCCCGGGGAACGGACCTCACGCGGCAATGGTCCGGACCACGGCGTCGGCGAGCAGCCGTCCACGTTCGGTGAGCACGTAGCTGCCACCCTCGACCGCCATCAGACCGTCCGCGACGACCTGATCGGCAGCCAGTAGTTCATCGGGCGCGAGGACATCTGCGGGCAACCCGGTCCTGAGCCGAATCTTGAGCATGAGTTCTTCGAGGTGGCGGTCCTCGGCGGTGAGCAGCTCGCTCCCCGCCACGGGGAAGACACCGGACGCCAATTGTTCCGAGTAGCGAGCCGGGTGTTTGACGTTCCAGAAGCGGGTGCCGCCGATGTGACTGTGGGCACCGGGGCCGGCGCCCCACCAATCTCCGCCGTCCCAGTAGCCGACGTTGTGCTTGCACTCGGCGTCAGCGCCCGTGGCCCAGTTGGACACCTCGTACCAGTGCAGACCGGCGCCGGACAGCACCGAATCGATGCGCTCGTACCGGCTGGCGAGCACGTCGTCGTCGGGCATGGGTAGTTCTCCCCGACGCACCTTGCGCGCCATGGCAGTCCCGTCCTCGACGATGAGTGCATAGGCGGACACGTGATCGACACCGGCGTCGAGCACCGACGCCAGGGAGGAGTCCAGGTCGGCGTCACGCTCGCCGGGTGTGCCGTAGATGAGGTCGAGGTTGACGTGGTCGAATCCGGCGCGGCGCGCTTCCTTCGCTGCTTCGACTGCGCGTCCAGGAGTGTGCGTGCGATCGAGCACTGCCAGCACGTGTGGGGCCGCCGACTGCATCCCGAGGGACACCCTGGTGAAGCCCCCGGCGCGAAGTCGATCGAAGAACTCGGGCGACGTCGACTCGGGATTCGATTCGGTGGTGACCTCGCCCCCGCTGGTCAGACCGAAACTCCCCCGCACCGCAGCAAGCACATCGGACAGGCCGTCGCCGCCGAGCAAGGACGGTGTCCCACCCCCGACGAACACGGTGTCGGCCGTCGGGACCATCCCGGTTCGTTCGGTCATGAGCGACGCCGCCGCGTCGAGTTCCCGACGAAGACCTTCCAGCCACGACTCGGGCGAGGCGGAGGTTCCCAGTTCGCCGGCGGTGTAGGTGTTGAAATCGCAGTATCCGCACCGGGTCGCACAGAATGGAACGTGGACGTAGATGCCGAACGGGCGCCGACCCACCCCGTCGAACGCCTCGTCGGGCAGTTCGAGTGCGACCGCGGGTGCAGCGAGAAGATTCACCGACCCAGTCTCCCAGAAACGCCGACACCGCCGTTCCACGCATACGTCGAAAGAACTTTTGTCGGCGCTGCCAGCCTATTTACCGAAAATTCGGGGTAAATAGGTCGCCCGTGGACGGACCAGGGGCGATGTCGTGGCACAATGGGCGCGTGACTGACTTCGGGATACGGCTCGTGGCGCGACGCCATGTCGATCTCAAGCGTGTCTGCAGTTCGTCGTGTCGATGCCGAATGAGCGTTGCAGGCCGGATGAGCGTATAGCCGAGCTGTACGCCGGCCCGCTCCACCTCGATTTCTCTTTCAGCACCACGTCAGAACCAATCGGTC
>NZ_LVCV01000515.1 GCF_001647195.1 Rhodococcus sp. EPR-157 | reverse complement strand
GACCACCGACGCTGCCACGCCCGAGGCGTCGTCCACGCCTGCACGCGTAGCCCCACGGGAGCGCACTCCGCGCCCCACCAAGCGGCGCGCCGAGGGGCAGTGGGCTCTCGGATACCGCGAACCGCTCAACCCGAACGAACAGTCCAAGAAGGACGACAACCCGCTCAACGTTCGCGCCCGCATCGAGAACATCTATTCGAAGCAGGGTTTCGACAGCATCGACAAGAGCGACCTACGTGGTCGGTTCCGGTGGTGGGGGCTCTACACCCAGCGCGAGCAGGGATACGACGGCACCTTCACCGGTGACGAGAACATCGACCTGCTCGAGGCCAAGTACTTCATGATGCGCATCCGGTGCGATGCGGGTGCCCTCAACCTCGAGCAGGTCCGAACGCTGGCCGGAATCTCCCAGGAGTTCGCCCGGGACACCGCGGACCTGTCGGACCGGGAGAACGTCCAGTACCACTGGATCGAGGTCGAGAACGTACCGGAGATCTGGCGTCGCATCGAGGCAGTCGGACTGAAGACGACCGAAGCGTGCGGGGACTGCCCGCGTGTCGTGCTCGGCTCTCCCCTCGCCGGTGAAGCCGTCGACGAAGTGCTCGACCCGACCTCCGCCATCGACGAGATCGTCGAGCGCTACATCGGCAAGCCCGAGTACTCCAACCTCCCCCGCAAGTTCAAGACCGCGATCTCGGGCCTGCAGGACGTGGTGCACGAGATCAACGACTGCGCCTTCATCGGCGTCGACCACCCGGAGCACGGCCCCGGGCTCGACCTGTGGGTCGGCGGCGGGCTCTCGACCAACCCGATGCTCGCACAGCGAGTCGGTGTCTGGGTACCGCTCGAGGACGTGCCGGACGTATGGGAAGGCGTCGTCTCGATCTTCCGCGACTACGGCTACCGCCGCCTTCGCACCAAGGCCCGCCTGAAGTTCCTGATCAAGGACTGGGGCATCGAGAAGTTCCGGCAGGTACTCGAGGACGAATACCTGCACCGCAAACTGATCGACGGACCTGCCCCGGAGAAGCCGACACGTCCGCGCGACCACGTCGGAATCCAGAAGCTCAAGAACGGCCTCAACGCCGTCGGAGTCGCCCCCATCGCCGGCCGCATCTCCGGCACCATCATGGCCCAGATCGCCGACGCGGCCGAGAAGGCCGGCTCCGACCGCATTCGCTTCACCCCATACCAGAAGCTCATCGTGCTCGACGTTCCCGACGACAAGCTCGAAGAGCTCATCTCCGATCTCGACGCTCTCGGACTGCCTGCTCGCCCGTCGCATTGGCGCAAGAACCTGATGGCGTGCAGCGGAATCGAGTTCTGCAAGTTGTCGTTCGCCGAAACCCGAAAGCGCTCACAGGTTCTCGTACCCGACCTGGAGGAGCGGCTGGCTGACATCAACACCCAGCTCGATGTTCCGGTCACCATCAACATCAACGGTTGCCCCAACTCGTGCGCGCGTTCGCAGATCGCTGACATCGGATTCAAAGGCCAACTCGTCGACGACGGCGACGGGAATCAAGTGGAGGGTTTCCAGGTTCACCTGGGAGGCAGCCTCGGCCTGGACAGTGCGTTCGGCCGAAAGCTGCGCCAGCACAAGGTTAACAGCACCGAGTTGGGTGACTACATCGAGCGAGTGGTGCGCAATTTCGTCAAGAACAAGGACGAGGACGAGCGGTTCGCGCAGTGGGCCGTACGAGCAGACGAGGCGGATTTGCGATGAGCACACCGATATCTTCGACACGCATGGACTTGTCGGTCGACGAGCTGAAGGCGATCGCCGAGAGCGGCGCCCGTGAACTCGACGGTGCCGACGCGACCGCGTTGATGGAGTGGACCGAGCGACAGTTCGGCAAGAACTACATCGTCGCGTCCAATATGCAGGACGGGGTCCTCGTTCACCTTGCAACGCAGGTGCACCCGGGGGTCGACGTCTTGTTCCTCGACACCGGCTACCACTTCGCCGAGACCATCGGCACACGTGATGCAGTCGAGGCCGTGTACGGCGTCAACGTCATCAACGCCCGCGCCGAGCTGAGCGTCGCGCAGCAGGATTCCATCGAGGGCAAGGACCTGTTCGCGCGCGAACCCAATCGCTGCTGCGCCATGCGCAAGGTTGCGCCGCTGAAAAAGGAGCTGGCCAACTACAGCGCATGGGTCACCGGCATCCGACGCGTCGAAGCCCCCACTCGCGCGAACGCGCCACTCATCTCGTTCGACGACGCGTTCGGGCTCGTGAAGATCAATCCGATCGCAGCATGGTCGGACGAGGACATGCAGCGGTACATCGACGAGCACTCCATCCTCGTCAATCCGCTCGTCGACGAGGGATATCCATCGATCGGGTGCGCACCGTGCACCGTCAAACCCGCCCCCGGCGCCGACCCGCGTAGCGGTCGGTGGGCCGGCAAGGCCAAGACCGAATGTGGGTTGCACGCGTCATGACATCGATTTCGACAACACTGGGCACGACCGCCGAACTCACGCAGCGCCCGCTGATCGACAGCGAACGCTTCGATACGCTCGACGCACTCGAGTCGGAGGCCATTCACATCTTCCGTGAGGTCGCCGGCGAGTTCGAGCGACCGGTCATCTTGTTCTCCGGCGGCAAAGACTCCACGGTTCTGCTGCATTTGGCGATCAAAGCGTTCTGGCCGGCGCCGCTGCCGTTCACACTCCTGCACGTCGATACCGGACACAATCTGCAGGAAGTGCTGGACTTCCGCGACTACGTCGTCGCGAAGTACAACCTGCGTCTGCACGTCGCGAAAGTCGAGGACTACCTCGCGGACGGACGCCTGACCGAACGTCCCGACGGCATCCGCAACCCGCTTCAGACCGTGCCACTGCTCGACGCCATCGCCGAGAACCGTTTCGACGCGGTCTTCGGCGGTGCGCGCCGCGACGAGGAACGCGCCCGAGCCAAGGAGCGAATTTTCTCGCTGCGCAACGCATTCGGCCAGTGGGACCCCAAGAAACAACGACCGGAACTCTGGAACCTGTACAACGGCAAGCATTCGCCGGGTGAACAGGTCCGGGTGTTTCCGCTCAGCAACTTCACCGAACTCGACATCTGGCGCTACATCGCCCGTGAAGACGTCGAACTGGCGAGCATCTACTACGCCCACCAGCGTCCCGTCTACCAGCGCGACGGCATGTGGATGACACCCGGCGTATGGGGTGGACCATCCGAAGCCGAAGAGCTGCAGACACTCTCGGTGCGGTACCGCACGGTCGGCGACGGCTCCACCACCGGAGCAGTCCTGTCCGACGCAGTCGACAACGAGGCGATCCTCGCCGAGGTCGCCGCATCCAGGCTCACCGAACGTGGAGCCACGCGCGGCGACGACCGCGTCTCCGAGGCTGCCATGGAAGACCGCAAACGCGAAGGATACTTCTGATGAGCACCGCCAGCTCCACTCCCGTAAATTCTGGTCATTCCGCAGGCACGCAGCTGCTGCGCCTCGCCACCGCCGGCAGCGTCGACGACGGCAAGTCCACCCTCGTCGGCCGCCTGCTGTACGACACGAAATCCGTACTCGCCGACCAGATCGACGCCGTCACACGTGCATCCGTCGATCGCGGCCTGAGCACCCCCGACCTGTCGCTGCTGGTCGACGGACTGCGGGCCGAACGCGAGCAGGGCATCACCATCGACGTGGCGTACCGCTACTTCGCCACACCCGCGCGCTCGTTCGTCCTGGCCGACACCCCCGGACATGTGCAGTACACCCGAAACACGGTCTCCGGCGCCTCGACGGCTCAGCTCGTAATCCTCCTGGTAGACGCCCGCAAGGGAGTCATCACGCAGACTCGCAGGCACGCCGCAGTTCTCGCGCTGCTCGGTGTGCCCAAGCTCGTGCTGGCGGTCAACAAGATCGACCTCGTCGAGGACCCGGCTCAGGTGTTCGCCGACATGTCCGCCGAGTTCAACTCGCTCACCTCGTCCCTCGGCTGGGCCACCGAAGACGTCATCGAAATCCCGGTGTCGGCGCTGCACGGTGACAACGTCGCTGTTCGTTCGACGAACACGCCGTACTACGACGGCCCGACGCTGATCGAGCACCTCGAGTCGGTACCCGTGGACGCCGAACCGCATCGTGTCGGACTTCGATTCCCGGTCCAGTACGTGATCCGGCCCCGCACTGCAGAATTCCCCGACTACCGCGGCTACGCGGGACAGGTCGCAGCTGGGACCGTCTCCCCCGGCGACGAGGTTCTCGTACTGCCGTCGGGGACGCGGACGACCATCGAGCGCATCGACACCGCGGACGGGGAACTGGCAACGGCCAACGCCGGCCGCAGCGTCACCTTGATCCTCGCCGACGACGTCGACGTCTCCCGCGGTGACACCATCGTCTCGCCCCATGATGCGCCGGAACCCATCGGCGAATTCGACGCGACGGTGTGCTGGCTCGCCGAAAAGCCGCTACGGCCGGGGGCTCGCTTGTTGCTCAAGCACGGCACACGAACCACTCAGGCCATCGTCGGCTCGCTCGTGGAAAAGTTCGACGAGCAGAACCTCACCGCGGAACCTTCCCCGGAGTCGTTGGAGCTCAACGACATCGGCCGCATCTCCGTTCGCGTCGCCGAGCCGATCGTTGCCGACGACTACGCTCTCAACCGCCACACCGGCAGCTTCCTCCTGATCGATCCAGCCGGCGGAAACACACTGGCCGCTGGACTGGTCGGCGATGCACTGTCGGCGGTGGAACTCGGTACACCGCAACCTGCATGAAGGCGACGTCCGTGCGATCCGGCACCCTGATCGCCGTCGCCCACGGTAGCCGCGACCCACGGTCGAAGCTCACCGTGGACACGATCGTCGAGCGAGTTCGATTGCGGCGCCCGGATCTGGACGTGCGGGTTGCATTTCTCGACCTCACGGCTCCGAGCGTCGAATCCGTCGTCGACGACGTCGCCGCCGAGGGGATCCGGTACGCAACCGTCGTTCCATTGTTGCTGGGCAGCGCGTTTCACGCCCGAGTGGATCTCCCGGGTGTGCTCGACGCCGCGCGCGTCAGGCATCCCCAGTTGATTCTCCGGCAAGCCGAGGTACTCGGCGACGATCGACGCATGGTGGCTGCAATGCGCTCGAGAATTGTCGCCGCGGGAATCGACGCAACCGATTCCAGCGTGGGTATCGCGGTTGCGGCCGTCGGCTCCTCCCACGGGCCGGCCAACCAGCGCTCGCGTGCACTCGCTCAGCGCGTTCTGCACGGTACGTCGTGGCGAGCGGCGGTCACATGCTTTGCGACCGCGCAGGACCCACGACCGGATCGGGCACTTGCCTGTCTAAAAGAGGCCGGTGCACGCACGATCGTGATCGCCCCGTGGTTCCTCGCCCCCGGCCTACTGACCGATCGTGTGTTCGCCGAGTTCAGTACCCTCTGTCGCGACGCCATCGCGGCAGACGTGCTGCGCGATCACCCGTTGGTCGCGGACGTCGTGTCGAGCCGTTACGACGCCGCCAACGACCTCACCGTGCGGGGACGGGCCACGTCCGAGCGATCGGCGTGATTCAGCCGAGGATCGTCGAGTCCTCTTCGGTGCGACGGTAGGTGTACAACGTCGTGACCGCGCAGACCACAGTCGCGGCGATCAAGACCTGTGGGCCGGTGATCGCCAAGCTCATGACTCCGCCGATCACCGCGCCGGCGGCAAAACCCGCATAGAGCAAGAAATATCCGAGCCAGTCCCTCACCGAACCGCCACTGATGTGCCGCTCCATGCCCTGACCCATCTTGACGAGAGTTCCGGTCACGTAGCTCAGCGGAATGGACACCTCACCGTTCTTCACGAACGACGTGTTGAGCGCGCCCATCGCGAACGAGATGAACAGGATAGGAACGAACTGCACTTGCGGCGCGCTCCACCCGCTCATGATCACGTCGACGACCGACGCGATCGCCAGCGTGATCGTGGTCAGCACTGTCGCGCCGTGAGGGTGATCATTCCAGAGGTGACGGCGACACAAAGACGCGATCACCACCCCGGCAACGAAAGTCAGAATGAGAAGTATGGCCGCTGCTGCCATCGCGTTCTCACCGCGAAAGAACCCGACTGCGGCACGCTCGGTATTGCCGGTCATGAAGGTGACGAAGTAGCCTGCCGTATTGGTGAACGCGGCGGCGCCGACGAGACCTGCGAGTCCGGCCAGGATCCATGACAATCGGGCTTCGGAATCGAACACGGATGGCATAGTGTCCGACGATAGAGAACCGGCAGGCATTCGTCTCCGTGTAATCGGTCACGACGGTGCAGGTTGATCCACCTGGGTCACAGTCTTTTTGCGATCACAGTCTCCGGTGCCGACCGCGTCGAAGAACGCCACCGGTCCGGAGACCTTTACTCGAACCCTCTCCCCTTCTTCACAGATTTCGGTACCGCGCACCCACGCAGTCGACCTCGCGCCGGAGGTGAGGTGTTCGAGCGTTTGCAGGGATTGAGGTCCTGCGAAGACTGTCTCGACGATCACGAAGTCGCCATTCGAATCGGCAACCGGCGTGAGTTGCTCGGGCCGGACGAGCACGCGGCCGCGGCCGGACGCAACGCCGGTCACCGGGACGGTCCCGAAGATCGTCTCGGCGGCCGTTCCGACTCCCAGCCCCTCCACCATCATCGCTTCGCCGACAAATGTACCGACGGCCTCCGAACTCGGGCAGTGGTAGAGCTCGTGCGGAGTACCCGTCTGTGCCGTGGATCCGTCGAGCAGAACCGTGACGCGGTCGGCTGTGGTCATCGCCTCGGTGCGGTCGTGTGTCACCAGAATCGACGGAGTTCCACTGCTGTGCAACAGCTCCCGCACTTCGCGCCGAAGGCCCGAACGTAGGCCGGCATCCAGCGACGCGAACGGTTCATCCATGAGCACTACAGCGGGGTTCGGAGCAAGAGCACGCGCGAGCGCCACACGCTGCTGCTGTCCCCCGGACAGCTCGCGCGGGTCGACGTCGATAGCATCGGGCAATCCGACGAGTTCGAGCATGGCTTCGACGCGAGAGCGGCGACGCGCACGGTCACCCCAACGCTTGTGCGGCAGTGAATTCACCAAACCGAATCCGACGTTCTCACCTACGCTCAGGTGCGGGAACAATCCCCCTTCCTGCGGCATCAGTCCGATCCGCCGGTGTTCGGGCGGAACGTGCGTCGACGGTGGGGCCGCCAGCACAGTCCCCGCCAGCGTGATGGAACCGCGGTCGATTCGATGCAGACCGGCCAACGAACGAAGCAACGTCGTCTTGCCGCACCCCGATGGACCGAGGACAGCGAGCATTTCACCCGCCTCGAGGTCGAGATCGATATCGAACAGTACTTCGCGCCTGCCGTAGGACGCGCCGAGGCCGCGTACCGAAAGCTCGCTCACAGGTTCTCCTTTCGGACCGATCGCTCGCCCCGGCGGCGGATCGCCCGATCGAGTACGAAGGTCGGGACTGCCGACACGATGATCAAGGCGAAGGCGTAGGGAGCCGCTTCGCCGTACTTGAATACCTGCGTCGTCGACCACAGTTCGGTCGCGAGGGTGTCGACCCCGCGAGGACGAAGAAGCAACGTGGCAGGAAGTTCCTTGGCGACGGTCAGGAATACCAGTGCCCCGCCCGCCGCAATTCCGGGCACCGCGATGGGCAACGTCACGCGGATGTCGGTTCGAGTGCGGGTGTTTCCCAGCGTGCGCGATACATCTTCGAGCACAACGGGTGAGGCGTGGATCGCAGCTCTGGTGGACCCGACCGCCAACGGAAGGAACAGAACCACGTAAGCCAGTACGAGCAGAGTTGCAGTTTGATAGATGGATGGGAGCAGCCGTATTCCGATGAACACGACCGCAAGTCCGACGGTGATTCCGGGCAGGCCGTGAGCGATGTAGGTGGACAGTTCCGCAGCCCGTGCCACCGGCGACGTCGACCGAGCGGCGAACAACGCTACGGGAAGCGCAAGGATCACCACGGCGAGTGCAGCGAACGCCGAGTACCGCAACGTAGCGAGAGTCGTGTCGATGACGTCGACCCAGTCGATGGTGAATCGAAAGGACCGAACCAACCACCGTACGAGACCCAGGATCGGCACTGCCACCGCGGTCGCCAGCAACGTGGAGACCATCAGCAGGGCCGGAAGCGTCCAGCGTCCTAACTCGACGGGCTCGGCTGCGCGAGGTGAACCGGAGCCGATACGCGCAGTTGCTCCCCGACGAGTACGCCGCTCGGCCAGAGTCAGAACGAGTGCCATCAGTACGAGTACGAGACCGAGGATCGATGCGGCGGTCCTGTCCAAACCACCGCGGTAAGCACTGTAGATCCCCAGCGTGAACGCGTCGTACCGCATGAGTGCGACGGCACCGAAATCGCTGATGGTGTACAGCGAAGCGAGCAGCACGCCCGCGGCCGCCGACGGTAGTACATACCGAAGTTCCACGGTAAATGCAGTACGCAGTGCGCCTCGCCCCAGCGTCCGGGACACTTCCGCTCGCCCCGGGTCTGCCGCGGCAAACGCGGCGGCGACGGGCAACATCACGAGCGGAAAGCACGACATGGACAGCACGAGGGCAGCCCCGAAGAAGCCTGCAAGCGAGGGGAATTCCGCAATCCAGACGTATCCCGAGACGTAGGAAGGGATCGCCAGTGGCGCGCAGAGCGCGACCGCGAAGAACCGGCGACCCGGAAGATTCGTCCGCGTCACCAACCACGCTGCGAGAATTCCCAGGATCAGGCATGCGATTGCGACGACCGAGGTCAGTGCCGCTGTACGCAGCGCGAGGTCGAGTGTTCGCCGACGAAACAGCAGAGTCGACGCTTTGCCCACTCCGCCCTCGAACGATCGAAGTGCGAGATAGACCAGGGGCGTCAGCGCACCGAGAGCAACGATCGACGCGGCCGCCGCGAGTATCGGGCGGCCGCGGTGGAGATACGTCAAGCTAGATCATTCCGACCTCGGTGAGCAACGCCTGAGTCTGCTCGAGCGATGCCAGCTGACCCAGATCGATGTCGGATGCGCCCAGATCGGCGAGCGGTGGAAGGTCGTAGCTCGAGGTGACTCCGTCGATCACGGGGTACTCGGCGGTTTCGTCGGCGAAGTAGGCCTGCGATTCCGCGGACAGGAGTTCGCGTACGAAATCCTGCGCCGCTTCCTGATTGGTCGACGTCGCGAGAACACCTGCGCCTGCGACGTTCACCAGCGCGCCAGGGTCACCCGGTGCAAAGTAGTGCAGTTCGATCGGTGCCGCGTCGCCGTTCTCGGCCTTGAACGGGTACCAGTAATAGTGATTGGTCAGCCCGGTGGCCACCTGTCCGTCGTTCACCGCGGTCATCAGCGGGCCGTTGCCCTCGAAGGCAACCGGTTCGTTCGCGAGGAATCCGTCCAACCACTGACGGGCTCCGTCTTCCCCACGCTGCACGCGCAATGCGGTGACGAATGCCTGGAACGATGCGTTGGTCGGTGCGTGGCCGATCTGTCCGCGCCAGCGCGGATCCAACAGTCCGTCGATGCCGGCCGGCAGGTCGGACGCGGTGACGATGTCGGAGTTGTACGCCAGGACCCTCGCGCGCGCGGATGTCGCGACCCAGGTGCCGTCGGCGCCGCGATACTGCTCGGGCACGAGTTCGAGGATGTCCTGCGGCAACGGTGCCAATGCTCCCGCCTCGTCCAACGCGCCTAGCGCGCCGGCGTCCTGGCCATAGAAGACATCGGCGGGCGACGCATCGCCCTCTTCGAGGATCTTCGCGGCTTGCGCGTTGGTGTTGCCGGAGTAGTCGACTTCGATGTTTCCGCCGATACGAGAGATCAATGGATCGACGAGGTCCTCGTCGCGTCCCGAGTAGACAACGACCGACTCGGTGCTCGTCCCGCTGGTCTGCGCACCCGAGTCCGACTCCTCAGGCGACGAACTACACCCCACCAATCCGACAGCAACAGTTGCGCTGATGGACAGCAGCGCCAAACGATGAACGCGACCCATGATTCTCCCTGAAATCTAGCGACAAAAACGACATACCGGGAGAAACATACACCGTTAGGCCAGCCTCAGCTAGCTTGCCCCGCTGCTGCAGCCTCGGCGTCGGGAACGCCGCCGCTGTCGGCCACCTTCGGGATTCGGGTGGCCCGCACATAGACCGACTCCCCTGTTTCGAGCTGCAGCGCCTCGCTGTCACCCCGGGTGATCTGAGCCGTGAACGCCTCACCCGTAGCCGAGTTCTTCAACTCGACCTTGACCTCGAACCCGAGGTGCACGACGCGCTCGACGACCGCGCGCGTGACCCCGGCGGATTCCGCAGTACCGGTCGCCTGCGCGAGCGCCATGCTCGGATCCCGGCCCACCCGAATGTCGTGGGGGCGTACCAGCATCCCGTTCAACTTCGAGACCTGACCGAGAAACGACATCACGAAGTCGGTCTCCGGCCGGTCGTACAGGTCCTCCGGCGTGCCGACCTGTTCGATCCTGCCCTTGTTCAACACCGCGATGCGGTCTGCGACGTCGAGGGCCTCCTCCTGGTCGTGCGTGACGAGAACTGTTGTCACATGGACTTCGTCGTGCAGCCGACGTAGCCACGTCCGCAGGTCCTCACGGACCTTCGCGTCGAGCGCACCGAACGGCTCGTCGAGGAGCAACACCTGCGGGTCGACGGCCAGCGCGCGCGCGAGCGCCATCCGCTGGCGTTGCCCACCGGACAGCTGGGCCGGGAACCTGTTCTGGAAGCCCGCCAGGCCGACGATCTCGAGAAGTTCGTCGACCTTGCGCTTGATCTCCGCCTTCGGGCGCTTCCTGATCTTCAGCCCGAACGCCACGTTGTCACGGACGCTGAGGTGCTTGAACGCGGCGTAGTGCTGGAACACGAACCCTATTTCACGACGCTGAGGGCTGATCCAGGTGACGTCCTGTCCACCCAGAATCACCTGACCCGAATCGAGCTGCTCCAGACCCGCGATCGATCGCAGCAGCGTCGACTTTCCCGAGCCACTCGGACCGAGCAGTGCAGTCAGCGACCCCTTGGGGATGTCGATGCTGACGTCGTCGAGAGCGGCGAAGTCGCCGTAGTTCTTCTTGCCGCCGACTACGGAGATCTCGATCTGGTCGGCCTTCGGTGCAGTCATTACTTCGTCCTCTTCTTGTCGAGGGTAGTCATCAGAAGCAGCACGATGACGGCGATGAACATGAGCAGAGTCGACGCCGCGTAGGCACCCTGCGGGTTGAAGTCCTCGTACCGCGAGTTGACCAGGAGTGTCAGGGTCTGCGAGATGCCGGGCAGGTTGGTCGACACCATGATCACGGCACCGAATTCACCGAGTGAACGGGCCACCGTCAACACGATTCCGTAGGTCAATCCCCACCTGATCGCCGGAAGAGTGATGCGCCAGAACGTTTGTAGCGACGACGCACCCAGCGTCGATGCCGCCTCTTCCTGCTCCTCCCCGATCTCGTACAGAACCGGCTCGACCTCGCGCACCACGAACGGAAGGGTCACGAATATCGTCGCGATGACCATGCCAGGAAGCGCGAAGATGATCTTGAATCCGAGGCTTTCGATTCCACCGAACCACCCGTTCGCGCCCCACAGCAGGATCAGGGCGACACCGGTGACGATGGGTGACACCGCGAACGGAAGGTCGACTATGGACTCGAGTATTCCCTTGCCTCGAAAACGCCCGCGCACCAACGCCAACGCCGTGATGACTCCGAACACGACGTTGATCGGCACCACGATAGCCACGATGAGCAACGACAGCTGCAGTGCGGATTGCGCCGCAGGCGTCGTGATGAGACCCCAGAACTCGACGAACCCGTTCTCGAAGGTTCGGTACAGAATCGCGCCGAGAGGAAAGAGAACGAGCGCCGCAAGATAGAGGAGGGCAATCGTGCGGAGCGAGAGTTTGATCGGGAGAGCGATCTTCATCGGTTCTGCTCCTCTCGCCGAGCGAGGCGGTTTCCGACGATGCGGAGTACGAACAATACGACGAAAGCGAGCGCGAGAAGAACCCCCGAGATGGCTGCTGCGTCGACCGGTCGGTCGTATTCGATCAGTTCGCGAATGTACTGCGACGCGATCTGTGTTTCCCCGGGGATGTTACCGCCGATCAACACGACGGATCCGAACTCACCTATCGCCCGTGCAAAGGCGAGTCCGGTCCCGCTGAGCACCGAGGGCAACAGGACCGGTAGCACGATCGAGCGGAAGATCGTCCAGTTGTTCGCACCGAGCGATGCAGCTGCCTCCTCGACCTCCCGATCCAGTTCGATCAGCACCGGCTGCACGGCCCGCACGACGAACGGGAGCGTGACGAACAGCAGTGCCACGACCACAGCGGGCTTGGTGGCGTTGAACACCAGACCGATCGGGCTCGCTGGGCCGTAGAGCGAGAGCAGCACGAGGCTGGCGACGATGGTGGGGAGCGCGAACGGAAGGTCGATCAGAGCGTTGACGAACTTCTTACCGGGAAACTCGTCGCGCACCAACACCCAGGCGATCAAAGTACCGAACACGAGGTTGACGACGGCGGCCGCCGCAGAGACCTCGAGTGTGACCTTGAACGTCGCGATCGCACGGGTCGTGGTGATGGCATCCCAGAAGCCGGCCAGGCCGTCGTCGAACGATTTGACGGTCAGGGCAGCAAGCGGCAGCAGAACGATGATGCTCAACCACAGGACTGCGACACCAAGGCCCAGCGGTCCGACCGAGCCCGGGCCTCTGAACTTCCGGCCCTTCCGCGGTGCGGGATCTCCACTTCTCGTCG
>NZ_LVCV01000514.1 GCF_001647195.1 Rhodococcus sp. EPR-157 | reverse complement strand
CCGAGATCGTCGATCGTGCGGAGCGCCTCAGGGGTGAAGAATTTGTCGGAGAACTCGGCGGCGATTTCGGGGTTGGCCGGTCGGAAGCCTGCCTCGGCCCAGATACGCTGGCCCTCGTCGGTGTAGATGAAGTCGTTGAGCGCGTTGGCCTTCTCCAGCTGCGAACTCGTGTTGACGACGGCGACGGGGTTGTCGATTCGGAACGTGTCGGCGACGTCGATGTGCTCGACGTTCTCTCCCCGCTCCTCGATCAGAAGTGCCTCGTTCTCGTAACTGAGGAGGACGTCACCCTGGCCCTGCAAGAATGCTTCCGTTGCGGCTCGGCCGGACTCGGGCTGGACCGGGAAGTGCCCGGACACGAGCTGCTGAACGTAGTCCAGCCCGGCCTGCTTGTCCTGGCCGCCGTTGCTCTTTGCCGCGTACGGCGCGAGGAGATTCCACTTCGCCGATCCTGAGCTGAGTGGGCTCGGACTGATGACCTGGACATCCGGCTTCAGTAGATCGTCCCAGGTCTGAATGTTCTTCGGGTTACCCTCGCGCACAACGAGTGTGACGACCGAACCGAAAGGCACTCCACCGTAGGCATTTTCGTTCCATGCCTCGTCGACGATGCCGGCCTTGACCAGACGCGTCACGTCGGGTTCGACCGAGAAGTTGACGATATCCGCCGGGGCACCGTCGGCGACCTTGCGTGACTGGTTTCCCGAGGCGCCGTAGTCGGCGTTGATGGCCGTGTCCTTGCCGCCTTCGGTGGCGGCGAACGCGGGTCCGATCAGATCCCAACCGTTCTTCGGCACGGCGTATCCGACCAGTGTGAGCGCGGTTTCGTTGCTCGACCCGCCGTCGCCTCCGACGACGTCGCTCGATCCACCTCCGCAGGCAGCCAGCACCAGCGTCCCTACGGCCGCGAATGTGGTGAGCAGGTATCGAGGGTTGTGCTTCATCGAGAAAAGCCTTTCATCGAATGATCGTCACGAGGACGGTGCGAATCGAACCGCACAACGAAGACGGAGAAGAGTGGATATCACGGCGTGGAGCGGCCCGACTCGACGTGGGGCGCGACCGGGAGCGGCGAAACTCGACGCGGCACACACAGGTGTGGGCGCAAGAGACTACGGAATCGAACCGGCGCTCAGGATGTGGATCGACAACAGTCGATGTCGGCCACTGCGAGCATGCCCACTGCGATCAACGCCAATTCATGGCGGACCCGGTATACGGCAGCGGCAGACACGGACAGAAATCTAGCAGAGGAACCCGGCGGACTCTAATTGCACACGGGGACCCTGAAATCACCTGGTGAGAAACCATGCAAGTGCGACGAGCACGAGCAATGCAACCAGGGCGAGAGTGACCCTCGACTTCGGCATCAGTGACCTTCCGTTATCGGCGAGTCGGGTGCGGCGGGCACCGCATCCATCTCGGACGGCCTATCGCGGCCGAGCAGGTGAAGAATCGTGGCGAGCACACCGTCGACTATCCGCGCCAACCCGAAGGCAGCGGGTACGACCACGAGCAGAACCACGATCGACTGCGGCACGAACGGCAAACCGGTGATCCAGAGTTCGATCCCGTCCCACCACCTGGCTATCGCGTGCACAGGCTCCACCATAGAGGGGTCGCGCCCACACACTTCACTCCCTGCCACTTCCGGTGCGCCACGCCGAGAACAGCCAGCGGTGGACGACAGGGACCGCGAAGTCGATGATTGGCGTATGACGGCATTCGAAGAGCAGTCGACGGTAGTGCCCGTGCGAGATGATTCGATACCACGGCCAGCGGCGCTGGGAGGGGAGGAACCGGTCGGGCAGGGAGCTCTGGAAAGCACCGACGCGCCCGTGTCCTCGGTAATTTCCTATCGCAGCTCGTTCCCACCCATCGACGACTATGCCTTTCTGTCCGACTGCGAGACGACGTGCCTCATCGCCCGCAACGGGTCCGTCGAGTGGATGTGTGTCCCACGACCCGACTCGCCCAGCGTTTTCGGCGCAGTCCTCGACCGAAGTGCCGGACACTTTCGCGTCGGACCGTACGGGCAGTCCGTTCCCGCCGCCCGCCGATACCTGCCGGGTGGGCTGATCATCGAGACGACGTGGCAGACCGAGACCGGGTGGCTGATCATCCGAGACGCACTGGTGATGGGACCGTGGCACAACACCGATCAGCGGTCCCGCACCCACAAGCGGGCCCCTACGGATTGGGATGCCGAGCACATCCTGCTCAGAACGATCAAGTGTGTCAACGGCACCGTCGAGCTCGAGATGAGTTGCGAGCCCGCGTTCGACTATCACCGGGCTCCCGCTCGATGGGAGTACACCGGCAAGGTCTACGAGGAGGCTACGGCCACCTGTGAGGCCAGTTCCGTAGGCGACCAGCCGACCCTGAAACTGACCAGCAATCTTCGACTCGGCATCGAGGGGCGCGAAGCACGAGCCCGCACTCGGATGACCGAGGGAGACAACGTCTTCATTGCGTTGTCGTGGTCGGATCTGCCGGCACCGCAAACGTTCGACGAGGCTGCCGAGAAGATGTGGCGCACCTCCGAGTGCTGGCGACAGTGGATCACCATCGGGCGCTTCCCTGATCATCCGTGGCGTGGCTACCTGCAGCGCAGTGCGCTGGCCCTGAAAGGCCTGACCTACGCACCGACCGGAGCGCTGCTGGCGGCGTCGACGACATCTCTTCCGGAAACTCCTGGTGGAGAACGCAACTGGGACTACCGCTACGCTTGGGTCCGCGATTCGACGTTCGCACTGTGGGGCCTGTACACGCTGGGTCTCGACCGAGAGGCCAACGACTTCTTCTCGTTCATGTCGGATGTCTCGATGACCGAGGACGGGCGCGCCAATCCACTGCAGGTGATGTACGGAATCGGCGGCGAGAAGACGCTGGAGGAAAGCGAACTGTCGCACCTGTCCGGCTACGACGGCGCCAAGCCCGTACGCATCGGAAACGGTGCGTACAACCAGGAGCAGCACGATATCTGGGGCACCATGCTCGACTCCGTGTACCTACACGTCAAGTCACGCGAGCACGTCCCCGAGTCGCTGTGGCCGCTGCTCAAGCGGCAGGTCGAGGAAGCGATTGCCAACTGGCGCAAACCCGACCGCGGCATCTGGGAAGTACGCGGCGAACCGCAGCATTTCACCTCTTCCAAGGTCATGTGTTGGGTCGCACTCGATCGCGGAGCGAAGCTCGCGGCAATCCACGGCGAGACAGAATACGCGAATCAATGGAACGAGATCGCCGACGAGATCAAGGAAGATATTCTCGAGCACGGCGTCGACGAACGTGGCGTCCTGACGCAGCGATACGGGCACGAATCACTCGATGCCTCGCTGCTTCTCGTACCTCTGCTTCGATTCCTACCTGCCGACGATCCGCGGGTCCGCGCCACCGTGCTGGCGATCGCCGACGAATTGACCGTCGACGGGCTCGTCCTGCGCTACATGGTCGACACCACCGACGACGGCCTCGAAGGTGAAGAAGGAACGTTCACGATCTGTTCCTTCTGGCTCGTATCGGCGCTCGTCGAGATCGGCGAACTCCCCCGCGCCAAGCATCTGTGCGAACGCCTTCTCGGCTATGCCAGCCCACTCAAGCTCTACGCGGAAGAGATCGACGCCCGAACCGGTCGGCACCTCGGGAACTTCCCACAGGCGTTCACCCATCTGGCTTTGATCAATGCAGTCGTGCACGTTATCCGCGCCGAAGAATCTCAGGCGGCTGGACACTTCCAGCCTGCGCACACCAACTGAGAAGTCAGGGTCGGTGTTCGAGCTGATCGGCCCACTCGGCCATCAGCTCGGACACCGTCGCCTCGCGGGTGCGGAGGTGGCCGGTGCCAGCCCACATGGACAGCGCAGCCGGATCGCCTGCTGTGCCTGCCTCGGCCCGCATCGGCGCGGTCAGATAATGCACGTCCGGATACGCGAGCGGCGCATCCTCCGAGTTGTCGCGCATGAACTCGTTGACGATCCCTCTCGCCGGACGACCCGAGAAGGCACGTGTGACAGCGGTTTCCGGCGTCGACGTCAGTTGTTCGCGGTGAACCTGCCTGGTCCCGGCTTCTGCGGTGTTCAGAAACGCGGTTCCGAGTTGGGCTGCGTGCGCTGCTCCGGATTCCAGTAGCGGCGCAATGTCGGTGCCATCCATCAGCCCACCGGCTGCGATCCTCGGCAGCTCCGACACTGCGCGGACAGCCGCCAGCACGTCGGCGAGGGGCGCATCAGGGGCCGAGCCGTCGAAACTCCCCCGGTGGCCACCCGCTTCCGGCCCTTGCACGACGAGAGCGTCGACGCCGTTGGCATCGGCTTCGATGGCCTCTGCGGCCGAGGTGACGGTGCACCACACTTCGGTGCCGACCTCATGGAGTGCGGCTACTTCAGCGGCACTGAACGCTCCGAACGTGCTGGACACGAGTGGCACCGGATTGTCGACGAGCCAACGGAACTTCTCGGGATAGAAGTCGTCGCGGCGTGGCAGAACCCCGGGCTCGACGTTGTACTTGTCGAGCCACGGAGAGATACGTCGGACGTAGGCCTCGACGTCAGCACCCGTCGGATCGTCGGGCAGGAAGAGGTTGACGCCGAACAGAACCTCGCGCATCGCCGCCACCTGAGCGACGAATCTGTCGATATCGAGGAGCGCACCGGCAAGCATGCCGAGTCCGCCGGACCGAGAGACCGCAATCGCCATCTCGGGCGTCGACGGTCCACCCGCCATCGGTGCGCTGATGATCGGGACCGACAGTGCCCCAAGGATTCGCGACGTCATGTTCCTCCCCTGTGAGTGCTACTTCTTCGGCTTGTCCGTCGACGACTCGGACGACAGCGCAGCGACGAACGCCTCCTGCGGCACCTCGACGCGGCCGATGGTCTTCATCCGCTTCTTGCCTTCCTTCTGCTTCTCGAGCAGCTTGCGCTTACGGCTGATGTCGCCGCCGTAGCACTTCGCCAAGACGTCCTTGCGGATTGCCCTGATGTTCTCGCGCGCGATGATGCGTGATCCGATCGCAGCCTGGATCGGCACCTCGAACTGCTGGCGAGGGATCAATTCCTTGAGCTTGGTCGTCATCTTGTTGCCGTACGCGGCAGCAGCGTCCTTGTGCACGATCGCCGAGAATGCGTCCACCGCCTCGCCCTGGAGCAAGATGTCGACCTTGACCAGCGCTGCGCTCTGCTCGCCGATCTCCTCGTAGTCGAGGCTCGCGTACCCACGTGTGCGCGACTTCAGGATGTCGAAGAAGTCGAAGATGATCTCGGCCATCGGGATGGTGTAGCGCAGCTCGACACGCGTCTCGGACAGGTAGTCCATTCCGCCGAGCTCGCCGCGCCTGCCCTGGCACAACTCCATGATCGAACCGATGAACTCGCTCGGCGAGATGATCGTGCACTTCACCATCGGCTCGTACACGTCACGCACCTTGCCCTCGGGCCAGTACGACGGGTTGGTGACGATGTGCTCGGCCTTGTCTTCCATCTCGACGCGGTAGACGACGTTCGGCGAGGTGGAGATGAGATCGAGGTTGAACTCGCGCTCGAGACGCTCGCGCGTGATCTCCATGTGCAGCAGTCCGAGGAAGCCGCAGCGGAACCCGAAGCCGAGAGCCACCGAGGTTTCAGGTTCGTAGGTGAGCGCCGCATCGTTGAGCTGAAGCTTCTCGAGCGCGTCGCGTAGATCGGGGTAGTCGGAACCATCGAGCGGGTACAGCCCGGAATAGACCATCGGACGAGGTTCGCGGTAGCCGGTGAGCGGCTCGGTCGCGCCCTTGCGGAAGGTGGTGACGGTGTCACCGACCTTCGACTGACGCACATCCTTGACACCGGTGATGAGGTACCCCACCTCACCGACACCGAGGCCCTTGGTCGGCTTCGGATCGGGCGAGACGATACCGACTTCGAGCAACTCGTGCGTCGAGCCGGTCGACATCATCGTGACCTTCTCACGAGGGTTGAGGGCGCCGTCGACGACTCGTACGTAGGTGACGACACCGCGGTAGGTGTCGTAGACGGAGTCGAAGATCATCGCGCGGGCCGGGCCGTCGGGATTGCCGACGGGCGCCGGAACGAGCTTGACGACCTCGTTGAGGAGCTCCTCGACACCGACACCGGTCTTGCCGGAGACCCGCAGCACGTCGTCGGCCTCGCAACCGATGATGTGGGCGATCTCGGCGGCGTACCGATCGGGATCCGCGGCAGGTAGATCGATCTTGTTCAGGACCGGGATGATCGTCAGCTCTTTGTCGAGGGCGAGGTAGAGGTTCGCCAATGTCTGCGCCTCGATCCCCTGCGCAGCGTCGACGAGCAGCACGGCACCCTCGCACGCCTCGAGCGCACGCGAGACCTCGTAGGTGAAGTCGACGTGGCCGGGAGTGTCGATGAGGTGCAGGACGAATTCCTCGCCGTCGACCACCCAGGGCAGCCGAACGTTCTGCGCCTTGATCGTGATGCCGCGTTCGCGTTCGATATCCATGCGGTCGAGGTACTGAGCTCGCATCGACCGGTCGTCGACGACGCCCGTGAGCTGCAACATCCGATCTGCCAGCGTCGACTTGCCGTGGTCGATGTGGGCGATGATGCAGAAGTTCCTGATCCGGGACGGATCGGTGAACGTCGTGTCGGCGAAGCTGGGCACTCGTATCCTTTGCTGGCGTTTGCAGGAGATATCCGGACCCATCGTCCCACGTCCGGCGGTCGACGAGTTCCGCGGGCTGCTGTCTAAACTCGACTCCCATGGCTGGTAACTGGAGCAAATTCACCAAGGAACTCGGCAACATCGCACTCCGCGAGGGCCCGAGACTGTTTCGGCAGTTGCAGAGTTCGGGTGCTCTGCAAAAAGGTAAGGACGCGATCACCAGCAAGATGAGCGGCGGGCCGACCGTCGAGCCGGGCCGCCCGGTCGCCTCGCACACCGTGCCGACCGCCCAGCGAGCTCGAGCAGTCGACTACTCCCCCGATCTGGACGGCAAGGCCGATCCCGGCGAGATCGTGTGGACGTGGGTGGCGTACGAGGAGGACGCCAGCCAGGGCAAGGACAGGCCCGTCCTGGTCGTGGGGCGTGACGGGAACACGCTGCTGGGGCTGATGCTGTCGAGCCAGGACAAGCGCGACGGCGACCCCGACTGGGTGTCGATCGGGTCGGGATCCTGGGACTCCGAGGGGCGCCCCAGCTGGATCAGGCTCGACCGCGTTCTCGACGTCCCCGAAACCGGTATTCGTCGTGAAGGTGCAATTCTCGCGAAGACGAAGTTCGACGTCGTCGCGTCACGGCTCCGATCCGACTACAGCTGGTCCTAGGAGTCCAGTCGGTTGTACCGCCCGAACACCCCGCGGTAGGTCAGCGCACCGAGCGCCCCGCCGATCAACGGGAAGACGATGAACAACCACACCTGGCCGAGCGCCCCCGGCTGCCACGGGGCGACGGCAAGGCTCCGTGCCGGATTGACGGACGTGTTGTCGATCGGAATCGACACGAGGTGGATCACTGCGAGGGTGAATCCGATCGACACACCGGCCAGAGGAACATCGGAGATCTGATCGGTGGAGGCGAGGACCACGAACACGAGCAGCGCGGTGAGCAACACCTCGATCACGATGGCGGCACCGATCCCGTAGCCGTTCTCGAGCACTCCGCCGAATGGACCTTTGATCGCCGACGGGCTGTGCTCGCCCCACCCGTTGCCACCGAGTCCGTTCACGGCGCGGTCGTACGACGGCAGCGAATTGGCCACCGCAAAGAGAACGGCGCCCGCTGCAAGGCCGCCGATCAGCTGGGCGACGATGTAGAGACCGGCTTTTCCGGCTGACAACCTACCGAGCAGCGCCTGCCCGACGGTCACCGCCGGGTTGACGTGGCATCCGGAGATCGGCCCGATCGCGTACACGAGAAAGAGCAGCGTCAGACCGAAGGCCAGAGCCACCCCGAGATTGCCGACCTTGTCGCCGGCGAACACCGCCGTGCCGACGGCGGTGAACACCAGAACGAATGTTCCTATCGCTTCTGCGACGTACTTCTTCGTGTCCGAGATGACTTCCGGTTCCACGTACTCCTGTGCCGTCGACATGTGCCCACCTCTGCTGAGAAGGTCCGATGAAACCTGCCGAGCAGTACGTTACGCCAGGCGTGTGATCTCTACCACAACATCGAGGGCAGTCGATCCACCGCCCGAGAAGATGCCCTTCAGCGGCGGAACGTCGGCGTAGTCACGGCCGAGCCCGACCGACACGTGCTGCTCGTTGACGGCGATCGCGTTGGTCGGGTCGTAGCCCCACCATGCGCCCGTCCAGGCCTCGATCCATGCGTGGCTCTGACCCTCGACGGATGCACCGATGGTCGCCTGTTTCTTGGGATGCAGGTATCCGGACACATAGCGACTCGGGATGCCGATGCTGCGCAGCAGAAGGAGCGTCAGGTGCGCGTAGTCCTGGCAGACGCCCTTCTTTTCCGACCATGCCTCGACCGCAGAGGTGTGCACACCGGTCGTGCCGGGGACGTAGGACATCTCCTGGTTCACCCAGTTGGAAATCTCCACTACCGATTCCTGTGGCGGAAGCCCTTTGGACAGCTTCTTGGCTATCGCCGAGAGTTGCCGGTTCTTGGGTACGTACTCGGTGTTGTCGAGGACTTCGTTGAAGCGGTCGATGACGGGTTCGCTGGCCAGTTCCTCCCACGACGCCTTCTCCTCCGGCGGAGAGAACGGATCGGTCTCGACGACGGACGACCCGGTGACCTCGAGTTCGGTGTGGGGAGCGTGCAGATCGAATGCCGTGACGGCAGTTCCCCAGTAGTCGGTGTAGCGATAGCTTCTGGTGACCGGATTCGTCTCGACGCGATTGAGAATCACGTTCTGCCGGTTGTCACTTCGCGGAGTCAGTCGCGCTTCGTTGTACGACGACGTCACCGGCGCGTCGTACTGATAGCCCGTGGTGTGGACAACGCGCATACGCCAGCTCACAATTCACCTTCCAGTTGATCTTCGTACGCGCCGGATCCGGCGTCGGTCCATGCAACCCAGGGCGCTGCGTGGAAGTACTGCTTGGAAATCGCTTCGCCGAGGTCTCGACATGTCTCCTGCAGTGCGAGCAATCTCTCCTGCAGATCGTCCAACAACGCACCGGGACGCAAGAATTCGAGCTCACTACGCGCGCGGCCCAGCAATCGTTGTGCTTCGGCACGTGCACCCACACGGCTGTTCGGCTGGTGATCGAGTTGGTCCAGCGACCGCTCGGCCTCACTCAGGGCATAGAACACCGACCGGGGGAACAACCTGTCCAACAACATGAATTCGAGCACTCGTTGCGCATCGAGGGCACCGCGATACGTACGTAGGTAGGTATCGTGCGCGCCTGCGGAACGAAGCACCGTGACCCACGCAGGTGACGACGGCCTGTCACCCGCACGCGAGAGCAACAGCCGGACGGTCATGTCGATTCGCTCGACGGACCGACCGAGGATGAGGAATCGGTAGCCGTCGTCGTGGCTGAGAGTCGAATCTGCGAGACCCGCGAACATCGCCGCTCGTTCCTCGATGTAGCTGAAGAACTCGTGCGGCCCGGTTCGTTTGGACGAACGGATGCGGTCGGTCAGGCCGTTGTAAGTGGTGTTGAGGCACTCCCACATCTCACTCGACGTGACTTCCCGTGCACCGCGGGCATTCTCACGAGCACTGGAGAGTGAGTCGACGATCGACCCACTTCCGTCCCGACTGAACGCGACCAACTCGGTCAACGACCACACGTCGAGGGACACATCCGGCTCGTGCTTGAACCCGAGGACTCGAAGCAGGACCCGCGAGATGTGGTCGGGGTCGACGGTGGCGTCCTCGAGAAGTTGATGAACGGTGACGTCGAGGATCCGTGCCGTGTCGTCGGCACGTTCGACGTATCGCCCGATCCAATAGAGCGACTCTGCGTTCCGCGCGAGCATCTAGTGTCCACCGCCATTCACTTGCTGCTGCTGTTGCTGTTGCTGTTGCTGATCCATCGTCAGTTCCGGTCCCTGTTCTGCCATCGGGGCCTCGGGTGGCTCGCTGACGATCTCCTCGCCCGTGAGTTCCTGCTCTTCCTGAGATGTGCGGGTGGCGAGCACCCACGTGTCCTTGCTGCCGCCGCCCTGACTCGAATTGACCACGAGCGAACCCTCAGGAAGCGCAACACGTGTCAAACCGCCGGGCAGCACCCACACGTCCTCACCGTCGTTGACCGCGAACGGGCGCAAGTCGACGTGCCGCGGAACCAGTCGGCCGCCGATCTTCGTCGGCACCGTCGAGAGCTGCACGACCGGCTGGGCGATCCATCCTCGGGGATCCGCCCTTATTTTCTTGCTGATGGTCGCCAGTTCCTTCGGGGACGCGTCGGGCCCGAAGACGATGCCGTAACCACCGGAACCTTCGACGGGTTTGATCACCAGTTCGTCGACTCGGTCGAGTACTTCCTCGCACTCCTCGTCGAGCCAGCACCGGAACGTGTCGACGTTCGCCAGCAGCGGCTTCTCGCCCAGGTAGTAATCGATGATCGTCGGCACATAGGTGTAGACCAGCTTGTCGTCGCCGACGCCGTTGCCGACCGCGCTGGAAATCACCACATTGCCCGCTCGCGCAGCATTGACGAGTCCCGCCACGCCGAGCACCGAGTCCGGACGAAATTGCATCGGGTCGAGGTAGTCGTCGTCGATACGTCGGTAGATTACGTCGACCTGACGCTCGCCCTCGGTAGTACGCATGTAGACGATGTTGTCGCGGCAGAACAAGTCTCGACCTTCGACGAGTTCGACGCCCATCAGTCGTGCCAACAACGAGTGCTCGAAGTACGCCGAGTTCGCAACGCCCGGGGTGAGGACGACGACGGTCGGATCGGCTTCGTTCAGTGCTGCGGATGCGCGCAGTGCGCGAAGCAGATGCGAGGCGTAGTCGCCGACCGCACGCACTCGGTGCGTGGCGAAGAGATCAGGGAACACACGCGCCATCGTCCGACGGTTCTCCATGACGTACGACACACCGGACGGCGACCGGAGGTTGTCCTCGAGCACCCGGAAGGTGCCCTGGGCGTCTCGGACGAGGTCGATACCGGCGACGTGAATTCGGACTCCGTTGGGCGGAACGATGCCGATGGCTGCGCGGTGAAAATGCTCACACGAGGTCACCAATCGCTTCGGGACGACACCGTCACGCAGGATCTCCTGGTCTCCGTAGATGTCGGCGAGAAACATCTCGAGCGCCTTGACGCGCTGCTTGATTCCGCGCTCGAGGCGTGACCATTCGCCGGCGGCGATGACTCGCGGTACCTGGTCGAGCGGGAACGGCCGCTCCTGCCCCGACAGCGAGAACGTGATGCCTTGATCGATGAACGCGCGGCCGAGCGCGTCCGAACGTGCGTCGAGGTCGGCCGAGCTGGACGGCTCGAGCGCCGAGTGGATTCCCTTGTACGGAGTACGAGTCTTGCCGTCCGCGTCGAACATCTCGTCGAAGGCCAGGCCGTACTTTCCGACGTCGGAATAGCCGCTGAAAACACCGTCGACAACCGGCTTCTCGCGAGCCGGCGACTTCGGTTTACTGATTTTGGCCTTCTCTTGGGCAGGGGCTGCAGATCGCGGGCTCATCTGCGTCATGTTGCTACAGAGACAGGAGATAAGCGCGCTGGACGCGTTAATTTCTGGAAACGGACAACAGATTGCCCCCGTGTCAGGCCGGCGGCCGAGGCAGGCATACTTGGATCACGCGCGGGCGGAATTGGGTTCTGCCGCCGGTGCTGGTATTCTCGATCTTCGGCGCTGGGCTGTATAGCTCGGCCGCAGACTTCGGGCATTCCAGCATGGATCGCCCTGACCGGAATACCGACGAAGACAGAAGGATTTTACGCGTGGCCAACATCAAGTCCCAGAAGAAGCGGATTCTCACCAACGAGCGCAACCGTCTGCGCAACCAGTCGGTGAAGTCGTCACTGCGGACGATCATTCGCTCCTTCCGTGCCGCTGAGTCCGCAGGTGACAAGGAGAAGGCGTCCGCCATCCTCGTTACCGCAGGTCGCCAGCTGGACAAGGCAGCCAGCAAGGGTGTCATCCACAAGAACCAGGCAGCCAACAAGAAGTCGGCACTGTCGTTGGCAGTCAACAAGCTCTGATCTTCGCGCAGTACGCAGAACCCGCTCGGGATTGCCGAGCGGGTTTTTTGCGTTCCTCAACGCACTACCGGCTCCCGTCCTAGCGGTTGCTCAGCGCGGCAACGACTGACACGGCGTTCTCGACCGCGTAGTCGGCATCGGCAGCCTGCCCCTTCACGTCTGCATTGAGCTGCGAGACGATCTGCAGTGCCTCCCCGATGGACTGGCCGTTCCATCCGCGGGCCTGTGCTTGCGCCTTCTTGATCTTCCATGGCGGCATCCCGAGTTCACCCGCCATTCGGAACGGGTCACCGCGGCCTGCCGAGCCGACGAGTGCAATGGTGCGAACTGCGTCGGCCAGCGCGTCGGCCAGGAGCACATGCGGGACGCCTCGGTGCATCGCCCAACGCAGCGCTTCCAACGCTCCAGGCACATCCCCCGCCACCGCCTTCTCGGCGACGTCGAACCCGGACACCTCGGCCTTGCCCGAGTAGTAGCGTCGGACTGCGTCGACGTCGACCTTGCCCGCCGTATCCGCCACCAACTGCGAACAGGCGGCGGCCAGCTCGCGAAGTTCGGAACCCACGGCCTCCACGACCGCCTCCACGACGTCTCCGCTGACCCGGACGTCGGCAGCACTGAATTCACGCTTGACGAAATCTGCGCGTTCGGCCGCTTTGGTCAACTTGGCGCATTCGTGTGTGACGGCGCCGGCCTTCTGTAGAGCTCCGACCATCGCTTTCGCTCGCCCACCGCCGGAGTGCATGATGACCAGCACCGCGCCTTCCGGCGGATCCGACGCGGCATCGAGAACCAGCGCCACCGCATCCTTGCCTGCTTCTGCAGCCGCTTCGAGAACGACCACGCGGTCCTCCGCGAACAGCGATGGGCTCAATAGCTCGAGAAGCTCCGGTGCACTCGCATCGCCGGCCCGAAGCTTGGTAACCGGTAGATCGTCACCTTCCGGTGCAGCAGCTCGAACTCGCACGACGATCGACGCCACGGCACGATCCATCAGCAGTTCTTCGTCGCCGAGGACGAGGTGCAGAGACTCCACCGGATTGTTCGCATTCACGCTGACGATCGTGCCATGCCGGTCCGACGGGTTCGTACACGCCACTTCGCGTCACAGGATCGAGGACGCAACCCACATCACAAGTACTGCTACGACCGTTCCACCCAGTACCCACCGATAGACGCGTAGCCGCAACAACAGCAGCATCACCGCTGTCACAACCGAGACCGTCAGGGCCCCCGCAACTCCACTCGGCATCACGACACCCGCGCCCGGCAGTGACGCCGACCACCGCGCCACCGCGACGAGCCACCACAGCGGCGCCGACGCCAATTCGAGTACCAGCGACGCCAACCAGCCCGCCCACGGTGCGAACACGGCTGCAACGACACCGACAACGGTGATCGGCGCAACCGTCGGAGCCACCGCAATGTTGGCGAGAACTCCCACCACGGAGAAGGTTCCAGCCATCCCCGCCACTATCGGCGCGGTCACCGCATGCGCTGCAGCGGCGACGGCAACCACTTCGGCAGGCGCGCGGCCCCAACCGTGCGCACGCAACCAGTCGACCCACACCGGCGCCACCACGACAAGACCCGCGGTGGCGGCCACCGACAGCGCAAAGCCGAAGTCGACCGACAGCTCGGGCCACCAAGCCAGAAGGCCCAGCACGGCAGTGGACAGGGCCGGGACTGCCTGACGTCGACGACCCGTGACGAGCGCGAGCAGTCCGATGCCGCCCATCACCGCCGCACGCAGCACGCTCGGGGACGGCCTGGCAACGACGACGAACGCGAGTAACACTGCCGCGCACAGCACTACCGTCGAGCGTGGTCCGATCGCAATGGCACGGGTCAGCAACAGGACTGCGCCGAGGACGATTGCGAAATTCGCTCCGGAGACCGCCGTCAGGTGGGTGAGTCCCGCTGCACGAAAGTCGGACTCCAGGTCTTCCGGCAATGCCGAGACGTCACCGACCACGAGACCCGGGAGCAACCCTGCCTGATCGACCGGCAGCGCATCCGATGCCGCTGCCGCAAGCGACGTTCTCACTGCTGCAGCTGTTTTCGCCACCGGTCCAGGTGTGTCGACGCGCAGCGGAGGTCCGTCGACCCGAACGACAGCGAGCGTGAGGTCCTGTCTGTCGGGTGGCGAGAGTCGACCCCGCAGGACGACGGTCTGCCCGGGGACCAGGTGCTGCCACTCGGTTGCCGGGGCCAACACCGACACTCGTCCACCGAGCTCGATCGGTATCCCCGCGATATCGACCTGAACCAGCTCGGCCCGGACGGACACCGTCGGCGGCCCGGGCGAGCGCAGTCGTCGTGGATCCTCGCGCACCACGACCGCAGCGCTCACCCAAGCCCGTTGATCGGCGGCGTCGACCACGGGGCTCGTCTCGAATTCCCAGGCGTGCAGCGCGGCCGCACCCGAGTAGCATCCACCGATCACTGCCATCGTGATCAGTCCGATGCCGCTGCGCCCCAGTTGCGCTCGCCAGGACAGCACTGCGACACACAGACATACCCACGCCACTGCGAGGACGATGGCAACGACGGATCCGCCCAGAATCCCGCAGATCGTGGCGACCCACCCGGCGAGCGCGCACGGAACAAGCCGCACGTCGTGCGGGCGGATCAGCGGTTCGTTCACACCGTGACCTGGTCTCTGAGTTTTTCGAGGCGCACCGGGCCGATACCGTCCACCTCCGCCAACTGCCCGACGTCCTTGAACGCGCCGTTCGCCTCCCGCCAGGCGATGATGCTCGCTGCCGTCACCGGTCCGACGCCGTCCAACGCGTCGAGTTCGGCCACCGTCGCGGTATTGAGGTTCACTGTGCCCCCTGCACTGCCATCCGCTGCAGCGCCAGTTGCTCCGGTAGCCGAAGTCGAGGCACTTCCCGGTGCGGAATCCTGGACCGTCCCACTGATGATCGGCCTCCCCTCCGGCGGCGGCGCACCGACCACGATCTGGTCACCGTCCGCGAGCTTGGCCGCCAGGTTCAGCGCCAACACATCCGCGCCGTCGAGTGGTCCACCTGCGGCCTCGAGGGCATCGGCGACGCGTGAGCCGGCCGGAAGGTTCACCAGACCCGAGGATGCAACCAGACCCACCACACTGACCACGATGGTCGACGGCGGAGCTGCGGTCACGGAGGGTGCGACCTCGACGTCCGAAATGGGTTGCACGATCGGCAGAGTCGGCACTGGCGCAACGACCGGCGCATCGCGCAGCACTGCGTACCCGGCCACGATCAGCACGGTCACTCCGACGCCACACAGCGCGAGCATCCCGGTTCGGCCGGGGTCGAGACGGGCACCGCGCCATCGCTCCGGGAGGTGGGCCGAGAGCGCCGATTCACGCTGCTCGTCCTGCCTCAGCCAGTCCGGTGTCAGGTTTGCGTCGACGTCGCGTGGACTGCGATCGATCGCTCCAGGAGAACCAGGTCCGACCGGAGTGGAGTTTCGCGAGATCGGCTGCGTTCGAGGACTTGCCATACCCGCGACGGTATCGACGGCCCTGGTCTCCGACGGGACGACACCGCAGCTGGAGGATTGCCCTGTGGATAACCACCGAGGCTGTGGACAACGCGGCTCGACCGTGCCGAGTCAGCGCTCCGGACAGACGACGACTCCCACTGCCCCGGGGCCGACATGAGCGCCGAGAACGGCCCCGAAAGGCACCACCGAAAGATCGCTGACCTCGGGAATTCGGCGTGTCAACAGGGTAGCGACAGCGTCGGCACGCTCGGGGCACTGCATATGGTGCACGGTGAGCGCAACCCTGCCTTGTCCAGCGACCCGGTGGGCGGCGTCGACGAGTTTGCCGAGCGCCTTCGTCGACGTTCGCGCCTTCTCGCCCAGCACCAGCTTGCCTTCGCTCACATGCAGCACCGGCTTCATGGCCAGTGCTGTACCGACCAGCGCGGCCGCTGCTCCGATGCGACCTCCCCGGCGCAAGTGATCGAGCCGGTCCACCACGATGAAACTGCGACTCCGATGGGCCACTGCCACGGCATCGTCGTATACGGAGTCGATGCTCTCGCCGCGGGCGGCCGCTCGGGCAGCGGCAAGCACCGCGTAGCCGAGGCCCATCCCGGCCGACGCGGAATCGATGACGCGGACTCGCTCACCCAATCCGGCTGCCGCCTGACGAGCTGCCTCCCAGGTACTGGAGAGACCACGCGAAATGTGCACGGCTACAACGCCTGCGCCGTCACTTCGTTCCAGCGCGTCACGGTAGAGACCGGCCAACTCCCCCGGCGATGCTCCCGCTGTCGTGACAGGACCATGTGCCGCGAAGTTCTCCGGGATCGGATCGAGACCCTCACGTAGGTCGATTCCATCGACGAACACATGCAAGGGAGCCACGGTGATCCCCGCGCCGTGGGCGAGCTCTACACCCAGACATGCCGACGAATCGGTCACGACCGCTACCGTCACCCGCGCTGCTCCTCTTCGCGTACAACCGTTCTCAGTTGTGCAAGCATCGCGTCTGCGACGGCGACGTGCGCATCCCAACCCCAGTGGATTCCGTCGGGGTTGGCCTGGTCGGAGAAGATGTTCTCTCGCACTGCGTCCGCCAGATCGACCAGTGGCACACCGCTTTTCGCACCCCATTGCCGCAGAGCCTTTTCAGCGGCGGGTCGGCCGGCATGTACCTTGCCGTACGCATCGCTCCGATGCACCGAGGGCAACGTTCCGATGATCGGCAGTTCCGGTCGAACATACGCCAGCGCGGCTCGCGCCTGCTCCAGGTAGTCGACGCTCAGCTTCGGCGGCAGCGCCACCGGCCAGCCGAGATGCGCGAACCTCGGTTGTACCCATTGGTATCCGGCACGCACAACCCGGCGGAGGGCCGGCGGACGGACGTACCGAATCTGTTCCCGGAGCGCCGTCGGCAGCGGCGACGGCAACGAATCCATCCCGCCGACACCGAAGATCACTGCGCCTGCCTTCGGGATCGCCGCCCATACGCGCGGATCCTGCGTCAGCGCCCACCACGCGTCGCGACTGGTCCAGCCGATGCGTGCCACCAGCTCGACCGTCCATCCCATCTCTGCCGCAACGAGATTGGGCCAGATGCGCGGATCGTCGACGGGAAGACCGCCCTTCGGCCCGTAATAGCTCAGCGAATCCGCCACAACCAGAAGCACTGGCGGTGCCTCGGCGTCGACGGCGCGAACCTGGTAGTCGTCAGAGGACGTCACTGGCCACTCTCGCGGACGCGTTCCAGACATCGAGACGCCAGCCGAGCGCGTCACCCTCGCCGTGACTGCTCAGCTGTACCCAGCTGGTGTTCGACAGTCCACCGAGCACGGGCCACCGATCCACTGGAAGATCGAGCAGAGCGGCGCTCAATGCGGCGATCAGGCCTCCGTGGGCGACGAGGACGATCGGCGCGCTCGCACCGTCAGCTCCCCATTGCATCTCGGAGTCGAGCAGTTCGCGGACCACCGGCACGCTCCGACGAGCGACGTCGACGCGACTCTCGCCCCCCGGAGGCGCGACGGTGGCGTCGGCTCGCCATGCCGACCGTGCGCCGGGCAGGAGGTCGTCGACGTCGTGATGCGTCAAGCCTTGCCAGTCGCCCAGATGAGTTTCACGAAGCCGTTGATCGACGTCGACGGGAACCCCGCTCGCGTCACCCAACGCGGTGGCCGTGTCGAGAGCGCGTCGAAGATCCGAGGACACGATGCGCATCGGCGAACGCGTCGCAAGCAGTTCAGCTGCGGACTTGGCCTGTGTTCTGCCCAGTTCGGTCAGGTCGGTGTCGAGTTGACCCTGCATGCGCTCGGTCGCGTTGTACTCGGTCTGGCCGTGCCGCAGCAGAATCAGCTGCCGCTTGACCGGTGTCACTGCTCGGATTCCACCGAGTCGCCCGATACTTCGGCAGCGGGCCGCTCACCGAGTCCGGGAACCTCGATGCTCGGGCAGTCCTTCCACAGGCGCTCCAGCGCATAGAAGTTGCGTTCGTCGTTGTGCTGGACGTGGACGACGACGTCGATGTAGTCGAGAAGCGCCCACCGTCCTTCACGAGTCCCTTCCTTGCGGACCGGCTTGAAGCCCTCCTCGCGCAGCTTGTCCTCGATGTTCTCGACGATTGCGCTGACCTGCCGTTCGTTGGGTGCCGACGCGATGACGAAGCAGTCGGTGATGACCAACTGCTCCGAGACGTCGAGGACCACGACGTCGGTCGCCAGCTTGTCGTCGGCCGCGAGGGCCGCGATTCGCGCGATCGAGGTGGCCTGATCGGTTGCAGTCACTTAGCTATTCTCCCGTTGTGTTGAGCCTGATGGTGTCGAGCCTGGTTGTGTCTGGTCTGTCGGGTGCAGCTTCTGTGGCGATGGCTCCGACATCGTGACGGAGCCGTCGAGGCGTTGTTCGCCTCTCGGTCGGTAGAGATTTCTCTTGGAGATGTACTGGACCACGCCGTCGGGGACGAGATACCAGACGGGCCGGTTTTCGCTCGCCCGCAGCCTGCATTCGGTCGAGGAGATCGCCAGCGCGGGGATCTCGATCAGTGTCAGCGCGTCCGGTGGTAGGTCCTGGAGGTGATCGGCGAGATGTTCGACTCCCAGTTCGAAGCCCGGCCGCGACACCCCGACGAATTTCGCGAGGTCGAACAGCTCCTCCCAGTTCTGCCAGGTCAGGATACTCTCGAGCGCGTCCGCGCCGGTGATGAAGTACAGCTCGGCGGCCGGGTGCTGTTCGCGGAGGTCGCGAAGGGTGTCCACCGTGTACGTCAGTTTCTCGCGGTCGACATCGACGCGACTGACCGAGAACCGAGGGTTGGATGCGGTGGCGATGACCGTCATGAGGTAACGGTCCTCGGCCGGGCTGACGACCTTGCCCTCCTTCTGCCAGGGCGTCCCGGTCGGGACGAAGATGACCTCGTCGAGCCCGAAGGTGTTGGCGACCTCGCTGGCGGCGACGAGGTGGCCGTGATGGATCGGATCGAACGTTCCGCCCATCACTCCCAGCTTGCGGACCGCCACAGGTTGTTGTTGCACGATTGTCGATCTTACTTCGCGGGACCAGGACTACAGATCACACCGGCAGTAGCCGCGAGACGATGTCGCCCAACTGCCCGGCGGAACGGCACTCGTACATGCTGATGACGTCGCTGTAGACGGTGGTTGCGGAGTCTCCCGAACCCCACTGACCCTTCGGTTCCGGGTTGAGCCAGTACGCGTGCTTGGCCACCGCAACCGTACGCGCCAGCGCCGCCACTTTCGGGTCCCGGTAGTTGGTGCGGGCGTCGCCGAGTACCAGTACCGAGGTCCTCGCAGTCACCGCCTGGGCGTACTTGTCGTCGAAGGTCTCGAACGCATTTCCATAGTCGGAGTGCCCGTCGTAGGTGATCAGCTCCGACTCTCGAACGACGCGCGACATCGCCGCGCCGAGGTCGGATCCCGAATCGAAGAATCGCGTCACCTCGTCGGTGGAGTCGATGAAGGCGAAGATACGAACGCGTGAGAACTGCTCTCGCAGCGCCTGGACCAGGAGCAGGGTGAAGTGGCTGAACCCTGCGACCGACCCCGACACATCGCACAGAACCACGAGCTCCGGGCGGGCTTTCCTCGGTTTACGCTGCACCAGGTCGATGGGCACGCCGCCCGTGGACATGGATTTCCGCAGTGTGCGTCGAAGATCGATCGAGCCCGACCTGCTCCGCTTACGCCTCGCGGCGAGCCTGCTCGCGAGTAGTCGCGCCAGTGGCGTCACGCTGCGTCGCAGAGCCACCATCTCGGTATCCGACGCGCGCAGAAAGTCGACGTCCTCGGCGAGCTTCGGAACGCCGTAGCTCGCGACGCGTTCCCGGCCGAGCTGCTCTGCGGCGCGGCGGCGTGTTTCCTTCTCCACCATCTTGCGCAGATCTGCGATCCGCTGCGCGGCGGTACGCTTGGCGACCTCGTCCTCGTACGCGCCCGACGACCGGTCCGAACCGTTTTCCGCGTTTCCCAGTAGTCCTTGCAGGATCTTGCTCAGCAACGTATCCGGGGCGACATCGCGCAATGCCTGATACGCCGAGAAAGACGGCCCGTTAGTCGACTTGTATTGGCCGAGCTCCTCGACCATCTGCGCGGCCAGCATCTCGGTCAGCTCGAGTGCATCGGGACTGCCGTCGACGAGAAGATCGGTGATCAGCTCTCGCAGGGCGGTGAAGTCGATCGTGCCGTCGGGCATCCTCGGCAGCGCAGTGTCGATCTGTCCGGACTCCCGCTGTCCGGTTGCCGCCGGAAACCACAGGTCGAACAGCGCATCGAACGTGTCGCGGTGCGTCGGTCTGCGCAGGAGCGAGCACGCCAGTCCTTCGCGAAGGGCTTCGCGATCGAGGAGGTCGAGCACGGCGAGAACACGCCCTGCGTCGACCGTTTCGGACGGTCCGACGGCAATGCCGCGCGCCCGAAGCGCCTCGACGAAGTCGACGAGATGGCCGGACAATCCGTACGGGGACAACATGTCAGTTCAGCCGGAGCTCGGCTGCGGCCTTGTCCTGGTCGGACTGATGCTTGAGCACCACTCCCAGCGTGGCACGGACTGCGTCGTCGTCCAGGGTGTCCATCCCGAGCGCAAGCAGGGTCCGGCCCCAGTCGATGGTTTCGGCGACCGACGGCACTTTCTTGAGCTGCATCGCACGCATGACGCGCACGGTGCGGACCAGCTGCTCCGCGATTGCCTCCGGCAGCTCCGGCACCCGACTGGCCAGAATTCTCCGTTCGAGTTCGGCATCCGGAAAGTCGAGATGCAGGAACAGGCAGCGACGTTTGAGTGCTTCGGACAGTTCGCGAGTGGCGTTCGAGGTCAGAACCGTGAACGGCTTGCGGGTCGCGGTGATCGTGCCGAGCTCGGGAATGGTGACAGCGAAGTCGCTCAGCACCTCGAGCAGCAAACCCTCGATCTCGACGTCGGCCTTGTCGGTCTCGTCGATCAGCAACACCGTGGGATCCTCGCGGCGGATCGCCTGCAACAACGGCCTCGCGAGCAGGAATTCCTCCGAGAACACATCGAGCTTGGTGGAGTCCCAGTCCTGGTGTCCTGCGGAACTCGATTGAATTCGCAGGATTTGCTTGGCGTGATTCCACTCGTACAGGGCACGTGCCTCGTCGACGCCCTCGTAGCACTGCAGCCGAATCAGTTCCGCGCCCGCCGTCTGGGCGACGGCTCTGGCCAGTTCGGTCTTTCCGACACCCGCCGGCCCCTCGATGAGCAGCGGCTTACCGAGCCGATCGGCAAGAAACACCGACGTCGCCGTGGCCTTGTTCGCGAGGTAGCCGGTCTCGGCAAGTCGGGACACGACGTCATCGACGCTGCCGAACAGCGGCGGTGTCGTCGGTAATGCTCGATCCACGTTTTTCTCCTGCTTTGGTTACGTACTTCGATGCCTCACACCGCGCGTGTGTGGCCCTCGCCCCAGACAGTCCACTTCGTCGAGGTCAGTTCGGGTAGGCCCATAGGCCCTCGGGCGTGGAGCTTCTGCGTGGAAATACCGATTTCGGCTCCGAAACCGAACTGTTCTCCATCGGTGAATGCCGTCGAGGCGTTGACCATGACGGCCGCGGCATCGACACGAGTGGTGAACTCGCGGGCGGCACGAAGATCCGCCGTCACGATCGCCTCGGTGTGCCCGGTGCCGTAGGCGTCGATGTGCGCGATTGCATCGTCGATTCCGTCGACGACCTTCAGCGCGACGTCGAGCGACAAGTACTCCTCCGCCCAATCCTTGTCGGTGGCGGGCACCAGGCCTGGCAGGTCTCCGTGGACGACGACGCTGTGTGCCTGGAACGCCTGCAACAGCAGTGGCACCGCTGTCTCGGCCACGGCGGCATCGACGAGGATCGTTTCGGCGGCGTTGCAGACACTGACCCGACGAGTCTTGGAGTTGAGAATGATCTTCTCGGCCATCTTCAGGTCGGCTGCCGAATGGACGTAGATGTGGCAATTCCCGACGCCGGTCTCGATCGTCGGGACGGTGGCATCACGAACGACCGCGTCGATGAGTCCGGCGCCACCCCGCGGGATTACGACGTCGACAAGGCCGCGTGCCTGGATCAAATGTGTGACGGATGACCGATCGGCACTGTCGAGCAACTGAACTGCGTCGAGCGGCAGACCACTCGCCACGAGAGACTGCTGGATCGCATCGACGAGAGCGGCATTGGACAGCGCAGCCGACTTCGACCCGCGAAGCAACGCCGCGTTGCCGGACTTGAATGCGAGCCCGAATGCGTCGACCGTCACGTTCGGGCGTGCTTCGTAGACCATCCCGACCACTCCGAGCGGCACTCGAAGTTGACGGATTTGAAGACCGTTGGGCAGCGTCGACCCGCGAACTACCTCTCCGATCGGATCCGGCAGTCCCGCGACCTGCCGGAGCCCCGCGGCAATGCCGTCGATCCTCGCCCCGGTCAAGCGCAATCTGTCGAGTAACCCCTCGCCTGTTCCAGCCTCGCGCGCAGCCTCGACGTCGGCTTCGTTGGCGGCGAGCACCTGCGGGCCTGCTGCGAGAAGAGCATCCGCAGCAGCATGCAAGGCCGCGTTCTTCTCCGCCGCGGTCAACAGCGCAAGAGCACGCGACGCAACTCTGCCGCGCCTGGCAGCGGCATGGACCTTCTCGCGCTGGTCCACCTGCTGCGAGGTCGAATCAGCGGTCACGGGTACAGCAGTCATGCTTCACACACTAACCGGCGATGCATCTCGACCTTCGTCGGGAATGACGACCCTGCTCGAGTGGTTGTCGCCAGCGAACCCTTCTGGATTCGACACCTTCACTTCCGACGACAGAGGAGATCTCTTGACCGCGCTGTTCGAACCCCTGACTCTGCGCAGCATCACGTTTCCGAACAGAGTGTGGATGTCGCCGATGTGCCAGTACTCCGCAGACACCGAGGGTGAGGGAGTGGGCGCCCCACACGATTGGCACCGAACACATCTGGTGAGCCGTGCGATCGGCGGCGCCGGGCTCATTCTCACCGAGGCCGCCGCAGTGAGTCCAGAAGGTCGGATCAGCCCGGCCGACCTCGGGATCTGGAACGACACTCAGGAACAGGCGTTCGCCGACATCGTTGCGCGTATCGAGGCGTACGGATCGGTACCGGGCATTCAACTCGCGCATGCCGGACGTAAGGCGTCGACCTCGGCTCCGTGGGTAGGCGGAAAGTCCATTCCGGCCACCGAGCCGCTCGGCTGGGAAACCGTCGGCCCGTCTGCGGTCGCCTTCGGTGACTACGCGACGCCACGGGAAGCGACCAGAGACGACATCGAGCAGATCGTGCGCGATTTCGTCGCTGCGGCAGAGCGCTCGTTGCGTGCCGGCTTCAAGGTCGTCGAGATCCACGCAGCACATGGTTACCTCCTTCACCAGTTCCTCTCCCCCGCAAGCAATCAGCGCACCGACGAGTATGGCGGCGATTTCACGGGCCGGACTCGTCTTCTCATCGAGATCGTCGACGCTGTCCGGAAGGTCTGGCCGGCCGAACTCCCACTGTTCGTCCGCGTATCGGCGACGGATTGGCTGGACGAGGACATCGAGGGTCTCGACGCACCGAGTTGGACCGCCGACCAGACGGTTGCGCTGGTTCAGCTTCTCGAAGATCACGGCGTCGATCTGATCGACGTGTCCACCGGTGGAAATGTTCGAGCGAAGATTCCTGTCGGACCTGGGTATCAAGTTCCGTTCGCCCAACGGATCCAGGACGAGACGACGGTTCCTGCTGCGGCGGTCGGAATGATCACCGAGCCCAAGCAGGCAGAGGAGATCGTCTCCTCGGGTGTTGCGGTAGCCGTGCTGCTCGCCCGAGAACTTCTCCGTGACCCATACTGGCCGAGACGTGCAGCACGGGAACTCGGAGCAGAGATCACCCCGGCCGTTGCCCCGCAGTACGAGCGGGCGTTCTGAGCGAGCGACGGCAACCCTCGAACGCTCGGTGAAGCCACGGCCCCACCCGTCACGATCTCGTGAAGGCGGGGCCAGGGCGCTAGTGCACAGGGGCCGGCTGTCGCGGCACTCGATCTCTGAATGCGCGTGCGTAGTTCGGAGGGTGCCGCAGCGGCACGGCGAGTTCTCGTGCCGCTCGCTGACCCCAGTACGGATCACGCAGCAACTCCCGAGCCAAGAACACGGCGTCGGCCTGCCCCGATTCCACTATGGAGTTCGCCTGCGCGGGGTCCGTGATCAATCCGACTGCGGCGGTGGGCATTCCGGTTCTGCTGCGCACCTCCGCCGCGAATCGCACCTGATATCCAGGCCCGACGGGTATGCGCGCGTCGGGCACTATGCCTCCTGTCGAGACGTCGAACAGGTCGACGCCATGGCTGGACAACACGTCCGCCAAGGCCACGGTGTCCTCCACCGTCCAGCCAGGACGGGCGTCGTCCGTATCGCCGGCAAGCCAATCGGTTGCCGAGACACGGAAGAACAATGGGCGGTTGCCAGGCCACACTCGCCGAACCGCATCGACGACTTCGACGGCGAACCGCATGCGATTGGTGAGTGATCCTCCGTATTCATCGGTACGCCGATTCGAGGATGGCGACAGAAACTGATGAATCAGATATCCGTGCGCGCCATGAAGTTCGAGGACGTCGAAACCCACGGCAGCTGCGCGACTCGCACTGGTTGCGAAGGACTCCACGATGTCGCCGATCTGGCGTCTCGTGAGCGCAACAGGCTCAGGCAAATCGCCGAAGGCTTCCGGACTCGGAGCGACCGTCTGCCACTTACTTTCCACGAAATCGCCTGTATTCCACGGCCGTCCTGTCGACGCCTTGCGTCCGGCGTGAACGAGTTGAATTCCAACCGCTGTTCCCTGCGAGTGCAAGAACTCGATGATTCGGCGGTGCGAGTGCGCCTGCGCATCGTTCCACAGGCCGAGGTCGAATTCGCTGCTGCGTCCGTCTGGTGTCACGGCCGTCGCCTCGATCATCGCCAGTCCCACACCGCCGACCGCGCGAGCCGCGAAGTGCTGAAAGTGCCAGTCCGTCGCTGCACCTGTGCTTTCCCCCTCCGGATCGGCCGCGAACTGCATCATCGGCGACATCCAGATTCGGTTCTGCATAGTCGAATCGCGCAGAGTGATCGAGTCGAACAGGCCGGTCACGACGGCACGGCCGATCGAATGTCGGCGCCGAGGAACGCCCGCGCGTTGGCCGCGAGCACCGACCGCTCGAGTCCGGACCGGTCGACGAAGGTCGCGATGTCCGACTCTGCCATGTCGAACGGATAGTCCGTACCGCACACGATCCTGCTCTCGGCTGCATGCTCACGCAGCAACCCGAGCGCAGCGTCATCGTGAGTGACCGTGTCGAAGTAGGGCGCACGAAACAGCTCTCGCGGTGATGTCGCGCTCGCCGTGCGCACGTCGGGACGAGCCTCCCACGCGTGCGCCCAACGGCCCAGAAGCGATGGGGCGCATCCGCCGCCGTGAACGAAGCACAGGCGCAGATCCGGCAGCTCCTCGAGAACACCGCCCAGGATGCTCGACGCGACCGCGGTAGCCGTTTCCACGGGGTTGCCGATGAGGTTCGCGAGGTAGTAGCTGGCCCATTCCGGCTGTGGCAGCTGCATCGGATGGACGAGCACCGCCATCCGATTAGTCGATGCCGACCGCACGATCGAACGCAGCACACCGACATCGAGCGAACCTCCCCGCACGATGGGAGGAATCGCGATACCCACCAATACGTTCTGTGCAGCGAGCGTACGGATCTGACGATCCGCAGCGTCGGGATCGTCGAGTCGCACGGTTCCAAGTCCGGAAAGTCGTCCCGCCGAGTCCGATACCACTTCCGTGAGGGCAGCATTGTAGGAACTCGTGTACTCCTCCGCAGAAACGTCGGCAGCCGTCGCGAACGCAAAGGGCGGCGGCGACAGTGCACGAATGTCGATTCCGAACCGGTCCATGTCGGCCAGTACAGCGGTGACGTCGCTCATTGCTTCGGTCCGAATGGAGAGGGGGATGTCCCCAGGAAAAGTTCACCGCCGCGGTCTTGCATGGCGCCGAACGGCGAGCCGGGCGGGAGCCCGAACAACTCTTCCGGCAACCAGTGGGCGTGGATGTCGACCAGACCTGTGGTCACGATCCCACCACCGGAAGTGCATCGTTGTCCGAGTCGAGATGCTCGACCGTGGTGAAGATCAACTCGCCGGTGCCCACGTTCTCGATGTCGTGCAGTAGAAACTCACCCGCAGCGAAGTGGAAATGACGAGTTTCACCCGCGGAGTACGAGACGTCTCGCGTAGTGCCGTCGAAGGTGTGTTGCCGGGAAGTGCCGGCGTTCACCGCGGTCCAGAAGTAATCGAGTACGTGACGGTGTGCGTGCCAGCGCTCACCGGGCGCAAGCCGAATCTCCCACACTCGAACCCGGTCGTTCTGGCTCAGCAGAGTCGAACCCACCTCGCCGTCGTATTCGTGGGCACCGAACTCGGCCCGCAGTTCGTCGGACCATCCGTCGAAGTTCTCCGCAACGAGAGTCCCTGCCAATGGGAGGTCGCTGAGGAAATTGTTGGTAGTCATCGCATTTCCTTTCTAGCGATCGCGTCTCTAGCGACCGGGCCCGTACAGGCCGAATCGAAGGTCTTTGTCCCCTGGCGTCCAGGTGTTGGTGAATTGCGATCTCTCGCCCATTGCCTTCACCCTCGCCAACAGATTGCTACTCAGTTCCAGTTGCCCAGGCTCCCACTTCTCGAGCGCTTCGACGATGTTCCCGGCAGACGCCGAGAGCGCGTCGCTGAGCGCCCACGCGTCAGCTGCTGCCTTGGCGGTTCCGGCCGCCGCATGTGGCCTGGCCCCGCACGCCGCATCCCCGATCAGTGCGACACGTCCGCTGGCCATCTTGGACGCGCGCGAGTCCCACACGACCTGAATGAACGGTGCCTCGGTCGAGGTGACGACCTCGGCAGCGGCAGGTGCGAGCAACCTCGACGCGGCATCGCGCATCTCCTCGACGTACCGATCCTGGACCTGGTGGGGATGGACGGACACCTTTCCCTGAAACCCTCGCTTGTCGGTGAGCATCTCATCGAGATCGGGGCCTTCCGGAACGTTTCGATACCAGACGTAGTTCATCAACCGATCGCCGACAGCAGTTCCTCGCGCGCTTGGAATGGGGTACATCGTGATGTGCGAGTTCTGCACGATGTTGTAGGTGATCGAGTTGTGCAGCAGCTGGGCCGTCTCCGATGTCAACATGGCTTCGTCCACCGTGCCCCGCCACCCGATGTACCCCGAATACTCCAGCGTCACATCGGGGTCGATTCGTGAGCGGTTGGCAGATGTGACCCCATCGGCGATCACGACCAGATCTGCATGGACCTGTGTGCCGCTGACGAATCGAACGGTGACAGAGTCCTCGTCCTGATCGAAACCGCAGGCGAATTCACCGAGGTGGTAGTGCTCGCGTCCGAAGTCCGCCAGCAACGCCCGATAGAAGGTCCCCCAGGATGTGTGCGACCACGACCGGGCATCACGGTCGACGATCCGATTGTCGTCCTCGATGTACTGGACCCAGTCGGTGGTGGTGCTCACGTCCTCCGGCCGCTGCGAACTTCGCTCACGGAACCACCGAAGGGTGTCGGGTTGGAGAACGATGCCGCCACCGCGTCCGTCCAGATCGGACGGCGTCCGCTCGAAGACGTCGACCTCGAAGCCGAGGTCTCGCAGAAGGAGCGCTGCAGTCAGTCCGCCGATGGATCCTCCGACGACAACTGCTTTCGAACCTGCGTAAACGTTCATGCCGACGTTCCTTTCACTGACGTGGGTGCCGGCACGGTGTCGGCGGGAGCATGGTGTTCGGGATCGGTCGGCAGGGCCGCGTCACGGGTTTCCGGCGCGAAGTACAACCCGACGAGAGCGATCACTCCGGTGGACGCGAGAACGGCCGTCGCAATGCCCAGGTTGCCGCCGAACCACGAAGTCGCGATGACTCCCGCTACCAGCGGTCCGGCCGCAGTGATGTAGCGACCGATACTGTTGGCCAACGCGATTCCGCTTGCTCGCATACTCGG
>NZ_LVCV01000513.1 GCF_001647195.1 Rhodococcus sp. EPR-157 | reverse complement strand
CGTGTAGGTGTGCTCGAACGGGAAGAGGTAGGCGATGCTCAGACCCGAGATCACGAAGCTCACCATGAAGGACTTTCGTCGACCGATTGCATCGGCGAGAAACCCCCACGTGGCGTAGCCGAGAATTCCACCTGCGTTGAACAACATGGAGGAAATTGCCACACGATGGTTGGCGATGTCGGTGGACAGCGATTCTGCCGAGGCCATGTTGCGGATGATCTGTGGATACCACGTGGAGACGCTCCAGAACGCGAGCAGCGACCCGGTTGCGAGCGCGGTGCAGATCAGTGTTGCGCGAAGGTGCGGTGGGGACAGCAAGCGCCGCAGGACGAACTGATCTTCGGGTCGCCGCATCGCGCTGCCCTTACGCTTCTTGCGGGTTGCGATGACGGTCTTGATCTCTTCGGGTTCTGGAACATATCTACGCAGGAACCACACTAGGAAAGCGGGTACGACGGCCAGTACCAACATGAATCGCCAGCCTTGGCTACTGAGCAGGCTGTAAGCCAGAGCCGCGATGAAGAATCCACCTGCGTAGCCCGACATCATCACTCCGCAGGCCCGAGCACGGTACTTGTTCTTCCATACTTCTGCTACCAGGGCGGCACCCACGGGGGCTTCCACTCCTGAGCCGAGGCCGGCGATGAATCGCAGTATGCCGAGCTGCCACCACGTGTCGGCGAACGCCGCGAGCGCGGTGAAGAGCGCATAGGTCAGAATGCCGATCGACAGAACCCGCACTCGACCGAAGTAGTCGGCAAGCACTCCGAAAAGGATTCCGCCGGTCGCCCATCCGGCGAGAAACAACGCGACGGTCATACCGCCGTAGAGGCCGATGTATCCTGCGTCGACACTGATTCCGGAGTTCGGAAGCAACTCTGTCATCGCCGGCCCCAGCACCAGTGCGTACAGGCTTCCGGCGAAGCCGTCGAGCGCCCAGCCCATGGTGGTTCCGAACAGGACGAGCCATTGCACTCTGGTTATTTCCTGGCGCCAACCATCGGCGCTCGGCTTTTCATCGATCGATGTCACGGTATGTCCAATCGTGAGGAGGAGTGGTGTTCCGACGCCGTCAGTTCAGGCGGCCGGGTGTGTCGGATCCGTACCAGTCGACATCACTGTCTGCGGTACGGACGACGATCGTCTTGATCCAGGTGAAGTCGTCGAACGACTCTGTGCCCGCGTCTTTTCCGGCTCCCGATTCCTTGACCCCGCCCCAGGGCAACGACGGCTCGAGTCGGTGGTGGTCGTTGACCCAGACCATCCCTGATTCGATGGACTCGGCGACGCGGTGCGCTCGACCGATGTCGCGCGTCCAGACGCCCGCACCGAGGCCGAAGGGGTTGTCGTTCGCCATCTCGATCGCCTCCTCCTCCGTATCGAAGGGCACGACGACCGCGACTGGCCCGAAGATCTCCTCCTGGGCGACACGCATCGAATTGGTGGCGTCGGCAAGGACGGTAGGCCGAACGAAGAAGCCGTCACGCAGGCTCTCCGGGAGGTCGGGAACATCTCCACCCGCAACCAAGCGTGTTCCCTCGGAACGGCCGATTTCGATGTAGTCCAGTACCTTCCGGCGCTGTCGGTCACTGATCATCGGTCCCATCTGCGTGCGGACATCAGCGGGGTCACCGATTCGAATCGACTCGGCTCGGCGAGCGAGGGCGTCGACGAACGCGTCGTAGCTGCCGCGCTGAACAAGAAATCGTGCTCCTGCAACACACGATTGTCCCGAGGCCACGAACGCGGCGAATGCAGCACCTTCCGCCGCAGCGACCGGGTCGTAGTCGTCGAACACGATGACCGGAGTCTTCCCACCCAGTTCGGCAGTGATTCGCGCGAAACGAACTGCGGTGGCCGCCGCGGCAGAACGGCCGGCCTCCGTTCCACCGGTGAGGGTTATCTTCGCGACATCTTCGTGCTCGGTCAGCCGGATACCGGCCTCTCGCCCACCGGTGACCACGTTGACCACTCCCGCCGGAACCCCTGCGTCGGTGAGTATTCGAGCGATCGCGAGAGTGGTGAGGGGCGTGAGCTCGGACGGCTTGATCACGACGGTGTTCCCGGTCGCCAATGCGGCCGAAAGGCTTCGGGCCAGGATGAGCGCGGGGTGGTTGAACGGGGTGATGATTCCGCAGACACCGAGTGGCGCTCGCTTCTGATAAGTCAGGTACGGCCCGTCACTGGGCAGAACCGAGTCACGCTGCGATGACAGGAGACCCGCGTTGTACCGAAACCACTCCGGCACCCTGGACAGCTGGGCACGCGTTTCGGTGATGGGCCGGCCGTTGTTCTGCGTCTCGAGGGTGAACAACGACTCGCTCGCTGCTTCGAGGGCATCTGCAGCGCGGAGTAGAACCCGTGCCCTGTCCGTCCGGCTCGTACGCGGCCACGGACCCGACTCGAATGCGATTCGCGCCGCAGCGACCGCCACATCTACGTCCACGCCGTTCCCGTCGGGCACCGTCGCGATCGGTGTGCCCGTGGCCGGGTTGACGACGGTCGACGTCGCACCGCTGGCGGCTTGGACGTCTTTCCCGTCGATGTACATCGAATGTTCGGTCATGTCACGCTCGTTTCGTACTCGCTGAAAAATTCCGGTCTGGCGAAGTGTCGCTGTCGGGGTCATCGCCGCTGTGAACAATCTTGCGATCTGCATCACACCAGGGCTATGTTTGCGCAAACACAAAACCTTCGACTTCATGGTGATCAACACATATCGAGAAGTGGCGGTCCACCCCGCATGACACCCGACGACGAGCTGTCCGAGCTGCGACGCTGGCTTGACCGCGTGCGATCCATCACCCAGACCGTGGTGACGGCGCAACCGCTGACCGGTGTCCTGAACTTGATCGCGGAGAGCGCATCATCGCTGATGGGCTACGAGTTCTGCGGAGTACTCGTTCCGAACAGCTCGCGACGTGTTCTCACCATCGAGGGCGCGAGCGGTCTGTCGGCGGACTACGTATCGCAGGTCAACGCCGATCGGCCGGTCCGACTCGATCAGGATCCCAGCGTCGAGGCCCCGTCGAGCACAGCATTTCGAACAGGCGCTCCGGTGGCCATTGCGGACACCGACGCCGAGCCGCAATTCGCGCCGTGGGGAGGCGTTGCGAGGGAGCAGGGATATCGAGCGATGATTTCGGTTCCGTTGCTGGACTCGGACCACGTCGCCATCGGAACTCTCAATTGCTACCGCAAGAACGTGCACGTCTTCACCCCACACGAGGTCTCGCTGCTGACCCTCCTGGCCGATCACGCCTCGATCGCGTTGACCACGGCGAGCCTTCGTTCGGCCGAGGCGCGACAGATGGACGAACTCGTGGTGCTCAATCACGAGCTCCACCAACAACGTGACCTATTGCAGAAATCCGAGGACATCCACCGACGGCTGACCGAGATCGCGCTACGCGGCGGCGGCGTCGAAGGTATCGCGGCAGCGCTGTCGATCCTGATCTCCCGACCGATCGTGATCGAGGATGTGCACGGTGCGATTATCGGCCGCTCCACCACCGCTGCGACGTTCCCCGACGACCGTGCCAGTGCACACCCCGTCGACCTCGATCGACCGGGGAACTTCGGCTACCACTCCGTTCGGTTGGCCGAATCCGAAGTTGCGCGGATCTGGATCGCCCCTGGCCCCACGAAGCTCACGTCCATCGACGACCGAGCGATCGAGCATGCAGCCCTGGTGACTTCGCTCGAAATTCTGCGGACTCGAACTGCCGACGAGGTTCGATGGCGACTCCATGGCGAAGTGGTCAACGACCTGCTCAGCGGGGAACCGTCGGCTACCGGCACCATCGTCGAACGCGCGGAACGTCTCGGTCACGACCTCACCAGGAAGCACTCGATGGTGGTCGTCTCCCTGTCCGGCATCGAGTCCGCGGACGTCGACAGCGGCCTACGGCAGTCACTTCGCTCGATACACCGTTGGGCCGAAAGTCTTCATCCGCTGCCGCTCGCTGCCATCCACCACGACCGGATCGTCGTACTCGTTCCGGAGGTGGAGAGCGATGTTCCTCAGACCGCCGAGACGATTCGGTCTCTGGCCCGATCCAGCCGGACCGCCTTCACAGCAACCGCAGTGACCGTAGGACCCTGCCTCTCCGTTCAGTCCTATGTCCGGGCGTACCGCACCGCGGCCGGAGCTCTGGACACCATGAGGCTCACGAGCCGCACCGACGTGTCGGTATCGCTCGAAGACCTCGGCCTTGTCGGACTGCTCCTTCAGCTCGACGACACCGAACAGCTCCTTCGGTTCGGCGATCGCACTCTCGGTCCGGTTCGCGCGCACGACAACACACGGGGCACCGAACTGATCACCACGCTGCGTGCGTATTTCGCGAACGGCATGCTCACGGGGGCCACCGCCCGCACTCTCCACGTCCACGCGAACACCGTCGCGCAACGACTTCGACGAATCCAAACGCTGACCGATCTTGATCTTGCTCGTCCCGATCAGGCGATGGAGGTCGCAGTTGCATTGACGGTCAGCGACATCGGCAGTGCCGCTGTCAACAGGGTTTGACTATCGAACTATTCGATGGTGAGCACCGAAATTTATCGTTGGACACGATTGCCAAGCCGCGGGAAAGTGATCTAGACCACTTACCAACGGAGGCGTCATGTTCACCGACATCTTTTACAGATTCACCAACACGTCGGACGACGATCGCACGTGCATCGGGACAGCCACTCCGGCCGTGCTCGGACATGCGGTCGCGTGGGGCGCATCGGCCGACATCTTCGAGGGATGCGGACCGGAATCTGCTCGGTGAAGAACGAAACATGCGATCGTTGGCGGCGTGGACGAACGTCAACTCGAATACTTCGTGGCAGTGGCCGAGGAACTGAGTTTCACCCGCGCGGCGGCAAAGCTCTTCGTCGTGCAATCGACGGTATCGGCCAGCATTCGAGCGCTGGAGCACAGTCTCGATGCTCGCCTGTTGCAACGCACGAGCAAGAGCGTGAATCTCACCGAAGCCGGACGCGCGTTCCTCCCCGAAGCAAAGGCCGCGCTCGACGTACTCGGGCGTGCTCGCGCAACCGTGCGTGACACGGACGCCGGACTGCGAGGGGCACTTCGAGTAGGAACGCTGAGCGGAATGACGGCACTGAACAGTGCCGCCATGGCACGACGTTTCGCCCAGCTGCACCCGCAGGTGAGCCTCTATCTGGAAACCTCGCCGAGTGGCTCCTCCGGCCTGCTCGACAAGGTGCGAAACGCCACGCTCGACGTCGCCTTCGTCAGTGTGGCTTCGCCGTCGGACGCACTAGGGGTCGAGCCGAGGTCGCTACGGACCCTCCCGCTACGTGTACTACTGCCGCCCGGCCACCGGCTTTCGACACGGAAGTCGGTACGACTGTCCGACATCGCGTCCGACCCGTTCGTCGACATGCCGGTCGGATTCGGAATTCGAACCCTCCTCGACGACGCGTTTCGGCGCGCACGATTGACCAGGTCGATCTCCGTGCAGGCCGCCGATCTGACTACGATTCCCGACTTCGTCGCCGCTGGTCTCGGTACCGCCGTGGTCCCGGACATGAGCAGGTCGGAAGAGTTGGGATTGACCTCGACAGCTATCACGGGCGCGACCTTGACATGGACCCTGTCAGCGGTTGTTCGAGCGGGAGCGGATACCTCGCGGGCAGCGCGGGCGTTGTTGGAACTGGCTCCAACTTTCCTGTCGGACAGACCCGTCTACTGATTCGCAACGAACCCGAGTTTCTTGTCCACGACGTTGCGCAGTTCCTCGGACGCTGCGTAGCGCTCGAAATTGGCGACGAACAACTCTGCGAGGCGGTCACGCCAACCCGCCGCGTCACCGCTCATGTGCGGGGTGAGGACGAGGTTGGGAGCGGTCCAGATCGGATTGTCCACAGGAAGTGGTTCCTCCTCGAAGACGTCGAGCGCGGCCCCTGCGACGTGACCCGACCGCAGACCGTCGAGAAGCGCTTCGGTGACGAGCAACTCACCCCTGCCTACGTTGATCACGCGTACTCCGGGTTTGGCCGCAGCGATGACCGGTGTGTCGACGATCCCACGCGTCTGGTCGGTCAACGGTGCAACGAGTATCAGGTAGTCGACGTCGGCGACGACCTGTTCGAGATCCGAACTCGCGTGCACGACGCCGAAGTCCGCGTCACCGGTGCGCCCGGTCCGACCGACGCCTGCAACCGAAATCCCGACGGCAGACAACAGCCGCGCGATCTCACGCCCTATCGCACCGGTTCCCACGATCATCGCCTTCGCGGTGTCGAGGCGTTCGGTCTCGCGGTGCGTCCACTTTCGTTGCCGCTGAAGCTCCGCCGACGTGGCAGAGTCCTTCGCAAACGCGAGTATCTGCGCAAGGACGAACTCAGCGATCGGTCGGTCGAAGATCCCGCGCGAATTGGTCACCACCACATCGGAATCGACGAGTTCGTCGAACATCAGCGAATCCACGCCGGCGGCAGCGATATGGATCCACTTCAGCGAATCGCAGCGATCCCACACCTGCTTCACCGCGGGCGAGAAGAAGTCCCACAGCAGCAGCACATCGGCTCCGGGAACGGCATCCCCGAGGGTGTCCGCCGTGGCGTAACGAACTTCTGCCACAGCGGACACCGAGTCCATCCCCGCGGGGAGGTTGTCGGCGTGAAGGACGACGACAACCAGTCTGTCTCCCACTACTTCTTGTACCCCACGAGTTCCACGCCGGTCGCGGCGACTTCGTGGTCGTTGTCACCCGGGCATTGCGTTCCGCGCAGCGATCGGCCTGCGGTCTCCGGCATCAACAGGATGGGGACGAACGCAATGGCCGCGGCGATCATCATGTACCAACCCGGGATGAGATTGGAACCGGTCCGATCGATGAGGAATGTCAGAATCAGCGGCGCTGTGCCACCGAAGAGCGATGTGGACACGTTGTAGCCGATGGCGAACGCGCCGTATCGAACCTGCGTCGGGAACAACGCCGGCAGAGTCGACGACACGCACGAGCACATGATCACGAGCAGAATGCCGAGGCCGAGCAGGCCGATCGATTGGCCGACGAGCCCGGTATTGATGATCAGCAGGAACAGCGGCACGCTGAACACGAAGTACCCGACGCACGCCGCGAGCAGCAGCGGCTTTCGTCCAATTCGGTCCGACAGCGCGCCGATCGGATTGATGATCGCCATCATGATCAACATGATGATCACGAGAGTGAAGTTGGATTGAGTCGTGCTGTGTCCCAACGTGTCACTGAGATAGGACGGCAGGAACGTCAACACGGTGTAGTACGCGATGTTCAACAGCAGAACGAATCCCATCAGGATGAGAATCCGCTGCCAGTAGGTCATCGTCGTCTTGAGCGACGCGATGGCGCCACCTGCCGCACCCTCGGACACCGTCTCGCCGTCGGCCTTCGCCTCGGAGAACACCGGCGAATCCTCGAGTCTGGTACGCAACCACAGCGCGACTATGCCGAGCGGGAGCGTGAGCAGGAACGGAATTCGCCAGCCCCACGCCTCCATCGTGTCGTCGCCGAGCCCGAGGTTGAGCAGTGTGCACAGCGTTGCGCCTGCGACAGTGCCTGCAAGCGTGCCGAATTCGAGGAACGAACCGAAGAACCCGCGACGCTTGTCCGGTGCGTATTCCGCCATGAACACTGCTGCGCCACCGTACTCGCCACCGGTTGAGAATCCCTGTACAAGGCGACAGACGAGAAGCAGGATCGGGGCCAGAATTCCGATAGTGTCGAACGTCGGCAGAATGCCGATCGTTGCCGTCGCGATGGACATCATCGTGACGGTGAGGACGAGAACCTTCTGGCGACCGATCCGGTCACCGAGCGGTCCGAGCACGATTCCGCCGATCGGCCTGATGATGAACGACGCCGCGAGCACTGCGAATGTCGACAGCAGACTCGCTCCACCGTCCTCGGACGGGAAGAAGTTCGCCGCGATGTACACCGCCAGGTAGCCGTACACGGCGTAGTCGAACCATTCGACTGCGTTTCCGAGGGCCGAACCCCCGATCGCACGATGCAGGACCTTGGTTTCTTCTGCGTTCAACTCTTGGGTGTTCGGCGGATAACCGGTGGACGATCCGCCTGAACCTGTACTACTGAACCCACTGCTGGATGATTCTGACACGGTCCAATACCTCTCGCTTTGGAACTAACATGGAGCGTCGGTTTGGTACTTCGCAGCGCTTCACATTACGGAAGCAGCAACGCGACCGGGCGCACTACCCCCGGATTTCCGACATAACTGCTGGTAACGCAACGATTCTCGACGCCAGCAGCGCGTACGCTCGTGCGCTGTCACACAATTGCTGGACCGACACGGATTCGTCGGGTTGATGAGCCTGCGACTCGATCTCTCCGGGACCGAGCACGACGGTCTCTATACCCAAGTCACGCACTACGAAACCACCGTCACAGGACGCGGTCCATACATCGGTACCGCGAAAGCCGACTGCATCGGTCACCGCAGTCACCGCGGCGACGGTCGTATCGGAATTCTCACTGGTCAGAAAGCCAGGCATCTCCATCGAAACGTCCACGGCCACTTCGATGCCGTCGCCGACGATGCCCACGTTCTCGATGTCGCTCTGCAGCCGCGACGCAACGACACGCGCGTCCTCACCTGGCAGGAGGCGCCTGTCGACGGTAATCACGCATCGATCCGGCACCATGGATGTTCCCGTGCCACCGTCGATGGTGCCGATGTTCCATGTCGCGGGCCCGAGTGCAGGGTGTGCCTGCGCTTTCAACTCCTCGCCCATCGAGTCGATCAGCCCGACTATGCGTGCGGCCGCCGATACTGCATTGCGCCCGTTACTGGGTCGTCCGGCATGCGCCGAGCGCCCGGAGACAGTGATCTCGAGATTCGCTGCGCCCCGACATCCGGTGATGGTCACCAGATCGGTCGGCTCGGCGACGATGCAGTGCGTGTACCGCCTGGTGTGTTGGCCGGCCACGAACGCTCGAATCCCGAGTCCGGTGTCCTCTTCATCGACGAGGCACGCCAGTGACACCGGCGAACGCGACAGTGTTCCTGATCTTTTCAGTGCAGCCATCGCAACGACGACCGCAGCGATCCCGCCCTTCATGTCGCACGCGCCCCGCCCGTACAGCCGTCCCTCGCGTACCACTGCGTCGAACGGATCGGTGCTCCAGCCGCCCCCTGCGGGAACGACGTCGGAGTGCCCGAGAAAGAGCACCCCGGCTTCTTCCGCTCCGCCAACTGAAACAACGACATTCGGGCGTCCAGGCGCGACCTCTTCGATCTCGATGTCGAAGCCGAGTTGCCTGCATCGATCGACGAGAACCATCGCGACCGATTCCTCGGTGGCGCCCGGATTCTCTCCGCCCGCGTCGATGAGTGCCGATGCCAGATCGACGATGTCCTCGGAGTCGATCTCGTCGAGCAATCGTTGTTCGGTCTCGATCATCGAGTCGGATCGCTCGACAGCATGGTGCTCGCGCGATCCACCGCCGCGGCAAGCCTTTTGACACCCTCGTCGATCCGTTCAGGAGTCGAAGAGGCAAAGCACAGCCGCAGAGAATCGTGGAACTTCCCACCGACGGACAGAGCGGGGCCGGGAATGTATGCCACACCCTCGGCCAGAGCGATTTCGAACAGATCTTGCGTCGATACCGCGGCTGCGTCGCCGCGCAGCGTCGCCCACAGGAAGAAGCCGCCCTCCGGGTCGGTCGTCTCGATGCGGTCGCCGAAGTACTTCTCCAGACTGCGCTGCATTGCGATTTTGCGTGGCCGGTACACCGCGGCAAGCGACTGCAGGTGGGTGTCGAGGTGACCCCGCCGGATGAACTCGGCGATCATGCGCTGGTTCGGCAGATTGGTGCACGTGTCCATCGCCTGCTTGGCGTTGATCAGCAGCTGTCGCGCTTCGGGAGCCGCGTCGACCCAGCCGACGCGCAAGCCGGGGGCGATCATCTTGGAGAACGTGCGGACGGAGAACACGAGCGGATCGTCCGGGCTCAGCGCGTTGAAGCTCGGGATGTGCTCGCCTTCGAATCGCAGGAGCCCGTACGGGTCGTCGTCGAGGATCACCGACCCCCACCTGTGCGCGAGTTCGAGAAGCAGCGAGCGCCTGGCCTGGGACATCGTCGTGCCGGAGGGATTCTGGAAATTGGGGATGACGTAGATCATCTTCGGCAGGCGACCCGCTTGTTCGACCAGTTCCGGCAGGGCTTCCACGATGAGGCCGTCGGAATCCATCGGCGCTTCGAGGACGTCGCCACCGTAACTGAGCACGGTGGCGGTTCCGTTTGTGTACGTGGGGCTTTCGACGATGACGAGATCACCGGGATCGACGAACAGCTTGCAGGCGAGGTCGAGACCCTGCATGCCTCCCGAGGTGATGACGAGTCGGTCCTCCGAGGTCGGCTCGCCGACCGAGCCGAGGTAGCCGAGCAAGGATTCGAGCAGGCCGGGGTCACCCTCGGTGGCGGCATAGTCCATGGCGTCCGCGGTCATGACCTTCGACGCGATCTCGGAAAACGCTGCCGCGGGAACGGTTTCCGCAGCGGGAGAGCCCATCGCGAACCGGACGATGTCGTGCTTCTGAGCTGCGAGGAGCGAGGTCGACGAGTCGATCACGGACCCCACCAGCTTGTCGGTGCGCAGAGCCCACGGAATGGTGGTGGCGATCATGTCTCACTCCTTCGTCAGTAGTTGGCGCGGGTAGTCGGTGAATGTCTCCACCCCGCTGTCGGTCACGCGCACGGCCTCGGACACCTCGTATCCGTAGTCGTCCATCCACATTCCGCCGATGATGTGGAAAGTCATGTTCTCGGCCAGCACCGTGTCGTCGTCCGTCCTGATGCTGACCGTGCGCTCACCCCAGTCCGGTGCGTAGGCGATTCCGATGGAATAGCCTATGCGAGAGGGCTTGTGCAGTCCGTGACGCGCGAGGCTGACATTCCACACCTGCGCGAGCTCGGTCGTGGTGACCCCGGGTCGCACGGTATCGAGCACTTCGTTCAGCGCGTCGCCGGTCGACTGCGCGAGATAGTCCAGGCGCTTGCTCGGCTTTCCCAGCACCACCGTCCGTGCCATCGGTACGTGGTATCTCCGAAACACGCCGGCCAGCTCGACGACTGTGGTCTCACCTGCGATGAAGACTTGATCGGACCAGGTCAGGTGAGGAGTGTCGGCACCGGCACCGGTGGGCAGCATCGGGACGATAGCCGGGTGATCTCCGCCGAAGTCGGCCGTTCCCTTGACCTGAGCGTTCATGATTGCCGCCGCAGCATCACACTGCCGGCCGCCCGCCACGATCGAGTCGTAGGCCGCCGACATCGCTGATCCGCACACCTGAGCCGCGCCACGCATCAGGTCGATTTCCGCGGGTGACTTGACCACGCGCACCCAGTTGATCAGCTCGTAGGAATCGGTGAAGTCGTACTCGGGCAGAGACTTGACGAGTGCTTCGAACGCCTTGGGACTGAAGTAGTACGAGTCCATCTCGAGTCCGACCTGACCGTGCGAGAAGTTGTTCACCACACCGAGTTCGCGAAGCCTCCCCGCGACCCACACGAACGGATGAGTGTCCTTGCGCTGCACGAACGTTTCCGGATATCCGAACGTCTGCTCCTGCGGCAACCACGATGTCCGGAAGGCTCCGTTGGCGTCCATCTCCCTGGCGAAGAAGAACAATTCCCCTTCCACCGGAACGTAGAGCATTTGCGGGGTGTAGAACGACAGCGCGTTGTAGCCGAGCAGGTAGTACAGGTTCGAGGGGTCGGTGACGATCAACGCGGTCAAGTTCTGCGACGCCATGCGCGCCCGGACCTTGGCGAGACGGGTGGAGTACTCCTCGTCGGTGAACGTGATGGGTGTGCTGTTCGGCAGATCTGCGTACTCGGCAAGACCTGGCGCGTGATCCCGGCCGACCGCGCTGGTGAGTTCGGCGGCGTAGTACTCGTTCTCGTTCACTGGTACCCCCTCTCGAGCATCGCGGGAGGCGTTCAGCGGCCCGTGAGCATTTTGCAGATTGTTGACAATCAGGCTAATTGCCTGTGG
>NZ_LVCV01000512.1 GCF_001647195.1 Rhodococcus sp. EPR-157 | reverse complement strand
TCTGCTTGATCGTGCATTGCCTGCGTCAGATCGTGGATCGCAGTATCCATGTGCTCGTGCAGCCCAGCCTCGAGTGCGGCCCAATCGTCGCCAAGGAGCAAGTCGACCAGCAATTGATGCTCCTCCACGAGCGCCTCCGGTCGGTAGTACGCGGTCTCGAGGTTCGCCATGCAGATACGGGCTTCGGCTGCGAGCGTGGCATACATCCTCGACATTCGACTGTTCGTCGTCGCTGCCACCAACGCGGTATGAAACGCAAGATCACGCTCGGCGAGTCCCAGCCAGTCCGCCTTGTCGATGAACGGCTGCATCTGGTCGACGATGGCCGAGAGCTGCGCCGCGGTTGCCTTCAAGACCGCGACCTCGCCCCGTACCAGCGTCCACGCAGCACCGACCTCGATGGCAGCCCGCGCGTCGTAGATCTCCGCCACGTCGTCGCTGCTGAGCTCGACGACGAAAACGCCGCGGTTCCGGTAGCTGACCAGCAGCCCTTCCTGATTGAGGCGCTGCAATGCCTCGCGAACCGGACCGCGCGAAATCTCCAGTTCGGCAGCGACGTTCGCTTCGTTGATCTGCTCGCCTGGCGCGTACGAGCCGTCGATGATCCGATCGCGAATCTGATCCGCGATGACCATCGAAGTATTTCGAGCGTTGATCGGCGTCAATCTTCGAGAACCGGACACTGGTCTTCCTCCTGTTGGGACTGCTAGGGCTGCTAGGAGCGGGGAACAGCAAAGTACTTGTATTCGAGGAACTCGTCGATTCCGACCTTCCCGCCCTCACGACCGAGCCCGGACTGCTTGACCCCGCCGAACGGGGCAGCGGGATTCGACACGAGGCCGGTGTTCAAGCCGACCATCCCGACTTCCAACCGCTCCCCCATCCTGAGCGCTCGATCGATGTCCTGAGTGAACACGTATCCGACCAGCCCCCACTCGGTGTCGTTCGCGAGCGAGATGACCTCGTCCTCCGTGTCGTACGGCACTACGGCGGCAACCGGGCCGAAGATCTCCGTCGACATCAGTTCCGACGCCGAATCCACGGAGTCGAGCACAGTCGGCGGGTAGAAGTAACCGGGGCCGGAGTTCTCCGTGCCCCCTACTACTGCGCGGGCTCCCCTGCCGAGCGCATCGTCGACGAGACGCTGAACCTTGGCGCGTCCGTCCTGGTCGATGAGAGGGCCGACCTCCACTCCGTCCGCACTGCCTGCGCCGACCTTCAACGCCCCCATCTTCGCTCCGAGCTTGTCCGCGAATTCGGCTGCGAGTGGCCGGTATACGAAGAATCTGTTCGCTGCAGTACAGGCCTCGCCCATGTTGCGCATTTTCGCAACCATCGCTCCGTCGACGGCGCGATCGACGTCGGCACCCTCGGCAACGATGAACGGTGCATTGCCACCGAGCTCCATCGACGTGCGCATGACGGTAGGCGCGGCCTGAGCCAGCAAGATCCTGCCCACCTCCGTCGAGCCCGTGAAGCTGATCTTGCGGGCGGATCCGCTCGACATCCACGAACCGACCACTCCTGCCGCGTCCGTGGTGGGAACCACGTTGACCACACCGTCGGGAACCCCTGCCTCGACGAGTATGTCGGCCAGCGCGAGAGCCGTCAGTGGTGTCTGCTCCGCCGGCTTGAACACCACGGTGCATCCTGCCGCCAACGCAGGTCCGATCTTGCGGGTTCCCATTGCAAGCGGAAAGTTCCACGGCGTCACCAGAATGCACGGGCCGACCGGCGCGCGGGTAACGATGATCCGATTCTTGCCGTCACCGGTCAGCGTGTGATCCCCGGATATCCGCACTGCTTCCTCGGAGAACCATCTGAAGAACTCGGCGCCGTACGCCACCTCACCCCGCGCATCCGCGATCGGTTTGCCCATTTCGGCGGTGATGATCGCGGCAAGTTCCTCGGTGCGCTCGATTATCAACTCGAAAGCGCGCCTCAGAACAACGCTGCGTTCGCGCGGTGCTGTGGCGGCCCATGACGCCTGTGCCTGAACAGCAGCTGCCATCGCAGCTTCGGCGTCGACGACGCCACCGTCGGCGACTGCGGTGATGACCTCCCCAGTCGCAGGGTCGAGAACATCGAACGTCTTGCCCCCGTGGGCCTCACGCCAACTGCCCCCGATGAACAGGCCTGTGGGTGAGGCGAACTCGGTGTGTGCCGATGTCGTGGTCATGTGTCCCTCCGTGTGGTCGATGGGGCCTGCAGCCCAGTGCTCGGTGGGGCCTGCGGCCCAGTGGCATGGTTGAGTGCACCAGAGGACACCTGGGCGTGCCACTGGGGATTCGGATCGAGCACATGCGCCAGATGCGTCGACGCCGCGGAGCTGTGATCGCCGGTCAATTCGCGCACCTGCATATGGCAGCTGAAACCGTCGGTGAGAATTGGACGGTCACCAGCGCGTCGGACTGCCGGGGCTAGTGCCTGTTCGGCGACCTTCATGCTGATCTCGAAGTGCTCGGGTTCGAATCCGAAGTTGCCCGCCACCCCGCAGCACCCAGTCGCCTCGTCTACTGCGGAAATGCCGGCCGCTGCAAGAGCTTTGCGCTGCGTCGCTTCCCCGAAGACCGCATATTCGTGGCAGTGCGTCTGCACGGTCACTTCGGCCGGGACCTGCGCGGACGGCGTCCATCCACCTGCAGCCTGGTCGATGACCGCCGCGGCGAAGCTCTGTATCCGTGCCGCGACCCGTCGAGCCGCATCGGTGTTCACCAACTCGGGCAAATCCTTCTTCAAAGCCGCGGCGCAACTCGGCTCGGTGACGACGATCGGCCGGTCCGTACCGTCGTCCAGCATCTCGGCGGTACGGACCAACTGCTTCTTCGCCGTCGCCAGTTGGCCGGTGGAGATCCAAGTCAGGCCACAGCACATGTCGCTTCGGCACTCCGCAGTTCGCCCTGCATCCGCCAATACCCGCACCGCAGCACCGACGACCTCGGGCCGGAAGCCCTTGGTGAACGAATCCACGAACAGTACGACGTCCCCGTCCGGCGTCGACCCGGCACTCTGCGCACGCAATTCCCTCCGCGAGGCGAATCGAGGAAGCGCACGTTCGGTGGTCAGCCCGCCCAACCTGGCCGCAAGTCTGCCGGTCCGCGGCGTGAGCGCGCTGTTCAACAATGGGGCGATCCGCGACGTCAGCTTCAACCACCGGGGCAGCCAGCCGAGCGAATAGTGCGCCATGGGGCGGATCCGGCCCGCATAGTGGTGATCGAGGAATTCTGCCTTGTACGTGGCCATGTCGACTCCGACCGGGCAGTCCGACGAGCATGCCTTGCACGACAGACACAGGTCGAGCGAGGCCTTGACGTCCTCCGAGGCCCAACCGTCGGCGACGGTCGTGGAGGTTCGAACCATGTCCTGTAAGACACGAGCTCTCCCTCGCGTCGAATCCTTCTCGTCACCGGTGGCCCGGTAACTCGGGCACATCACCCCACCGCTACTCGATCGGCAGCGGCCGACGCCGACGCATGCCTGGGTGGCGTGCACGAACGGATCCAGGTCCGCCCCGGACCCCACCTGATGCAGCTCGAACGTCGTCTTCCACCTTCGGTCTGGGACCCCCTGCAGTGCAAGGTCGTTCATCATGGGAGCCGGATCGGTGATGCTTCCCGGGTTGAGTAGTGCCGCCGGGTCCCAGATCCGCTTGAACCTCGCGAAGGCATCCAACATCGTGGGGGAATACATGATGGGCAACAGCTCGGATCTGGCTCGACCATCACCGTGTTCGCCGGACAACGACCCACCGTGCCGGACGACGAGTTCGGCCGCTTCACGAAGAAATGCCTGCATGATCTCGCGTCCGCGCTCGGTGCGCTGATCGAACGTGATCCGCACGTGCATACACCCGGCCCCGAAATGGCCGTACATCACTCCGGTCAGCGAGTGAGCGGCGAGAAGGTCACGAAAGTCGGCCAGGTAGGCAGCCAGATTCTGCGGTGCGACGGCGGAATCCTCCCAACCGGGCCAGGATTCGCCACCCCCGACCAACCGTGTGGAGAGTCCTGCACCGTCTTCGCGCACACGCCACAATGACTTGCGTTCGGTGGGATCGGCGACAACACGACCGTCCTTCAGCCTCCCCGACTCCTTCAGGCGCGCAAGCAGCCGTCCGGCCTTGTCCTCCACCTCCGCGGGGTCGTCGCCGTCGAGATCGACGTACAGCCACGCATTCCCAGCCGGAAGGCCACGGACCGAGTCGATTCCGCGACGAGCCTGCATGGTCTCGACGATCTTCTCGTCGATGCCCTCGATCGCGGCCGGCGAGAACTCGAGGATCGTCATGACATCCTGCGCAGCTTCGACGACGTCGGAGTAGCCGAGGCTGAGCAACAGGGCAGCCTTCGGCACCGGCACGAGCGCGACGGTCGCTGCCACGACGATCGCACACGTACCCTCGCTTCCCACCAAGGCCCGGGCGACATCGAACCCGTTCTCCGGGAGAAGATTCGACAGATGGAATCCGGACACCTGACGCGGGATGAGGCCGAGTTCGAGGCGAAAGTCCGCCATGTTCTCCGCTACGAGTGCCGCCAAGTCGGCGCCGATGCGGGCCGCGGCGTCCACGGCTTCGGAATCGCTCGGATCCACCGCGTCGATACCGGAGCGCGTCGCCCGCAGCAGATGACCGTCCGCAGTCACGATATCCAATGCGATGGTGTGATCTGCCGTGCGGCCGTATCGCACCGAGTGATTGCCACATGCGTCGTTGCCGATCGCGCCACCGACCGTTGCGCGCGTCTTGCTCGACGGATCCGGCGCAAAGGTCAACTGACCGTTTGTTGCAGCAGATACGGCCGCCGCGAGCTCGGAAATGACAATTCCTGGCTGCACGACTACCTACTTCTCGGACGCGTCGACCGAGATCACCTTGTTCATGTAGCGCGAGAAGTCGAGTACGACGCCTGCACCGATCGCGTTGCCTGCCATCGAGGTTCCGCCCCCGCGACTCACTATCGTCATGCCTGACCGGGCGCATGCCTTCACCGTGGTTCGAACGTCGTCCACGGTGCGCGGAAACACCACGGCCGACGGCGGAACCCGATAGTTCGACGCGTCGTACGAGTACTCGGCGAGCCGTCGTGGCGAATCGTCGACCTCGATGCCCGCCCCACGCAGCAGGTCGAGGACGGTCACAATGCTCGCTTCAGTGTGCGCCCGATGGCGTCCAGGCCCTCCGCGACCTCGTCGTCCGTGACCACCAGAGCCGGAATCACGCGAACGACGTTGCCGAGAGCACCGCAGGTCAGTAGCAACAAGCCCTCCGAAATGGCGGTCTGCTGTACGCGTGCAGCGGCGGCAGCGTCGGGCTTGCCGTTCTCGTCGACGAATTCGAGAGCCTGCATGAGGCCAAGGCCGCGGGCGTCGCCGATGGCCGAATACTGCTCCTTCAACGCCTTCAGCCCGTCGAGCAGAACAGCACCCTGTTTGGCTGCGTTCTCCACCAACCCTTCGTCTCGCACGACGTCGAGGGTGGCGACCGCGGCGGCTGCCGCTACGGCGTTGCCTCCGTAGGTTCCGCCTTGCGAGCCTGGCCATGCCTTGGACATCAGTTCGGTCGACGCGGCGATCGCCGAGATCGGGAACCCCGACGCGAGCCCTTTCGCGGTGATGACGATGTCGGGCCTCGCGGTCGAATGCTCGTGTCCCCAGAACTTTCCGGTGCGGCCGACGCCTGCTTGGACCTCGTCGACGATGAGCACTATGCCGTGCTCGTCCGCGCGGCGCCGAAGAGCTTCCAGGAATTTCGGCGGAGTCGGGAGGTAACCACCGTCGCCGAGAACGGGTTCGATGATGAACGCGGCAGTATCGGCGGGGCTGGAAATCGTGGCCAAGAGGTAGTCCAGTTCCTGCAACGCGAACGCGACCGCGGTGTCCAGGTCCCAGCCGTACCGGAACGCGTAGGGGAACGGTGCGATATGGACGCCACCCATGATCGGCGAGAACCCGGAACGGAATTTGGTCCCTGCAGTCGTCAGCGACGCTGCGGCGACAGTGCGCCCGTGGAAGCCGCCGTGAAACGCGACGATGTTCGGGCGACCGGTAGCCATGCGTGCGAGCCGGATCGACGCCTCGACGGCCTCGGATCCGGAGTTGGCGTAGAAGACGCTGTCGAGGCCGTTCGGGAGAAAGTCACCGAGCTTCTCGGTGAGCTCGAGAAGCGGTTTGTGCATGACGGTCGTGTACTGCGCGTGGATGATCTTGCCGACCTGCTCGCGAGCCGCTTCCACGACTCGGGGGTGGCAGTGGCCTGTGCTGGTGACGCCGATGCCCGTCGTGAAATCGAGGTAGCGGTTTCCGTCGGTGCCGTATATCCAGCTACCGGCGGCGTAGTCGACGACAACCGGGGTGGCTTGCTTGAGTGCAGGGCTGAGGTGTGTGCGAGTCGACGCTGTCATGGGAGTCATAGTTATCGAGGGCGTGCAGATTGTCAACAATCTGCAACAAACGATTTACATCCCCTAAGGTCAGGTCATGGCAGCGACACGGGTAGCCGTTCTCGGCAGCATCAATATGGACCTGACCACCCACACCGAGCGGTTACCTCGACCGGGCGAGACAGTGCTCGGCGACAGCTTCGAGAACTCGCAGGGAGGAAAGGGGGCGAACCAGGCGCTCGCTGCTGCCCGATCCGGAGCCACGACGACCTTCCTCGGGGCCGTGGGCGACGACGCCTTCGCCGAGGAACTGCTTCGCACCCTCACCGATTCGGGAGTC
>NZ_LVCV01000511.1 GCF_001647195.1 Rhodococcus sp. EPR-157 | reverse complement strand
GCATACGACGTCTCGTCACCGGCGTCGCGCAACAAACCACCGAGCGCTTCGATTTCCGTTCGGTCGCCGACAGCAGTACCGGTCGCGTGCGCTTCGAACAATTCGACCGAGGCAGGTGAGCACTCGGCGTCGGCGTAGGCGCGGTCGAGCGCGATCCGCTGGCCTTCCGCGCGCGGGGCGTAGATGCTTTTGGACCGCCCGTCGCTCGACGAGCCGAGGCCACGGATGACGGCGTAGATACGGTTGCCGTCGCGCTGAGCGTCCGACAGTCGGCGGAGCGCAACCATGCTGATGCCCTCGCCGAGCAGCGTGCCGTCGGCTTGTGCAGAGAAGGGGCTGATCTGCCCGGTCGGCGACAGTGCGCCGACCTTGCTGAAGCACATGTAGATGAAGATCGAGTTCTCGGTGTCCACACCACCGGTGATCATCGTGTCGGCTCGGCCGTCCAGCAGTTCTGCGACAGCGGTCCGCAACGCTGCGAGTGAAGCGGCACACGCGGCGTCCACCGTGCAGTTGATACCGCCCAGTCCGAACCGGTTGGCGACGCGGCCCGCGACCACGTTGGCGAGCAGACCGGGGAACGAATTCTCTTCCCACGGCGCAAACGCTGCGGTGAACTTGTCGGCGATCGCGTTGACGTCCTCGGTCGACAGTCCACAGCTGCGCGCCGCTTCTTTCAGGATCGGCGTGGACAACCGAGCGGCGAGCGGATGCATCAGCGGAACCGGTCCGGTCGTGCCGAGGACGACACCGGTGCGAACAGGGTCGTACCAGGACGATCCCGTCGCGCCGGCGTCGATCAGGAGATCACGAGCAACGCCCAAACTGAGCGTCTGCATCGTCGACGTCACTTCGAGCTGGTTGGGCGGCAATCCGAATTCGAGGGGATCGAAATCGACATCGGGGAGAAACGCTCCACGGCGGGAGTAGGTCTTGTCCGGGGCAGTCCTGTCGGCGTCGAAATAGTCGTCGAGGCTCCACCGAGACGCCGGAACCTCCTCGGTGCAATCGACACCGTCGACGATGTTCTGCCAGTACTCCCGGTGGCTCGTGGCTTTCGGGAACAATCCGGACATTCCGACGATCGCAATAGGGTTGCGAGCGAGTCGACGGTCTTCGAAGATGTCGGATCCGGTAGTGGATTCGGCGGTCACGATGGTCCTCTCGGGTTTCATGCGAAGTGACGTGCGGCGAGCGAATATCAGGCTGCGAGGGTGGTGGCAGTCGTCTGGTAGACGAGTTCCACTGCGGAGGCGGCGAACTCACGATGGCCGGTCGAGCTCGGGTGGAGGCCGTCGGAGGTCCACATCTCGCCCTCCGCCCACTGGGGGGATGCGGCGATGTCGAGAAGAAGCGTTCCCGTGGTGCGGGTGACCTGGACGAGTGCGGCGTTCGCTTCGGTGAAGCGCTCGCGCAGCAGTTCCCGGAACTGGTCCGGCACCGGCAGCCTCGCTGGGATGTCCGGGTACGTGGCGGTGAACACTGTTGCGCCGCCGGTACGCAGCTTGTCGAAGATCGCGTGCAGGTTGTCCTCGAACCGCGGCCGTTCGTAGTCACTCACCAGATCGTTGACTCCCACGACGACACCGTAGAGCGAGGAACGGGTCGCAAGCGCACCGGGAAGCTGCACGTCGAGGACATGTGTCGTCGTGGCGCCGTGTGTGCCGAAGTTGCGAACCTTGTTGCCACGCAGCCCTATTTGTCCTGCGAACCGCGGGACCCAGCCGCGGAAGCCGCCGCCCTCGACCGGGTCGCCCCGGCCTTCGACGAAGCTGTCGCCGACGACGGTCAGAGTCGCGGTGCTCACGCCGACGTCAGATGTCGGTCGCCGTGCGGAAGGTCCACTTCCGCGTACAGATCGGCGAGATTGGCGGGTGAGAAGAACTCCTCACCGGGGATACCTCCGGCGATGAGCCCGAAGAACTTCTTCGTGTACGCCGGACTCTTGCTCGCTGCACGGAAGACCGAGTCGTAGTACGGCGTCAACTTCAGGTCGGAGATACTGGTGGTCAATTCGTACGTGCCCGCGCTCTGTTCGTCACGAGTATTCTGGTAGTCCTCGAGCGCATCGATCATCGGCCGCGAACCGCTCAGACCTTCGTGTACGCGCTCGGAGAGCAGCTCTGCGTACTTGAACGAGTCGGTAATCCCCCACCCGGTGAACGGATCCTTGTGGTAGCCCGCGTCGCCGACCAATGCCCAGCCGGGACCGAACGAGCGTCGGTAGAAGTTGTCCGGGTAGAGCATCGGACGGAACGGCTCTTCACGAACGGCGCTGTCGCGCAATTCTTCACCGTACTTCGGGTCGACTGCGTCGACGATCTCCTGCATGCCGCCATCGGGGTCGCCGCGGAAGTCGCGGAACCGGTCGCGCTTGCGCATGACGGCGACGAGACTGAGACCGTCGTTGGTGGGCCACGACGCGAACTGCTGCTCGCCGAAACCGGTGCGGTGCTGCATCCCCCAGTCGATCCCGGAGTAGTACGAGTAGTAGATGAAGCAGCCACCGGGCGACGTCTTGTAGATGTCCGCGCCGACTTTGTTCGCGACGGTCGAGTTGGCACCATCCGCGCCGATCACGATCGTGCTGCGGAACTCCTGCTCCGGACCGTCGCCCTCGTGTCCGCGAATTCCTCGCACGACACCGTCGCTGATCACGAGTTCGTCGACGGTGAAGTTCTCGATCACCTCGACTCCTCCTTCACGGGCGCCGTTGACCAAGATCGAGTCCAGGACGGTGCGTCTCGGGCAGTAGACGGCGTCGAGGCCGTCGATCGGGTCTGCGAACCCGTCGAGGGAGATGTCGGTGTAGGAGAAGTTCAGGTGCCGAATCGGCGGGCAGCCGGACTCGATCACCTTGTCCAACAGTCCCCAGTCCTGCAGCCGCGAGAGCCCTGCCTGGTGAATGTAGTGGGTCGAGACCGTGTCGCTCGGGAACGTCGTCCGGTCGACCGCGAGTACTCGATATCCTTTCCGTGCGAGCAACATTGCTACCGAAGATCCTGACACCCTGGCGCCGACAACGATGACGTCGTACATAGTGAATCCGCTCCTGTTCGATCGGTTTTGAGTCTCGTGCTCTCGAATCTCAGTGTTTCTGTCCTAGGGACCCGATGCGTGTCCGAAGAATGGTTCGGCATCGGGCGATCGGTCTGCCCTATAGCCGACCTGGGATCAGTAGGTGTGTTATCGAAGTGTTTGCGGGGTGGCCATGTCGTAGATGTCGGCGATCTCGGCGGCGAACGTCGCTTCGATAGCAGCCCGCTTCAATTTCAGTGACGACGTCAGCAATCCGGAATCGACCGTAAAATCGACTGATAACACACGGAATTGACGAATCGACTCGGCACGCGAGACCAGTGAATTCGCGTCGTCAACGGCCGTTTGCAGCTCGGCGCGTACCAGGGCGTCGTCGAGACCGACCGCTGCCGGGTCGAGGGTGATCAACGCTGCCACGTACGAACGCCCATCTCCGATCACGACCGCGTTGCTCACGAACGGATGCAACCGAATTCGGTCTTCCAGCGGGGTCGGCGCCACGTTCTTGCCACCCGAGGTGACCAGAATCTCTTTCTTACGCCCCGTGATTCGAAGATAGCCGTCGTCGAGCTCGCCGATGTCCCCGGTATGCAACCAGCCGTCGGCGTCGACCGGAGATCGATCCGCTGCGGCACCCCAGTAGCCCCGTGTGACGTTGGCGCCGCGGACCAGAACTTCGCCGTCGGGAGCTATGGCCACGGTAGTTCCCGGTATCGGCCGTCCGACCGTTCCGATGCGATTGGTCTTCGGCTCGTTCACGGTGACCGCCGTTGCGGATTCGGTCATTCCGTAGCAATTGAGGATGTCGACGCCGAATCCTGCATAGAACCCGGCGGTGGAGTCGTCCAACGATGCGCCCCCGGAGATCACGGAGCGCAGACGGCCACCCAGCATGCCGAGCACTGGCCGCGGCGGAACAACGGCCGATGCCTGTTGTCCGGACCTGAGCAGTGTCAATCCGTCGGCCACCGCAGCTTCCTCCGCGCCGCCTTCGAGGTGTGGTCGGGCGGCCTTGCGGATCTTCTCGAGGGCGTACGGAACGAGAGCAAGGAACGTCGGCTTGATCTGCGGCAGCGCGGCAACCGTATCGGGAATACCTGGCAAGAGGTGCGTGTCCGTGCCGCCGTACAGCGTTGCGAACAGAATGGTCTGTCCGAACACGTGGGCCAGCGGCAGTCCCAGCGCGGTCACCGCCTGATCGTCCGCGGTGCCGCCGAACATCTCACCGGCCCGAACAACTGTGTTGGCCGCGGCCGCAAACATGTTGCGGTGACTGAGCATGCAGCCCTTGGCCGGCCCGGTGGTACCGCTGGTGTACACGATCATCGCGAGATCGTCACGATGGACTGCAGCGATGCGATCATCGGGGGCGGTGCGACTCGTGGAACGCGACCACTGTGACACCGTCTCGAACGACCACACCGTTGCCGCACCGGCGTCACTCAGCCGTTCGGCGTCCAACTCGCTCTCGGCGGCGAAGTGGGTGGATCCGGAATCTGCCACGATGTGGCGGATCTGATCTGGGGAGGATGTCGGATACACGGGCACCACGACACCACCGACAGCCAGCACCGCCAGGTCGAGGACGACCCAGTCCAGGCTCGTGCGGCCGAGCACGGCGACGCGTTCGCCCACGCCCACTCCGGCCTCCACGAGGGCCGAGGCAAGATTCCGGACGCGGTCCGCGACCTCGAGGCACGTCAGCGATTCGGAGTGCCCGCTATCTCGTAGGGACGGTCGACCCGGTGTCCGGTCTGCGGCGTCGAAAATGATGGAGGACAGGCCCGACTTCTCGGCCAACTCGACGCCGGGCCCGGAGAACGACTGAGGATTCATGAATACCGATTCAACACGCGCATTTCATGGGCGGCAATGCCCAAAAGACTTGCGCGCCAATGGATATTCCTATCCACGACGTCAGACTGCGAGCCCCACTTCCGACGGACATTTCACGCTCTCCGGAGGCTCGATGCAATCCAGGAAGGAATCGACAGCTGGATTCACTTCACCGGCGCGCCAGACGGCGTACAGGTCGATGACCGGAACTGGGTCGAACAGCTTCACGGCAACCGAGTTCGCCCCGACCGCTCCCATTCCCACCGAGGTGGCCCGTGGAAGGGATGCGAACCCAACGAGCGGTTTGACCGACACGACGTGTGCCGTTGCACCCGGATCGTCGGCGGTCTGGGCGATCTTCAGCGCGATCTTGTTGTCCGCAGCCGCGGACAGGATCGAGTCGTACATCGCCGGGCACTGCTCGCGTTCGAACAACACGCACGACTGGTTGGCCAATTCGGCAAACGGCACGCCAGGCCGACCCGCCCACGCATGGCCTTTGCCCACCACCGCGACAAGGGGAACCCGATGCAGGACCCGCCGATGACGGAACTCGGCAGTGTGCGGATGACCGTAGACAAGAGCGACGTCGAGAACTCCGTCCGCCAACGCCGAGAGCTGCGGACCGGTTCGCTTTTCCCACAAAGAGACCACCAAGTCGGGGTGTTCCTTGCTCATCTTCGCCAATGCGTACGGCAGGACGTGCCTACTCGCCGGAAAGTTGTACCCAACGTTGAGCGATCCCGATCGCCCAGCGGCCGTCGACTTCGCGATGCTCGCGGCCTTGTCCATCTGTTGAACGATCAAGCGTGCCTGCGTTACGAATTCCTTGCCCGCCGACGTCAGCTTGACCTCGTGCGAGTTGCGCGCCACCAACATGACGTCCAGAGACTTCTCCAGCTTCTGCAGCTGCGCA
>NZ_LVCV01000510.1 GCF_001647195.1 Rhodococcus sp. EPR-157 | reverse complement strand
GTCGCCGGGGCCAACGGCGCGATGCGTGACCTCACGGACGCCGAACGCGCAGTCATCGCGGACGCGGACATCATGCTGTGCCAATTGGAAATTCCGGTCGATACCGTCCTCGCCGGCGCAGCCCACGCACGCGCGAACGGCACTCTTGTCGTTCTGAATCCGTCACCCGTCCAGAAGCTTCCCGACGCCCTCGTCGACGCCGTCGATCTCCTCGTCGTCAACGAAGCCGAAGCGGCAGCGATCGGCAGCGACGTCGTCGACCGCATTCCGCATGTCGTGACCACTCTCGGTGCGGCGGGTGCTCGCTACCGAGGACCGCAGTCCTCGGCCGACGTCGCTGCACCCACAGTCGACGCGGTCGATACGACCGGAGCCGGCGACGCGTTTGCGGGTGCGTTGGCGGCGGAATGGTCCACCGGTGCCGAAGCGGCGGTCCGCTGGGCCTGTGCCGCAGGCGCATTCGCGGCCACCCGGCGCGGCGCTGGATCTTCGTCCGGAGTCAGGAACGACATAGAATCTCTGCTCGCCTGATCGCGTCCACTGCCGAGGCCGACCTTCGATACGGTGTGTCGATGACGCTCTCGCCTCGGGTACCCGACCTCGCCGCACTGGACGTCATGGTGTCGGTAGCGAGGCTCGGCAGCATGAGCGCCGCCGGACGTGAGCACGGCCTGAGTCAGCAGGCGGTCAGCGCGCGAGTACGCGCAGCCGAGCGCGACATCGGACTCCGCGTATTCGCGCGTACCAACACGGGCGTGGGGCTCACGCCCGAGGGGGGCGCCGTACTCGAATGGGCAGAGAATGTCCTCAACGCTGCACAGGAATTCGCCACCGGCGTCGATTCGCTCCTCCGGGAAGACATCGCCCACCTGACGATCGCCTCGAGCATGACCATTGCCGAGCACCTCGTCCCCGGCTGGATCGTGCTGATGCGGACTCGCCACCCTGGCGTCCGAACCCAGATGCGGTTGATGAATTCTGCCGAGGCAGCACAGCACGTGCTCGACGGGCGCGCCGACATCGGATTCGTCGAGGGACCGGACATCCCGAGCGGAGTCGGCATCCGCGTCGTCGCCACGGACGAGCTCGTCATCGTGACCGGACCTGACCATCCTTGGGCGTCAACCGCATCCGTCACCGTGGAGGAATTGGCGTCGACTGCGCTCGTGCAACGCGAACCCGGCTCGGGAACCAGAACAACATTCGAGAACATCGTCCACCCGACCGAACCACCCCTGTTGGAACTGGAATCGGTAACCGCGATCAAGTCCGCGGTCGTGACTGCAGGTGCGCCGAGTGTCCTGTCCTCGCTGGCGGTGGAAGGCGATATCCGAGACGGACGGTTGGTCCGTATCGAAGTCGACGGCGTCTCGATGCCTCGTCAACTCCGCGCGATCTGGAATCAGCAGGAGCAGCTGCGCGGTCCGAGTCGGGACTTCCTCGACATCGCTGTCTCTCGACGCACGTAGGCGAGGTCAGATCACGCCCGCAAGAGCGAATCCCGCAGCGCACGCCCCGACCGACACCACGAGCGTGCCGACGACGTTGATCAATGCAAGCGAATGCTTGCCGGACTGTACGAGGCGGACAGTCTCGACGCTCGCGGTACTGAACGTCGTGTATCCACCGCAGAATCCCGTTCCGATCACCGTCTGCAGGTCAGTCGAACCATCCTGCAGCACAACGAGTCCCGCGAGGAATCCGAGCAGCAACGATCCAGAGATGTTGATGCCTACCGTCCCCCACGGAAACACGGTGTTCTTCAGCTTCGATTTGACGAACGAGTCGATCACGAACCGGCTGACCGCTCCGAGCGCGCCCGCGACTGCGAGGAGAACGACGATCATCGAGCGGTCCCGGTCCGGTGGGCACCGACGACGATGCCTGCCCACGCCGCCAGCGCACCGAGCGCAACGGTCGACATCGTGTACGCGAGTGCCATCGCCGGGTGACCGTCTCTGGTGAGCAGTACCGTCTCCAACGCGAAAGTGCTGTACGTGGTGAAAGCACCGCAGAAACCCGTGCCGGCAAGCAACCGAGCCCGTCGGCGCGCGCCGACGTCGGGTCCGCGTCGCATCAGATTCTCGAGCACCAGACCCAGCAGAAACGCGCCGATCAGGTTGACCAGGAACGTCGCGACGGGCCAGTCCGGACTACGAAAGGGGACGGCCACTTCGACGCCGTACCGGGCCAGGGTCCCGACGACGCCTGCGGCGAACACCAAAGCCAGCGCCGACGGTTGCAGATGCAGTGGCCTGGTCGGGCTACCGATCATTGCAAGGTCGTCGACGTCCGGGTCCATCGGCAACTCGGCGAACGGATCGCCGGCGTTGGGTCTATCGGCCATGTCGCCTCTCCGCTCAGGTGTGCTCTCGGACAGGCTAGCGGTCCGCACGGAGCCGTCGGGTGTCGGAGGTATGCGGCACCATGGACCCCATGACCACCGCATCCGAAACTCCAGCAGACCTGCGCACCGACGCCGAGCGCCTGCTCCGCGAACTCGCAGGCCCGGATGCCCTCCTGCGGGAAGATCAGTGGATCGCCATCGAGGCCCTCGTCGTGCACCGCAGACGCGCCTTGGTGGTCCAACGCACCGGCTGGGGAAAGTCGGCGGTGTACTTCATCGCGGCGAAGTTGCTCCGGCAGCAGGGCCTCGGCCCCACCGTCATCGTGTCGCCGCTGCTCGCTCTGATGCGGAACCAGGTCGCCGCCGCCGAACGAGCGGGTGTCAAGGCAGCAACCATCAACTCCGGCAACATGACGGAATGGGAGGACGTGCACGCAGATGTGTCGGCAGGACGGCTCGATGTCCTTCTCGTCAGTCCGGAGCGGCTGAACAATCCTGACTTCCGCGACCAGGTACTCCCGTCGCTCGCAGGCGACGCCGGTTTGGTCGTGGTCGACGAAGCGCACTGTGTGTCGGACTGGGGTCACGACTTTCGTCCGGACTACCGGCGAATTCGAACTCTCATCTCCGAGTTGCGCGAAGGGATCCCAGTCCTTGCTACCACCGCGACGGCCAACGATCGAGTGGTGTCGGACGTCGCAGCTCAACTCGGCGTCGGCGGCGGCGACACACTCGTGCTCCGCGGCGGCCTCGAACGAGAGTCGCTGCACCTGTCGGTGGTGAAGATCGAGAACTCCACCGAACGCGCGGCGTGGCTGGCTTCCCATCTCGCGCAACTTCCCGGATCGGGAATCATCTACACGTTGACCGTCTCCGCGGCACGTGACCTCGCGAGCTTGCTGTCCGACCAGGGTCTCGCGGTCTCGGCGTACACCGGCCAAACCGACACGACCGAGCGCGAATCCCTCGAGGCCGACCTGCTGAACAATGACGTGAAGGCCCTGGTCGCGACATCTGCGCTCGGAATGGGGTTCGACAAGCCGGATCTGGGATTCGTCGTGCACATGGGAGCGCCGTCCTCGCCCATCTCGTACTACCAGCAGGTCGGCCGTGCAGGTCGTGCGACCGAACGCGCCGAAGTGATCCTTCTCCCCGGTCACGAGGACAGGCAGATCTGGAGCTACTTCGCCTCCGTGGCATTCCCGCGTGAGCATGTCGTCCGGCAGGTCATCGACAACCTGGACCCGGTGAAGCCGCAGTCGACGCCGGCTCTGGAACCTCTGGTCGATCTCAATCGAAGCCGCCTCGAAATGGTGCTGAAAGTCCTCGACGTCGATGGGGCCGTTCAGCGTGTGCGTGGCGGATGGATCTCGACGGGTCAGCCTTGGACCTACGATGCCGACCGTTACGAGCGCCTCGAGCAAGCCAGAGACGCGGAACAGCAGGCGATGCTCGACTATCAGCGAACCGAGGGCTGCAGGATGGAATTCCTCCGCCGGCAGCTGGACGATCCGAACCTCGGCGACGGAAAAGCCGAGTGTGGTCGGTGCGACAATTGCACAGGGCAGTCTTACTCTTCACAGGTCGACGCCACTGCGGTCGAAAACGCGAAAGCCAGACTGGACCGCCCCGGCTTGGATATTCCGCCGCGTAAACAGTGGCCGAGCGGGATGAAGAAGCTCGGAGTCTCGCTCTCGGGGAAAATTACCGACGGTCCCGAACCAGGACGGGTCCTGGGGCGGCTCACCGACCTCGGATGGGGTGGCCGTCTACGTGCCGTCCTCGACGGCCCCGACGGTCCGGCGCCATCGGCTCTGGTCGACGGCTGTATCGCCGTGCTCGCGTCCTGGGACTGGAAGGCTCGGCCGACAGCCGTGCTCGCCATGGAGTCGGACTCGCACCCTGCGTTGGTCCGGTCGGTAGCGGGTGAACTTGCGCGGATCGGCAAGCTGACCGACCTGGGCGTGCTTCGACACAGGCCGGACCACCCGCGTGTGACGGCCGCCAACTCGGCGTTCAGGGTGGCCGGCCTCGTCGACTCGTGGGACGTACCGGATCTGACCAGCGCAGATGGCCCGGTGTTGCTCGTCGACCTGACAACCGACACCGGCTGGACATTCACCTGCGCCGCGGCTGCGCTCAGGGACGCAGGGGCAGACGCGGTGCTTCCGTTTGCCCTGGCCACCCCCAAGTAGCGCGTCATCCGTCAGTTCGCACCCCCCAGAAGGGCGACGCTCGACGTTAAGTCCACACTGTCCTTCGGGAACGGACGTGTCGAGAAGAATCACCGAATCGGTCCCGCTTTTACCACACGACAGCAATTTGTGACCAGCGTCACATTCACCCTGTCACCTGCGCAAGCGTGGGGGTTTCGGCAACCAATCTCGGAAGCTACGTGAAAAGCCATGCCCACCTTGTTACGTTTGTATTTCCTATGAAGCCTGCACAGCTGAGAGCGACCCCAGTCACTGCGCCGGACGCAGTGACCTTTCGTAGTCCCAAGATTTCCGACGGAGTCCGGCTCTGGGAAATCGCAAGAGATTCGAGAGTGCTCGATCTGAACTCGAGTTACTCGTACATATTGTGGTGCAGAGATTTTGCGGCCACATCCGTCGTCTCCGACGTCGACGGACGAGCAGTTGGTTTCGTCACCGGCTACATTCGGCAAGACTCCCCCACAACGTTTTTCGTGTGGCAGGTTGCGGTCGATGCCGATCAACGAGGCAAAGGTCTCGCCGGACGGATGTTGAACGAACTGCTCGACCGCCTTACCCCGCAGGGCATCACGCACCTGGAAACGACGATCAGCCCGGACAACGAAGCATCCATCGCGTTGTTCACGGCCCTCGCCCGAACACGAGGGACCGAGATAAGAAAATCAGATCTGTTCGCGCCCAACGATTTCCCTGATAGCCACGAGGCAGAAGAGCTCTACACAGTAGGCCCAGCCGCCGTGCGCACAGACGAAAGGAACACGCAGAACATGACCGAGAAGACGAAAACCACAGAGAAGCCCGACATCTTCGAGACCGTCGAGTCCGCCGTCCGCAGCTACAGCCGCCAGTGGCCGGCCGTTTTCACGACCGCGAAGAACTCCACCATCGTCGACGAAACCGGTCGCGAGTACCTCGACTTCTTCGGCGGCGCAGGTGCGCTGAACTACGGACACAACAACCAGATCCTCAAGGACGCACTCGTCGACTACATCCAGAGCGACGGCATCACCCATGGTCTGGACATGTCCACTGTCGCCAAGCGTGAATTCCTCGAGTCGTTCAAGAAGAACATTCTCGATCCGCGTGGCCTGAACTACAAGGTTCAGTTCCCCGGCCCCACCGGCACCAACACCGTCGAAGCCGCGCTGAAGCTCGCCCGCAAGGTGACCGGCCGCGAAGCGATCATCAACTTCACCAACGCATTCCATGGCATGACACTCGGTGCGTTGTCGGTTACCGGCAACTCGATGAAGCGAGCTGGCGCCGGAATTCCGCTGGTACACACCACGCCGATGCCGTACGACAACTACTTCGGTGGTGTCACCGAGGACTTCCAGTGGTTCGAACGTGTCCTCGACGACTCGGGCAGTGGATTCAACCGTCCGGCAGCAGTGATAGTGGAGACCATCCAGGGCGAGGGCGGCATCAACGTCGCACGCCCGGAATGGTTGCGCGCCTTGGCCGAGCTGTGCTCGCGTCGCGACATCCTGCTGATCGTCGACGACGTCCAGATGGGTTGCGGCCGTACCGGTCAGTTCTTCTCCTTCGAGGAAGCCGGGATCGTCCCCGATATCGTCACGCTGTCGAAGTCGATCGGTGGCTACGGCATGCCGATGGCGCTCACACTGTTCAAGCCCGAGCTCGACGCTTGGTCGCCGGGTGAGCACAACGGAACCTTCCGCGGATTCAACCCGTCGTTCGTCACTGCGAAGACCGCGATCGACACATTCTGGTCCGACGACAAGTTCGAGAAGGAGGTTCTCGCCAAGGGCGAGCACATCCGGGACCGCTTCATCAAGCTCTGCGCCAAGTTCGACGGAGTCTCGACACGCGGACGCGGCATGGTTCAGGCACTGGTCTTCGACGAGCCCGAGATGGCAGGCAAGGTCGCGGCCCTCTGCTACGACGAAGCACTGCTCGTCGAAACTGCAGGACCGTCCGACGAGGTCGTCAAGCTGCTTCCGCCGCTGACGACGACCATCGAAGAACTCGATCGCGGACTGGACATCATCGAAAACGCGACCGTCAAAGTGTGCTCCTGAGCCACTTCTCGTACGCCTGAGACAACGTCAGCCGAAGGGAGCAGCACATGATCGTACGTACCACTGAAGAAATCACCGGAACCGACCGCGACATCAGCAGCGAGGACGGAAACTGGCGCAGCAAGCGCATCATCCTCGGCGGCGACAAAGTCGGTTTCTCGTTCCACGAAACCACGATCAAAGCCGGCACGGTGAACAACTTTCACTACGCCAACCACATCGAAGCCGTGTGGCTCATCGAGGGCGAAGGCACGCTCACCGATCGTGAGACCGGTGAGACGTACGAGCTCGGCGCCGGGTCCATGTACCTGCTCAACGGCAACGAACGCCACACCGTCGAGCCTCGTACCCAGATGCGCATGCTGTGCGTGTTCAACCCACCCGTGGTGGGCAACGAGACCCACGACGAAAACGGTGTCTACCCCCTCGTCGAGGTACCTGCCTAAAGCCCGCACATTTCTCTGCTTCCGCCCCGCTCGAACGCTACAACCGCCGGCCCCGAACAGGACCGAAAGTTGTGACAGCGATCGAGCGGGGCGGAGCTGTACCTACTCCTGTGGTGCGCTCACGGCTCGGGTGGATCCGACGCAGGGCTATCGAGCGCTAATCTGGAGTGCGTGGCTTCACCCGTTCCTTCCGACCTGGCCTCGGCGCATCTGACTGCCATTTCGCGGTTGCTCGAGGGCAAGCGAGTTGCGGTCGTGTCCGGCGCCGGGATGTCCACCGATTCCGGAATTCCCGACTATCGCGGGCCGGATTCACCCCCGCGCAACCCGATGACCTATCAGCAGTTCGTCGGCGACGACGAGTTCCGCCGCCACTATTGGGCCCGCAACCACGTCGGCTGGCGTCACATGGACGCGGCGCGCCCGAACGAGGGCCATCGCGCTCTCGCCGCTCTCGAGCGCCGGGGCATCGTCTCGGGGATCATCACGCAGAACGTCGACATGCTGCATACCAAGGCCGGGAGCAAGCGGGTGATCGACCTCCACGGCGTGTATGCCCGCGTTCGATGCCTCGACTGCCAACAGTTGGTGTCACGCTTCACGCTGGCTCGGCGTCTCGACGCGAGGAACCCGGGATTTCTCGACAGTGTCGCCCCCGCCGAGGGGGTGGAGATCGCGCCGGACGCCGATGCGATCATCACCGACACGGCGCACTTTCACATGGTCGACTGCGAACGCTGCGGAGGGATACTGAAACCGGACATCGTCTATTTCGGTGAGAGCGTGCCCAAGCCCCGTGTGGCGCAAGCCTTCGACCTGGTGGACAGCTCGGATGCGCTTCTGGTGGTGGGATCGTCGTTGACCGTCATGTCCGGGCTACGGTTCGTCCGTCGGGCGGCAAAAGCCGCAATGCCGATCGTCGTCGTGAATCGCGGCCCTACCAGGGGCGACGAGTTCGCGTCCATCACCACCCACGCGGGCTGCTCGGAGACGCTGGCCGCGCTGGTGGACGAGCTACCTCCCCTTCACTAGACCTCGTTCACACCGAAACCTCGATCTCGTCCTCCACCCGCAGCCTGCCCGGTAGCAGCGTGAACGCGGCAATCGCCCCGAGGAAGGCGCTCCCCGCAGCTGCGACCGAGGACACATGCATGCCGTGGACGAAGGCCGCTTTGGACTCGGCGACGAATGTCGTCAGCGTCTCCTCGGCATTCTGCTTCTGCTCCGCCATGACATCGGCAGGAATTCGATCCGCTTGCGGCAACGCGGCACGTGCTGTCAGCGCCTCCGCTGACCGGCCCGCGAATTCGAGTGCGCCGCCGATGGATTCGCTCGCGTCGGCGGATACCAGCGGAGTCACCTGGACCTCGATCGGCAGCTGAGACACTATCTGCGATGGCTGATCCAGCGCAGACGCCACGTCGTTGGGGGTCGCGGCGCCCAAGTCCGCTCGGAACGCCACCGCCAGCAGCGATCCGAGCACCGCCACACCGAGCGCGCCTGCGACCTGTCGGACGGTGTTGTTGACGGCCGATCCGGCTCCGGCTTTGTCCCGTGGAACGGCCCCCATGATCGCGTTCGTCGCCGGAGTCATCGTCAATCCCATACCGGAGCCGAGCACGAACATCAGGACCTCGACGACCCACTGGGGCGTGGTCTCCCCTACCAATCCGTACGACAGCATCGCCAGCGCGAAGAGGGTCAGCCCACTTCCGGCGACGTACCGCGCACCGAACCGATCGGACAGCTTGGCAGCTTGACTGGCCGAAATCATGACACCCGCAGCGACCGCGATCAGCGCTACACCCGCGGCAAGCGGGGTGTAGCCACGAATGGCTTGCAGATAGTAAGCCAGGTAGAAGGTGGCACCCATCAGCGAAAAGAACACGAGCGCAATCGAAATGGTGCCCGCAGAGAACTGCCGATTCTTGAACAACGTCACGTCGATCGTCGGGTGCGCGCTTCGGCGCTCCAGAACGATGAACAGCGTCAGCAGGGTCAGCCCGAGGACGATCGCACCCAGCGACCGCCATTGGAACCAGTCGTTGGTGTTGCCGCCCTCGATGATTCCGAAGACGAGCGTCACCAGGGCCACGATGGACAGAATCACTCCGAACGGCTCGATCTTGCCTGGATTCGGATCCTTCGACTCGGGAACCAGTACGACGATCAATGCAACACCGATGATGACGATCGGAACGTTGACGAGGAAAACCGATCCCCACCAGAAGAATTCGAGTAGAGCCCCACCGGTGATCGGACCGAGCGCAATCGCAATTCCCGACGCCGCTGCCCAGATCCCGATTGCCTTCGGCCGCTCGTCCGGTTCGAATACGTTCTGAATGATCGACAGCGTCTGCGGCTGAACGGCTGCCGCGCCGATACCCATGAGCGCCCGATAAACGATGAGCTCGGTCGCGCTGTCCGCCGTCGAGCACAGCGCCGACGTGATGCCGAACAACACCATTCCGATGACGAGGGTCCGTTTGCGTCCGATTCGGTCACCGGTCACACCCCATACGATCAGCAGTCCTGCGAACACGACCGCGTAGCTGTCCACCGCCCACTGCATCGCGCTCTGCGACGCATCGAGGTCGGACTGAATAGTCTTCAGCGCGACGTTGAGGATGGTGTTGTCGAGGATGACGACCAGAAGGCACACCACCATGACCGCGAGGATGAGCCACCGCCGCCGAAACACTGCGTCCACGTCGGTCGAGAGTTCGGTCCGGTCCATAGCGCGCTCCTAGATCACCTTCGGTGCACACCATCGAACTGTCGATTCACGTGCAGCGCAACACCTACGAGCGAAAACGAACCGCTTTGTCCGGTATGGGTGGAAATCTAGCTCTCGACCGAGACCAGGTCGTCGGCGTGAACGACAGGACGCTGCAACTCCGGTGACAGGTCGGAGCTGGACTTCCCGAGCATTCCGGTCAGCTCGGAGGCGTCGTACGCGGCGACGCCACGAGCGACGACGACACCGTCGGGATCGCGCAACGCCACGACATCGCCTCCGTAGAAGCGCCCGGAGATTCCGGTGATTCCCGCAGACAACAACGACCGCCGACCGCCGACGACTGCGGTGACCGCACCCGCGTCCAGATACAGGTCGCCCTGTACGTCGGCGGCGTGGCGAACCCAGAATCGTCGTGAGGACAGCCGTATCGGTCGACCGGCGAAGGCCGTTCCGACTTGCGCCGTCGTCAATGCGACGTCGATGTCCGCTGCCGCTGCGAGCAGGACAGGGACACCGGCGTCCGCAGCCAGGCGCGCAGCGGACAGTTTGGACGCCATTCCGCCGGTTCCGAGGGCTCCCCCGGACCCGGCGACGACTCCGTCGAGGTCTTCTGGGCTGTTCACCTCGGGAACGAGCACGGCGTCGCCCTTGCGCGGATCACCGTCGTAGAGACCGTCGACGTCGGACAGAAGTACCAGGGCCTCGGCCCCGGCGAGGTGCGCGACGAGCGCAGCCAGTCGATCGTTGTCACCGAAGCGGATCTCGGCGGTGGCCACCGTGTCGTTCTCGTTGACCACGGCGACCGCGCCGAGGGACCGCAGCCGGTCGAGGGTGCGTTGCGCATTGCGATGGTTGGTGCGACGAGCGATGTCCTCGGCCGTGAGTAGCACCTGTCCGACGGTGCGTCCGTACCGTGCGAACGACGTCCCCCACGCGTGTGCAAGTGCGAGCTGCCCGACGCTGGCGGCAGCCTGCTTCGTCGCCAGATCCCGTGGCCGCTTGGTCAGTCCCAATGGGGCGATACCAGCGCCGATAGCCCCGGAGGACACCACGATCACGTCGGTACCTGCCCGCATCCTGGCCTCGACGGCATCGGCAAGGAGATCGAGGCGTCCGACGTCGAGACCACCGACGAGTGAGGTCAGCGCAGAGGAGCCGATCTTGACCACGATCCGCTTGGCATCGGCGATGGTCGACCTGGTCGCCGATACCCCTATCGCAGAATCGGATTCAGCAGTCACGTCTACTCACTCTTCGGTGTCGAGTCCACGGCGGACTCGGCGAGCATGCTTGCGTTCCTCTGCACCGATGCGCTCGACCTGATCGAGTCGAATGTCGGTGCCACGTCCCGTACGGGTGATCTCCACGCCGGCGGTCGTCTGTGGCTCCCAGTCGAACGACACGTCGCCGATGGTCACGGATGCGCCCGGCTGAGCTCCCAGTTTGATGAGAGCGTCCTCGACGCCGAGGCGCGCCAGACGGTCCGCGAGGTAACCGACCGCTTCGTCGTTGCTGAACTGCGTCTGGCGCACCCACCGTTCCGGCCTGGTGCCCAATACGACGAATCCACCCGGCACATCGGGATCCTTGATGACCTGGAAGCCCTCTTCGTTGCGTGCAACGGGCCGCAGGACAGGTCGACGGGGTTCTGCCGGCGGGTGGGCGACGCGGTAGTCCTCGACCATCTTGCCGAGGGCGTAGATCAGCGGCTTCAGGCCTTCGTGACTCACAGCGGAGATCGTGAAGACCGGCCAACCGCGAGCTTCGAACTCGGGAGTGACCATCTCGGCCAACTCGGCAGCTTCGGGGATGTCCGCCTTGTTGAGTACGACGATCCGCGGACGGTCGGCGAGGTCACCCAGGCTTGCATCACCCAGCATCGCCGGCTTGTAGGCTGCGAGCTCGGCTTCGAGCGCGTCGACGTCGGAGACCGGGTCGCGGCCCGGATCCAGTGTGGCGCAGTCGACTACGTGAGCCAGGACCGCGGTTCGTTCGAGATGCCGCAGAAAGTCGAGACCTAGTCCTTTGCCTTGGCTCGCACCGGGAATCAGGCCGGGGACGTCGGCCACGGTGTACGTCGTATCGCCGCTGGAGACGACACCCAGGTTCGGCACGAGCGTGGTGAACGGGTAATCGGCGATCTTCGGCTTGGCGGCAGACAACACCGACACCAACGAAGACTTGCCTGCGGACGGGAATCCGACGAGGCCGATATCGGCAACAGACTTGAGTTCGAGCACCAAATCGCGCTCGATGCCCTCCTCGCCGAGCAAGGCGAATCCAGGCGCACGACGAGCCTTCGACGCCAGCGCTGCGTTGCCCAGTCCGCCGCGACCTCCTGGTGCAGCATCGAACCTGGTGCCCTCGCCGATCATGTCCGCGAGGATGCGCCCGTCCTTGTCCAGGACGACCGTGCCGTCAGGGACCTTGAGGATCAGATCCTCACCGTTGGCGCCCTCTCGGTTCCCGCCCATTCCCTGGGTTCCGTTGCTCGCCTTGGCATGCGAATGGAAGTGGAAATCGAGAAGCGTGTGGACGCTGCTGTCGACGACGAACACGACGCCGCCGCCCTGACCGCCGTTGCCTCCGTCGGGGCCGCCGAGCGGTTTGAACTTCTCGCGATGAACCGAAGAGCAGCCGTTGCCGCCTTTACCGGCACTGACATGCAGTACCACGCGGTCGATGAATCGTGACATAGCTGCCTTCGATCCTTCCTCGGTCGTTCTTGCCGACCGAAATGTTCGATGCCCTGAGAAAGACGATAAGGGCGGACCCGGGTTGAATGACCCTGGTCCGCCCTTGTCGACTGGCTTGGGCGCGTCGTCTCGTGGTCGGACTTCCCCGACCTCTGATCGACGCAGATGATGCAGTGTAGGACTAGACCTCGACTGCGACCGGAACGATGTTCACGGTCTTGCGTCCACGCTTGGCGCCGAACTCGACTGCTCCTGCAGAGAGAGCGAACAGCGTGTCGTCGCCGCCACGGCCGACGTTGACGCCGGGGTGGAAGTGAGTGCCGCGCTGACGAACCAGGATCTCGCCTGCGCTGACCGTCTGGCCGCCGAAACGCTTCACGCCGAGGCGCTGAGCATTTGAGTCGCGACCGTTACGGGAGCTTGATGCACCCTTCTTATGTGCCATGTGCGTACCCTCCTCGGGTAAGAAGAACGCCAGCTCCGCGAGCAAAACCGGCTGTGAGAGAACTGCTACTTGATACCGGTGACCTTGAGGACAGTCAGCTTCTGCCTGTGTC
>NZ_LVCV01000509.1 GCF_001647195.1 Rhodococcus sp. EPR-157 | reverse complement strand
GAGATCTTCGCCAGCTTGTCTGCATCTGTGGTCAGGTCGGATCCATCAACGACGAGGACCGGAGCAAGCGAGACAGCAGTGCCGGGCGCTCCCTCGATCTTCTCGACCTTGACGAGGTCACCAACAGCGACCTTGTACTGCTTTCCGCCGGTCTTGACGATCGCGTACGTTGCCATCGGAGGGCTACCCCTTGCTTCTTCGAACTTGCTCGCGCTGCCCACGGCAACACGACTGGTCTGATCTTGCATTGTTTCTTGCTACCGGGTGTGAACGCCTGCGTGGCACTCGAACAAGACCGCGAACGGACTCGAGGCATAGCAGAACACTGTCACCGGGAGCGACTTATCAAGGTTACGGCAGACGGGCGGCCATGGTCAAACCGCCCGTCTCCGAACCCCTACGCGTCGACCGGAGGGCCGGCCGGTCGTGCTGCGGCACGACGTCGGCGAGGCTTGGTCACCGGCGCCTCTTGGACAGCCTCAGCGCTGTCCACCTGCGTGAATGCTGGAGCAGTCACCGGCGTCGGCGCGGACTCGTCGGCGTCCGTGCCGGCTTCCGAGGTCGCCGGAATCACGAACACGGTTCCGGCATCGGGCGCTTCTGCTGCGGGCGCAGCCGCCTTCCTTGCGACACGCCTACCGCGTCTCGCCTTCACGACGGGCTCAGGGGGATCTTCCGACGCTGCAGAACCTGACACCGCATCGGACCCCGTGGAGTCGGGTGGCGTGGAGTCCTGAGGCGTGGAGTCCTGAGGCGCGTCGTCTGCCGGGTTCGCAGGAACCTCCGCGGCAGCATCCGTGGGGGCGTCCACAGCGACATCCGTAGCGAGATCAGCAGGAACGTCCACCGCGGTTTCCGCCGTGGCAGCTGCAGGGGCCGTCGCGGCAGGCCTGGACGCCTTACGACGCCCACTCCTACCTGCGCGACGGGCCGGAACCTCGCTCGACTCGGTTGCAGACGCCGTGTCGGCAGGTGCAGAGGACGAGTCGGTCGTGTTCTCGTCGTGTGAATCCTGCGGACTGTTGCCCTGGGCAGCAGCAACCTCCGAGGCACCGATGATCCGCGGAGTCGACACCGTGGCGGCGTCGGCACCGTTGTCGACTGCACCGTTGTCGATGACACCGTTGTCGATGACATCGGCAGGCGTGACATCGGCGACGACGTCGTCGTGATGGGCGGCCATCGCGAGGGCAACCGGATGCGCACGCTTGATCGACGGATCTGCCGTGGGTTCGGAGTGCTCGGCGGCGCCCGCACTTCCGCCGGAACCGGCGTTGTCGGACTTGTCGCGACCACGTCGCTTACGTGGGGTGCTGGAGTCTCCCCGCGACGAGTTGGGCTTCGATCCGTCGTCCGGCTTGCTCTCGACCGGGAACGGATGGACGATGATTCCTCGGCCCTGGCAGTGCTCACAGTTCGTCGAGAACGCTTCCACCAGGCCAGTTCCCAGCTTCTTACGTGTCATCTGGACCAGACCGAGCGACGTCACCTCGGACACCTGATGACGCGTCCGATCGCGTCCAAGTGCTTCGGTCAGCCGGCGGAGCACGAGGTCACGGTTCTGCTCGAGAACCATGTCGATGAAGTCGACGACGATCATTCCGCCGATGTCACGCAAGCGCATCTGCCGAACGACCTCTTCGGCAGCTTCGAGGTTGTTGCGGGTGACCGTCTCTTCGAGGTTCCCGCCTGCGCCGGTGAACTTGCCGGTGTTGACGTCGACGACGGTCATCGCCTCGGTGCGATCGATGACGAGGGTTCCGCCCGAGGGCAGCCAGACCTTTCGGTCCAGTGCCTTCGCCAGTTGCTCGTCTATCCGATGCGCCTCGAAGACATCCGGCTGGCCGGGCTCCACGACGTGGCGCTGAAGCTTCGGCAGCATGTCTGCGGCAACGGTTTCGATGTAGTTCGACGTGGTCGTCCAGGCTTTCTCGCCCTCGATGACCAGCTTGACGAAGTCCTCGTTGAACAGGTCACGGATGACCTTGACGAGAAGATCGGGCTCTTCGTACAGAGTCTGTGGCTGGCTGCCCTTGCTCGACTCTGCCTTGGCCGATGCCTCTTCGATCGTCGCCCACTGCGCTTGCAGCCGCGTGACGTCGCGTGCGAGTTCTTCCTCGCTGACCCCCTCGGCGGCGGTGCGAATGATGACCCCGGCCTCCGCGGGCACGATCTCGCGCAGAATTTCCTTGAGGCGCTTGCGTTCGGTGTCGGGGAGCTTGCGGCTGATGCCCGTCGAGCTGCCGCCGGGGACGTAGACGAGGTAGCGACCGGCCAGCGAGAGCTGGGTCGTCAAGCGGGCGCCCTTGTGCCCGACAGGATCCTTGCTCACCTGAACCAGAACTTGGTCACCCGGCTTGAGCGCCTGCTCGATCTTGCGCGAGTTACCGCCCAGACCTGCGGCGTCCCAGTTGACTTCACCGGCGTACAGCACGCCGTTACGACCGCGACCGATGTCGATGAACGCCGCTTCCATGCTCGGCAGCACATTCTGCACACGTCCGAGGTACACGTTGCCGACCATGGAGGCCGACGCGCTGCTCGTGACGAAGTGCTCGACGAGAACTCCGTCTTCCAGGACAGCTACCTGAGTGGTATCGCCACCGTGGTCAGGGAACGACTTCTCGCGGACGACCATCACCCGGTCGACGGATTCACGACGAGCCAGGAACTCCGACTCGGTCAGGATCGGCGGACGACGGCGCCCGGCATCTCGCCCGTCGCGGCGACGCTGACGCTTCGCTTCCAGACGGGTCGACCCGCTGATTCCCTGAACCTCGTCTTTGGTACGTGGCTTGTTGCGCGGCTCCCGCTCGTGGACCACCGTGTTCGGCGGATCGTCCTCGGACGACGCAGCATCGGATGAGGTCTCTCCAGAACTGCGACGACGACGGCGACGACGACGGCGACGGCTCGACCCGTCCGATTCGTCCTGATCGTCGTCGGTGTCGTCCGCGGACGCGTCCGCCGTGGAATCCTCGGCGTCCGTCTCAGCGGGCGGAGTCGACTCGTCCTCGGCCGACGAGTCAGCTGGTTTGGCTCCCCCGCGCGATCGACTGCGCCGACGCGAGCGGCGTTCGCCACTGGGCTTGTCCTCGCTGCTGGACTCCGAATCGGTCGACGAATCCTCGTCGGCCGATACTTCTTCATCCGACACCGGGGCTGCGCTCTCGGCGGACGACTCCTGGCCGTCGGAACCTGACTGGCTCTCGTCGTCGTTGTCGCCGTCCTCGGAGGTTCCATCGCTCGACTGGTCGCCGCGGCCGCGACCGCGGCCACGGCGTCCTCGCCTGCGACGTCGAGGCTGTGACTGGTCGTCGTCGCCGTCGTCGTCGTGACCAGAGGAATCCGACTCGGCATCGGCGTCGTCGGTACCGACGGACTCGTCACCGGCAACGGTCTTCTTGTTCGTGTCGCTCGAGTCGGTCGCGCCACTGCTTCCAGTGTCGGGCGCAGCGGTGACGGTCAGGACCGGAGCAACGGTTTCGGACTCGGCCGTCGCGCTCCCTGTCGGCTCGGACGCAGCGTCGGTCGCACTGGTGTCGACCGCCGGGCCCGCCGCCTTCTTGCTGCGCCGACGTGCACGCGGAGCCTCGACGACAGCTTCGGGCTGCAGAAACAACGGACCGGTGAATGCGGGCCGGTCGCCGGGAGCACGCTCAGTGGTCACAGCGACGTCTTCGGTGGAAAACAACCCGGTCGGCTCGGCCACCGCTGGCTTGGAAACTGCCGGCTTGGATTTTGCTGGCTTGTCGACAGCAGGTTCCTCGACGGCCGGCGGATCGGCCAGGACCGGCTCGGCAGCAGAATCTTCGGGCGCCGTGAAGGCCGAGTGCACGGTCTCTGCGACGTCGCGGTCGAGGCTGGATTGTGCGCTGCGCGCTTCGATGCCGAGGTCGACGAGCTTGGCGAGCACCTGCTTACTGGTGACACCGATGATCTTTGCCAATGCGTGCACACGCAGGCGGTCGGGGAACGACGGAGTTGACCCGGCGGACGCATCAGCGCCACCTGCAGAACTTCCCGTGTTCGAATTCTGTACATCTTCGGGCGGGGCTTGATCGGCCACGTATGTCTCCTCGGGCCCCCGGGCGCGTCCACCTACTGGGTGTGACGCGGCCACGCGAGGGCAATCCTTGTGTTCTGACGAAAGGTTTGACGTCAGTGTCGTCTGGTCTTGCTCCGCACCTGGTGCACTGTCCACGGCAAGTGGCCGGTGCGCCGAGCACGGTGCCTGGCTGGATGGCTTTTCGTGTCCTTCGAGTACGAGCGCCTGATCATCAAGCATGCCTGAGGCGGTGAGGGTGTCCCCTCGCCGTCGGCAGCGATGACGGGCATCGCACTGTCCGTCAGTCATCCGGTTGCTGTCACGAGAACGCCACTGTCATGGCGTTCGATCGTCCTGCTGGTGTAGAAGTCCTGCGTGTCTAGAGGTACTGGGCTGAATTTACTGCTGAAGCGTGTCCTTCGGTGAAACCAAACTGTGAAGCAACCTTCACGAGTATCCCACACCGGAGTGGTGGTCCCGCCATACCGCCGAAGAATGCACGATCGGCGGCGTGGCGGGCTGTGTCGTCCGAGGATCAGGACAAGCCGGGGAACCAGAGCGAGATCTCGCGTTCCGCAGACTCGACCGAGTCGGATCCGTGCACGAGGTTCTGCTGCCCGTCGAGCGCGAGGTCGGCGCGGATCGTGCCCGGTACTGCTTCCCCTACCGGATCGGTACCGCCCGCGATCTGCCGGAACGCCGCGATGGCACGTGGGCCTTCCAGCACCGCCGCTACGACCGGGCCCGAGGTGATGAACTCGAGCAGGTCGGGGAAGAACGGCTTGCTCTCGTGTTCGGCGTAGTGGGCACTGGCCAGTTCGCGCGGAACGGACTTGAGCTCGAGTGCTGCGATGCTCAGTCCCTTCTTCTCGATCCGGCCAAGGATTTCTCCCACGTAGCGGCGGGCAACTCCGTCGGGCTTGATAAGTACAAGGGTGCGCTCAGTCACGACAACAGACAGTAGTAGACGGTCGGTAAGCGTCGCTCGTCAGTGTCACTCTCGCTGGCCGTACAGCTGGCCACGCTCGATCCGACGGGTGATGTCCCGGCGCAAGTAGAGAAGGTACAGCCACACGGCCCCGAAGATCAGCCCGACAATTCCGATCGACAGGTGGATGAACACCCCGAGCAACACGAGCACCTGAAGTGCGAGATTGATCTGCATGCCTTGCCTGCGGCGCTGCATACCGCTGGCCAGAACCATCAACACAGCAAGCCCGACGATGTAGAGCGTGGAGAACCAGCTCAGGCCGCCACCGACCGTCGCCACGACCGGCAACGCCAGCAACACGACGATCATCTCGAGGATGAGGGTGCCCGCGCAGACACCCCGAAATCCCTTCCACGGATCGTTGGTGGGGGGTTTGAACCTGGGCGCGTCGGTATCCGAGCCGTCCTGACTCATACGGGTTCCTTTCCGAACAGACTTCTCGCAGCACCGGCCGTCACGACCGAGCCGGTCACGATCACTCCAGCACCCGATACAGCCTCACCGGGGTCTCCCACTTCTTCGGCCAGCCCGATGGCCGTCTCCACGGCATCGGCGAGCGTCGGAGACACAACGACACGTTCGTCGCCGAACTTGGCCACCGCGATGTTCGCCAGCTCTTCGACATCCATGGCCCGCGGTGATCCATTGTGCGTGACCACGATCTCGTCGAACACCGGTTCGAGGACGGTGAGCATCGCATCGACGTCCTTGTCACCCATGACACTGACGACGCCGACAAGCTTGCGAAAGTCGAACTCCGCAGCCAGGGTTGCGGCGAGTGCTCGCGCCCCATGTGGATTGTGGGCCGCGTCGACGAACACCGTCGGCGCGTTGCGGACCCGTTCCAGTCGACCAGGATTGACGATGGATGCGAAAGCTGCCTGCACGATCTCCACATCGAGTTGCCTGTCTGCGCCGGCCCCGAAGAACGCCTCGACAGCAGCGAGCGCCAGGGACGCATTGTGCGCCTGGTGCTCACCGTGCAGCGGCAGAAAGATGTCGGTGTAGACACCGCCGAGACCCTGCAGTTCCAGTTGCTGGCCGCCCACCGCGATTCTGCGGGCGAGCACCCGGAACTCCGATCCTTGCCGGGCGACTGCAGCATCGGCCTCGACGGCAGCGCGAAGGAGAACCTCGGCCACCTCAGGCTTCTGCTCGGCGATGATGGCGACGGTGTCGCGGGGCACCAGTCGTTCGGGAGCCTTCTTGATGATCCCGGCTTTCTCCGCCGCGATGCCGGCGAGATCCGAGCCGAGAAATTCGACGTGGTCGACGTCGATCGGAGTGATCACCGCGACTTCGCCGTCGACCACGTTGGTTGCATCCCAACGTCCGCCCAATCCGACCTCGACGACGGCCACCTCGACCGGAGCCTCGGCGAACGCTGCGAAGGCCATCGCCGTGGTCACCTCGAACTTGCTCATCCTCGGTCCGCCCGCGGCCTCGGACTTCGCATCGATCATGTCCACGAACGGGGCGATCTCGTTGTAGGTGTCGACGTAGAGCCGAGGAGAAATCGGTGTGCCGTCGATACTGATGCGTTCGGTCGCCAGCTGAAGGTGCGGGCTCGTCGTGCGCCCTGTCCGACGGTGGAAGTGCGTCAGCAAGGCATCGATCATGCGTGTCACAGAGGTCTTGCCGTTGGTACCTGCGACGTGAATCGACGGATACGCCTTCTGCGGCGAACCGAGCAGGTCCATCAATGCTGCGATCCGCGAGATGCTCGGCTCGATCTTCGTCTCGGGCCAACGCTTGTCGAGTTCCGCTTCGACGAGCGCCATCTCGGCCAGGTCGACCGGGCCCGGATCGACGCTCGGTGTGTCGAATTCGCTCACTACTGTCCCATCGCTTCGAGACGGGCTTGAATGCGCGCGATCTCCTCGGTGGCGATCTGCTGACGAGAACGGATCTTGTCGACGACGGCATCCGGCGCCTTGGCGAGGAACGCCTCGTTTCCGAGCTTGCCGGTCGTCTGGGCGAGCTCCTTCTCCGCCGCCGCGAGATCCTTGACCAGCCTTGCCCGTTCGGCGACGAGATCGACCGTTCCCGAGGTGTCGAGTTCCACCGTCACGGTTGCCTGCGACAGACGGACTTCGACGGACGCCGTTGCATTGAAATCGTCAGCGGGTTCGGTGAGTTTCGCGAGCGCACGGGTTGCGGGAACCTGTGCGAGGAGGTCTGCCGCCTCGATCCCGATGAGCGCAGCGGCGACCTTCTGCGACGGTTTGAGTCCCTGGTCGCTACGGAACCGTCGGACCTCGGTGATGAGCTTCTGCATGTCGGAAACACGTTGCGCGGCAATGGCATCGGCATCGAACCCGGACGCGGTCGGCCAGGATGCGACCACGATGGACTCTCCTCCGGTCAACACCTTCCACAGCGTTTCGGTGACGAACGGAATGACCGGATGCAGCAGCCGGAGCAGTGCGTCGAGCACGTTGCCGAGCACTGCCCGGGTGGGTGCCGCCTGCGCCTCGTCGGAGAACTGCACCTTCGCGATTTCGAGGTACCAGTCGCACACCTCGTCCCAAGCGAAGTGATAGAGGGCCTCGCATGCCTTGCTGAACTCGTATCGCTCGAACGCCGTATCGACCTCTGCTCGAACGTGATCGAGACGATCCAGTATCCACCGGTCGGCGTCGGTCAGCGCCTCGCGCGCCGGAAGCTGCGCCGGCGCAGCGCCGTTCATCAGCGCAAACTTCGTCGCGTTGAACAGCTTGTTGGCGAAGTTGCGGGAGGACTGCGCGTGATCCTCGCCGACCGACAGGTCCGCTCCGGGATTGGCTCCGCGGGCGAGGGTAAATCGCAGCGCGTCCGCACCGAAGCGGTCCACCCAGTCCAGTGGATCGATGCCGTTGCCGCGCGACTTGGACATCTTCTTGCCGTGCTGATCTCGGACGAGGCCGTGCAAGAAGATGTCCGTGAACGGAACCTGACCGCCCCTCTCCCCGGCGGTGACCGACGCGTCGGAGGACACGTAGGTACCGAACATCATCATCCGAGCCACCCAGAAGAACAGGATGTCGTATCCGGTGACGAGAACCGACGTCGGATAGAACTTCGCGAGGTCGTCGGTGGCGTGCGGCCATCCCATCGTCGAGAACGGCCACAGACCGGACGAGAACCATGTGTCGAGGACGTCCGGGTCCTGTTCCCACCCTTCCGGAGCAGTCTCGTCCGGGCCGAGGCAGACGGTTTCACCGTCGGGTCCATACCAGATCGGGATGCGGTGTCCCCACCACAGCTGGCGTGAGATGCACCAATCGTGCATGTTGTCGACCCAGGCGAACCAACGCGGTTCCTGGCTTGCCGGGTGAATGACTGTGTCGCCGTTGCGAACCGCGTCGCCCGCGGCCTTGGCCAGACCGTCGACCTTGACCCACCACTGCAGCGAGAGTCTGGGTTCGATCGACTCACCGCTTCGCTCGGAGTGGCCGACACTGTGCAGGTACGGACGCTTCTCCGCCACGACCCGGCCCTGCTCGGCGAGAGCTTCGCGGACCTTCACGCGGGCCTCGAAGCGATCGAGACCGTCGAATTCGGTTCCGGTGTCGGCGATTCGGCCGGCCTTGTCCATGATCGTCGGCATCGGCAGGTTGTGCCGCACGCCCATCTCGAAGTCGTTCGGATCGTGCGCCGGGGTGATCTTGACTGCGCCGGTACCGAACTCGGGGTCGACGTAGTCGTCGGCGATGATCGGGATCTGTCTGCCGGTGAACGGGTGCTCGAGGGTCGTGCCGACGAGATGGCGGTATCGCTCGTCATCCGGGTGCACCGCCACGGCCGTGTCGCCGAGCATGGTCTCCACTCGAGTGGTGGCGACGATGACGTGCGGCTCGTCGTCGTTCAGCGATCCGTAGCGAAGCGAAACGAGCTCGCCTTCGACGTCCTCGAACTTGACTTCGATGTCGGAGATCGCCGTCTGCAACACCGGGGACCAGTTGACGAGCCGCTCGGCACGGTAGATGAGACCGTCGTCGTACATCCGTTTGAACATGGTCTGCACGGCCTGGGACAACCCGTCGTCCATGGTGAAGCGCTCGCGGTTCCAGTCGACACCGTCACCGATGCGACGCATCTGGCCGAGAATGGTTCCACCCGACTCGTGCTTCCAGTCCCAGACCTTGTCGATGAACAGTTCGCGACCGAAGTCCTCTTTGGTCTTGCCGTCCACCGCGAGTTGCTTCTCGACGATGGTCTGCGTCGCAATGCCCGCGTGATCCATTCCGGGAAGCCAGAGCACCTCGAAGCCGAGCATCCTCTTACGGCGGCTCAGCGCATCCATCAAGGTGTGGTCGAGCGCGTGGCCCATATGCAAACTGCCCGTGACGTTGGGGGGCGGCAGGACGATCGAGTAGGCAGGCTTGGTGCTGGCGGGATCGGCCTCGAAGTAGCCGGCGTCGACCCAGCCCTGATACAGCTTCGCCTCTACCTCGCTGGGGTCCCAGCTCTTGGGTAAGCGGTCTGCTGGGTTGGCTGGGGTCTCTGGCGCTGAACTGGTCACCGGTCGATTCTAGTGGTCGCGTCCGATCGCTCCGACACGCCCTTTTCACCGCCGACTCATCCCAGCGCCTCCGGCAATGCCACGGGCTCGCCCAGAACGTGTTCGGCCAGGAACGAAAACACGACTTCGTACCAGATCTTCGCGTGCTGCGGCGTCAGCACCCAGTGGTTCTCGGTGGGGAAGTAGAGCAGACGATGGTCGGTCCTACCCTCGTCGTCGGCGGGGATACCCGACTCGCTGAGCAGTTCGTACCAGAGCCGAAGACCCTCACCGACAGGAACTCGATAGTCCTTGTCGCCATGGATGACGAGCATCGGAGTGGTGATGTCCGCGACATAGAGGTGCGGCGAATTCTCGACGGCCATTTCCGGCGACATTTCTCGGCCCCAGTAGTACGCCACGTCCGTGGTCGGCCCGAACTGGTCGAGTGCCCACAGACCGGCATGGGTGACGATCGCGTCGAATCTGTCGGTGTGCCCGGCGATCCAATTGGCCATGTACCCGCCGAACGAGCCGCCCATGGCCGCGGTCTTCGTCGCATCGATCTCCGGCAGATCGACCGCTGCGTCAGTGATCGCCATCAGGTCGGTGAACGGTTCCTTGCCCCATCTCCCCCAGCCTCGTTGCACGAAGTCCTGGCCGTATCCGGTGGACAACGCGGGGTCAGGCAGCAACACCGCGTACCCCTTCGCGACGAGCAGCCAGGGGTTCCACCGCCACGACCAGGTGTTCCACGACGCCAACGGACCGCCGTGCACCCAGAGAA
>NZ_LVCV01000508.1 GCF_001647195.1 Rhodococcus sp. EPR-157 | reverse complement strand
ATCTCGGTGAGAGTTCCCGGCAGTTCCGGAAGCTCGTCGGCGAGGCGAAGTCGGCGGACGCTTCCCGTGGACAGATCGATGCGCACCGGATGCGGCGGCTGCAGGTACGACGCCTCGAGCGCGAAGATCGAGCCGTCGGTGCAGGCGTGCACGTGGGTGTACGCGGCATCGGCGTCGGTGACGCGTGTGGGTACTCCGTCGCGCACGAGGAATACCGGGGCGCGGCCGTTCTCGTCGGCTACGACGAGTATTCCGCTGCCGTCGGCCAGCCACACCGGATTCGTGGGCCACCGGTCCCATCCGGGCGCGGCGTCGACGACCGAACCGGTGTCGATGTCGATGTCGAGTTGCTGCAGTGTCATGCGGGGCGCCTCGTCGGGGGTGGACAGCGACTCCCTGACGAAAGCGACGCGACGGCAGTCGGGTGAGATCGCGGGCGATCCGAGGTCTGCGCCGTCGTCGTCGACCAGCACGGTCCGTTCACCGGTGGCGACATCGATCCTGACAAGAACAGTCCTGGACGTCGCGAGCGCACCGGGCACCGTCCAGGTGGACACTACGAACGTGCCGTCGGAACTGATGTCGTACGACGCCTCCCGCAGCGCACCCCCGGCGTCGGCCGTGATTCGGCGGACCGCATCGGTTTCGGTCGGATCGGCAGCGAACACGTCGGCGGCGTACAGCTGCGGAGAGGCGGGACCGAGGTCGTGGTCCCAGTACCGGATCGGGTAGCCCGTGTGCAGGATCGCCGAGACCTTACCGTCCTTGCGCAGCAGTCGGATTCGGTCGTCGTCGTCCTCCGTGTCGGCGGATGGGTGGACGTCGGACACGGCCACGAACGTGCGCGCGTGCGCCGCGGCTCGAATTCCGGAGAAGCCGGCCCCGCGGGAGACGAGGACGCGCGCCTCTCCGCCGTTCCTCGACAGCGACCAGACTGCACTGGACTCGTCGTCGCCAGGTGCACGCCGCAGGAAGAGCAGATCGCCCGTCGAGTCGAATGCGGGGCCGCTCGCCCCGCCTTCGTCGAAGGTGAGCCGGCGCGCCGAATCGACGCCTGCCACATCGATGTCCCACAATGCGGCGACGTACTTCGTTCCGTCGGCGTTCGGCTCGGAGATCGCGACGACCGCCCTCGAGCCGTCCTCCGACACAGCGAAATCGTCGACCCGCGGCGAGGACACATACCTGTCGAGGTCGTCGAAAATTCCTGTTGGCTTCTCTGACACTGGCGTTGCTCCTGGGATGAGAAGAGTCCGACGTTCGCTGTCGCGAATGCTACGGCGGACCGGCTCTCCTCGGTCAGCTCGGCCCGAGGTCTTCTCGCAACTGCGCCAACGTGCGCGCCAGAATCCGGGACACGTGCATTTGCGAGATGCCCATTCGATCGGCGATCTGCGTCTGTGTCATCGATCCGAAGAACCGCAGAATCACGATCTGACGTTCACGCTCCGGCAGCTTCTCGAGCGCAGGGCGAACGGTCAGGTAGCTCTCCATCTTCTCGAGCTCCGGATCGTCCGCGCCGAGGGTGTCCATCAGCGGGAGTCGGTCGTCACTGACCACCGAATCGACCGACACGGTCTGATAAGCGCTCCGCGCGAGCAACGCCTGCGAGGCTTCCTTGACGTCGATGTCGAGCTCGGCTGCGATTTCGCTGGCCGTCGGTGCACGACCGAGCTTCTGCGACAGTGTCCCCACGGCGCCGGAGATCATCGAGTTCAGCTCTTTCATCCGTCGCGGCACCCGCACCGACCACCCGGCGTCTCGGAAGTAGCGTCGCGCCTCACCCATGATCGTGGGTACGGCGAACGACACGAAGTCCGATCCGCGCTCGATGTCGAACCGATCGACGGCATTGACGAGGCCTAATCTCGCTACCTGCAGAAGATCTTCGTGCGCTTCACCACGGCCCCCGAACCGCCGGGCAATGTGTTCGGCGAGCGGCAGACAACGAGTGATGATGCGATCCCGCAACACCTGTCGCTGCGGTGAACCGACCTCCAATGCCTGCATCTGCTGGATGAGGGGTACAACTTCGCTGTAGTCGTCCGATTGACGCCGCGTAGGTTTTTCGTACGGCACGGGCACTAGACGTTGCTCCTCCGCTTGACCGCGTCGACTACCACGGCCGATCCGCCGTCGACCGACGATGCACTCAGTGAGATCGAGTCGGTCAAGGTGTTCAGCACGTGCCATCCGAAGCTGTCCGACTTCGGAACGCGACCGGTCTGCACCACCGATGTCGTGGTGATCCGCATACCCGCGTCACCGACGACGAACGAACAGCTCAGCTCGGCGCCCTCGACCGCGCCTGCGATCAACTCCGAGCACACCTCGTCCACCACGAGCTTGATGTCTGCAATGTCGTCGAGCGTGAAGTCCCCCAGTACTGCGAGTGTCTCTGCTACCGCGCGCACTACCGGCAACTGATCGGCGTCCGCGACCACTCGCAGCTCGACCGGTGCGCCGGAATTTCTTTCCAGCTCTTCGATCTTGCCAACGCCAGTCATTCGCGCTCCCTATCCGTTGTCTCGACTTTCCTCGTGGTTCACGCGTTCGTGCACCACCCTGCAATCAGAATTTCAGGTCCGGCAACTAGTGAGCCACCATGACCGCGATCAGACTACCCGGGGTCGTCGAAGTTCAATCCCAGCTGTCACCAGCGGTAAGCCGCTCGCGCTACTTGTGAACCGGGCCTGCCGTCGCCGCCCGAAACTCCTGCAAGTGACGTGAGCGAGCGCGCCTGGCACGATCACTGGAGTGACCTACACTTCGCAACTGCGCGAGCTTGCTGGAAAATGTGGCGTGTCCACGTCGTACCGCGGATGGGACCACACCGAACACGAAGTGTCCGACTCGACGCTTCACCACATTCTCGCGGCCCGCGGGATCGGCGCCGACACCGAGGACGACGTCGCCGCCTCGCTACGCGATCTCGACGAAGCGCCGTGGCGACGTACGCTCCCACCGGTCGTCGTCATCGTCCAAGGTGAGACTCATCGAGTGGAAGTCCATGTCCCGCACGGCGATCCGGTGTCGGTTCATGTCACGACGGAGCACGGCGAGCATGTCCCGCTCACACAGATTCAGGTGTGGGTCGATCCTCGCGAGATCGACGGAGCCCTGGTGGGGCGCGCGACGTTCGGTCTGCCCGCCGATCTGCCGATCGGTTGGCACACCGTGACTGCGGACAGCGAGATCGACTCCGCACATCGGACTCGCGCTCAATGCCCTCTCGTCGTCACGCCGAGGCGCCTGTCCGCCAACGATGCACTGCTCGGCGAGCAGCGGAGCGGTCTCGCGGCGCAGCTGTACTCGATCCGATCGGACAGATCGTGGGGAGTCGGTGACTACGCCGACCTCGCCGACCTGTCCACGATCGCAGGCGGAACCCACGGGTTCGACTACGTCCTCGTCAATCCGCTTCACGCTCAGCGTCCCGAACCCCCGGTCGAGGCATCGCCGTACCTGCCGACGACGAGACGATTTTTCGACCCGATGTACATCAGGGTCGAGGACATACCGGAGACCGCGTACCTGCCTCGTGACCAGTACGCAAAGGTGCGCGAGTCCGCGCGCCGCTTCTCGAAAGCGAACAAGCGCACGAGAAAGATCGATCGAGACCCGTCGTTTCGCGCCAAACTTCGCGCGCTGTCGAGGATTCACCGGGTCACGTTGTCTGCTACCAGGCAAGCCGAATTCGACGCCTTCTGCGAACGGGAAGGACATGGGCTCGACGATTTCGCCCTGTGGTGCGCACTCGCCGAGAAGTTCGGCCCCGAAGACAAGATCTGGCAAGTAGAAGCAGCGCATCCCGGCACCGACTTCGCCACTGAGTTTCGCTCGACCGCTGCCGATCGGATCGCGTTTCACAAGTGGCTGCAGTGGACCTGCGACCAGCAACTCGAGCGTGCCCAGCTGGCAGCGCGGCGCTCGGGCATGGACATCGGAATCATGCACGATCTCGCAGTCGGTGTGCATCGACAAGGCGCCGATGCGTGGACGCTCGGGGACGCTCTCACCGCTGGGGTGACAGTCGGCGCACCGCCGGACAACTTCAACCAGCAGGGCCAGAATTGGAACCAGCCGCCATGGAATCCGGATCGGTTGCGCGAGTTGGGATACGGGCCCTATCGCGACATGCTGCGCACGATTCTGCGGCACGCAGGCGGCGTACGCGTCGACCATATTCTTGGATTGTTCCGGCTGTGGTGGATCCCGCAGGCGGCTCGGACACCGGGCGACGGCGCCTACGTCGAGTACGACCACGAAGCGCTCATCGGCATCCTGGTGCTCGAGGCCGAGCGGGCGGGAGCTGTCGTGGTGGGAGAAGACCTCGGCGTGTTCGAGCCGCGAGTTCAGGAGTACCTCGGGCAACGCGGTGTGTTCGGTACGTCGATTCTGTGGTTCGAGAACGACGGCGACTCGCCCATTCCGCCCGAGAACTATCGGGAACTGTGCCTGACGTCGGTGACCACCCACGATCTACCACCGACCGTCGGATACCTGCGCGGCGAGCACATCGCGCTGCGGTCGCGCCTCGGATTGCTCGAACGGGACGTGGAAGCCGAAACCGCGCAGGACGCGGCCGGTCGCGAAGCAGTGCTCGACCTCGCGCGGACCCGGGGACTGCTGTCGGCGGACGCGTCGGAGAAGGAAACCGTCGAGGCGCTGTACCGATTGATCGCGCGGAGCCCCTCGAACCTGCTCGGCGTGGCGCTCGTGGATGCAGTGGGCGAGAACCGGATTCAGAATCAGCCGGGAACCGACGAGACCCAGTACCAGAACTGGCGGATACCGTTGGCCGACCACAAGGGTCGAGCGGTGTGGGTCGACGATCTCGTCGATCATCCGCGGATGGTGTCGTTGGTCGCGGCCCTGAACGAGGCAGCTCTGAAAGCGGGATTGCCGCCCGTGAGTGACTAGCTACGCCGGCGGGCAGTGATCGCGCTGGGAGGGAGAGGCGCATAATCGATTCATGGGACGAATCACCGCTCGGCGTCCGGTCGTCAGAATCCGTGGACCACACGAGACGTCTCGACCGGACACCCTCGTCGTCGAGGAACCACTCGAGATCCGAGTGAACGGATCGGCGCTCGCCGTGACGATGCGGACTCCAGGCCACGACGTCGAACTCGCGCACGGGTTCCTGCTCACCGAGGGCGTCATCGGCGGGCGTGCGGACATCTCGGCGGCCAGGTACTGCGACGGCGTCGACGACGCCGGCCAGAATACCTACAACGTCCTCGACGTCACTCTTGCACCTGGAGTGGCGCCGCCTGAGCCGGGTGTCGAACGCAATTTCTATACGACATCGTCGTGCGGAGTGTGTGGCAAAGGCTCACTCGACGCGGTTCGATTGAAAACACGGCACTCCCCCGCAGCCGACCAGACCGAGGTCAAAGCCTCGGTGTTGACCACCATGCCGGACACTCTGCGCGCGTCACAGAAGGCGTTCGACTCCACCGGCGGGTTGCATGCCGCCGCGCTGTTCGACGCCGACGGCACGATGCTCGTCTCCCGCGAGGATGTCGGACGACACAATGCCGTGGACAAGGTAATCGGGTGGGCGACGGGCGACAGTCGAGTTCCGCTCGTCGGCACGGTTCTGATGGTCAGCGGCCGTGCCTCGTTCGAGCTGGCTCAGAAAGCCGTCATGGCCGGCATCCCAATTCTTGCGGCTGTATCGGCACCGTCCTCGCTTGCCGTCGATCTTGCCGAGGAATCAGGATTGACCGTCGTCGGATTCCTGCGCGGCGAGGACATGAATCTGTACTCGCACACGCACAGAATCACACGGTGAGTGTGGCGCCTGTCGCCGCTACGACCTGCTCCACGGTGATGCCGGGTGCGGTCTCGACCAATCTCAGGCCGTGTTCGGTCACGTCCAGAACCGCCATATCGGTGATGATGCGCTGAACACATCCGACACCGGTGAGCGGAAGGGTGCACGACTTCAAGATCTTGGGCTCCCCTTTTTTCGACACGTGTTCCATCATCACGATGACTCGACGCGCACCGTGGACCAAATCCATTGCGCCACCCATACCTTTGACCATATGGCCGGGAATCATCCAGTTCGCGAGGTCACCCGTCTCGCTCACCTGCATGGCACCGAGTACGGCGACGTCGACCTGCCCACCGCGGATCATGCCGAACGACTGCGATGAATCGAAGTACGAGGCGCCGGGCAGAACCGTGATCGTCTCCTTACCTGCGTTGATGACCTCGGGATCGAGCTCGTCCTCGGTCGGGTACGGCCCTACTCCCAACACACCGTTCTCCGAATGAAGAATCACGGTGATATCGGTCGGCAGGTAATTGGGTACGAGAGTGGGCATACCGATACCGAGGTTGACGTATTCGCCGTCGCCCAGTTCCAGCGCAACCCGCGCAGCCATCTGCTCTCGCGTCAGCTTCGTGATGTTCTCGCTCATGCTCGCACCGTCCGCTGCTCGATTCCTACGGTCACCTTGCCGACGTGGACCACTCGCTGCACGTGAATCCCCGGCGTATGTACGTCGTCGGGTCCGATCTCTCCGGGTTCGACCAAGTGCTCGATCTGAGCAATGGTGATTCGCCCCGACGCAGCGGCGGGGGGATTGAAATTGCGTGCGCTGGCATGGAATACGAGGTTTCCGTGCCGGTCGCCCTTCCACGCATGAACGAGCGCGTAGTCCGCTACGATTCCACGCTCCATCACGTAGGTGATGCCATCGAATTCGCGCGTCTCCTTCGGTGGGCTCGCCAGCGCAATGCCACCGTGGCCGTCGTAGCGCAGTGGTAGGCCGCCGTCGGCCACCTGAGTTCCGACGCCCGCAGGTGTGAAGAAGGCCGGGATACCCGCGCCGCCGGCACGAAGCCTTTCGGCAAGTGTGCCTTGCGGGGTCAGCTCGACCTCGAGTTCGCCGGCGAGGTACTGCCGTGCGAATTCCTTGTTCGACCCGACATAGGAGCTGATCGTTCGGCGGATTCGACGCTTCTCCAGAAGCACGCCCAGACCGAAACCGTCGGTTCCGCAGTTGTTGCTGACGATCTCTAGATCGGTCGCACCCTGCTGCAGCACCGCGTCGATCAGGATTTCCGGAACACCGACAAGGCCGAAGCCACCGACCGCGACGGAAGCCCCGTCCGGCAGGTCGGCCACTGCTTCGGCAGCACTCGTCATCACTTTGTCCATCATGCCGACGACCCTACCGAACATTGTGCGTATTGTGAACACATCGCCGCTATACGAACATTTTGGCTGATTTCATTGCCTGACGCCCATCGTGAACGTAAAGTGGTTCGGATAGCGGCTGATCGTCCACATGGCGAACACTCAGAATTCGAATACACGTAACTCCAACGTGAGGAACAACCGATGCTCCAACTACCGCCCGACCTCACCGTCACCGGCGAAGCGAACCGGCCGTACCGCGACCAGTCCGGCGTCAACGCACCCCGCGACTTCGCCGAGTACCGCACCACCACGCTGCGGCACCCGAAGCAGCCGCTCACGCTTCTACCTCAGCGCCTGACCGAGATCACCGGCCCCGTCCTCGGCGAAGGCCGTGTCACCGCGGCGGATGCAGACCTCACGCTCGCGAACGGCGGTGAAGCCCAGGGCCAGCGCATCATCGTCCATGGGCGCGTCCTCGACAGTGACGGGCGAGCAGTACCGAACACACTCGTCGAGGTGTGGCAGGCGAACGCGGGCGGACGGTACCGCCACGCAGGCGACACCTGGCCCGCGCCACTGGATCCCCACTTCGACGGCGTCGGCCGAGTACTCACCGACGCCACGGGCAACTACCGATTCACGACGATCAAACCCGGCGCGTACCCGTGGGGCAACCACCACAACGCGTGGCGGCCGGCGCACATTCACTTCTCGCTCTTCGGTCAGGCGTTCACGCAGCGCCTCGTCACGCAGATGTACTTCCCGGAAGACCCGATGTTCTTCCAGGATCCCATCTTCAACTCGGCCCCCGAAGAGGCAAGGGGTCGCATGATCAGCGCGTTCGACTACGAAGCCACACAGGACAACTGGGCCCTGGGATTCCGCTTCGACATCGTCCTGCGCGGCCGCAACGCAACTCCGTTCGAAGGTGACGACCACGATGACTGACTTCGCTCCGAGATATCCCGTCACCCCGGGGATCGACTTCACGACGGTTTCGTTCGGGCAGACACCATCGCAGACCGTCGGACCGTACCTCCACATCGGACTGCCCTGGCCCGACGGCCCTGATGTGGTACCCAGCGGGACAGAAGGTTCCATCGACATCACTGTTACCGTCTACGACGGACATCGAACCCCCATTGCCGACGCCATGATCGAGACCTGGCAGGCCGACGCTGCCGGGCGTTTCGACCACCCGGACGACCCGCGGGGCCGTGCGGAACCGACGCCGGCACGCTTCCGTGGATTCGGCCGCGCAGTGGCGGATTCCACCGGAACCTCGACCGTGCACACCGTCAAACCCGGCCCGCTCCCCGCCGAGGACGGCTCGATCGAGGCCCCGCATATCGATGTCGGCATCTTCGCCCGCGGCATGCTGGAGCGGCTGGTCACCCGGATCTACTTTCCCGACGAGACCGAACGGAACTTCTCGGACCCTGTGCTGTCCGGAATGGACCCGCGGCAACGCGAGAAGCTGATCGCACGAGCAACACCCACCGGCTACCACCTCGATGTGGTAGTCCAGGACAGTGACCCGAACGGCGACGAAACTCCGTTCTTCGATCTGTGACGAACGAAAGCGATCGATGACGAACACCCGCGGATCCCTGTTCGACCCCACGTTCGGCAGCGGCGACGCTGCAGCACTCGTATCCGATCAGGCCTGGGTCACGGCGATGCTCGACGTGGAGGCCGCGTTGTCACGGGCTGCGGCACAGCACGGTCTGGTCGACGCAGCGCATGCCGAGATCGTCTCCACCGTGTCATCCGAGCTCGGCATGCCTGGCGTCGTCGATCTCGCCGAGCTGGGCGCACGCTCGGCTGTCGGCGGGAACCCCGTCATCCCACTCGTGGAGATCCTTCGACGAGCGGTCGCGTCACGAGGCGTCCCAGGCAGCGCCGTCCACCCGGGGGCGACGAGTCAGGACATCGTCGACTCCGCGCTGATGCTCCTCACACAGAGATCGCTGACGGCAATTCGATCCTCGATCGGCGGCGCGATCACTGCGGGCGCGCACCTCGCTCGGGTGCACCGGGACACCCCGATTGCCGGGCGCACCCTCGGTCAACAAGCCCTGCCGACGACATTCGGTGCCGTCGTGGCCGGCTGGGTGGCAGGCTTGGCGCGAGCCGACGATGTGCTCGCACGGGCAGAAGTTTCGCTCGCGATTCAGTTCGGCGGCGCCGCAGGGACTTCGGCGGCTCTGTTCCCCTACGGCCCGAAGGTTGCCGACACGCTGGCGGATGAACTGGGCCTTGCACATCAGGGGGTTCCCTGGCACACCGAGCGCACCCGGATGGGCGAGGTCGCAGGCGCCCTCGGCGTAGTGGCCGGAGCAATCGCAAAGCCCGCCCTCGACATCACCCTCCTGGCCTCGACCGAAGTCGGCGAAGTCGAAGAAGCCGCTCCCGGCGGATCCTCGGCTATGCCACACAAACGAAACCCGGTCGCGGCCATCACTGCACGCGCCGCGGTCAAGCGCGTCCCCGGTCTCGTCGCAACCATGCTGAGCTCGATGGAGCACGAGCACCAACGTGCGGCAGGCGCGTGGCATGCGGAGTGGGAAACCCTCACCGATCTACTCCGACTCGTCGCCGGTGGCGCCCACCAGGTGGCCGTCAGCATCTCCGGGCTGAAGGTGCATGTCGACGCCATGGCCCGAAATCTCGACATCACCCACGGACTCCTGCTGGCCGAGCGCGTCACCACCGCACTGTCCGATCACACCGACTCCGCCCGCGAGATCGTCACGGTCGCATGTGCATCGGGTTCCCCTCTCGACGAGGACCCCTCGATCTCCGAGTTTCTCGATCCCGACGTGGTTCGGGAACTTCTCGATCCCGCGCAGTATCTGGGCCACGCAGGCGACATCGTCGACCGCGTAGTTGCCGACGTCCACACTCGAAGCGAAGGAAGATCATGACCGTCGAACTGTCTTACGACCTGGTACCCGGCCCCTCGGGTGACACCACCGTCGTGCTGATCGGATCGCTCGGGTCGGAACGCTCGATGTGGGATCCACAAATCCCGGGACTCTCCGACGTCGCGGATGTCATCGCGGTCGATCTACGCGGGCATGGAAAATCACCGGTTCCGCAAGGCCCGTACTCCGTAGCGGACATGGCCGGAGACGTTCTTGCCGTGCTCGACTCGCTCGGTCGTGATCGCGTGCACCTCGTCGGACTTTCGCTCGGCGGCGCGATCGCTCAGTGGATCGCCGTGCATCGACCTGCCCGCGCACTCACACTCACGCTGCTGTGCACGTCGGCTCGCTTCGGCGAATCGCAGGCATGGCTCGACCGCGCTGCAGCGGTCCGCACCGACGGCACCGAGTCGCTGGCCGATGCCGTTCTCTCCCGCTGGTTCACGCCCGAACTGATATCGCGCGACACCGAACTCGCGGCGCGACACCGGGCGATGATCAGCGCGACTCCCGACGAGGGCTATGCCGCGTCGTGTGAAGCGTTGTCGCAGTGGGACAACAGAGCCGACCTGGGCCGAATCAGCGTTCCGACTCTGGTCGTCGCCGGCGAGCAGGATCCTGCAACGACGCCCGCCGACATGGCAATCATCGCCGACGGTGTCGCGAGATCACGATTTCACGTTCTGCCCGAGGCCGCACATCTCGCCAACGTCGAACAGGCGGGTCGCATCACCGCGCTCATCGTCGAGATGATCACGGGCAGTGTGTACGACGCAGGTCGACGGGCCGCACACGATGCGGGCATGGCCGTACGCCGGTCGGTACTCGGCGACGCCCACGTCGAGCGCAGCATCGCGCGCACTACTGAGTTCACCGCACCGTTCCAGGATTTCATCACGCGGACGGCCTGGGGTGACGTGTGGACCCGCGAAGGACTCGATCACCGCACCCGACGATTGCTCACCCTGGCGATTCTGACCGCGGTAGGCAACCAGCACGAACTGGACATGCATATACGTGCAGCTCTGCGAGCGGGACTGGACCCCAAGGAGATGGCCGAGGTGTTCCTCCACACCGCTGTGTACGCGGGTGTCCCCAACAGCAATGCCGCGTTCGCGATGGCCGACGCCGCCCTGACCGAGACCGCGCGATCGGAGACCTCATGAGCGAACGGCTCGCACACGAACAGCGGGACCCGTCACCTGACTATGTCCAGTCGTTGGCACGCGGTCTCGCGGTCATCAGGGCCTTCGACGCCGAACACCCCCGTCGAACGCTCTCCGACGTTGCCAAGACGACCGATCTGACCCGCGCGACTGCACGTCGCTTCCTGCTGACGTTGGTCGAACTCGGTTACGTCCGAAGCGACGGATCCATGTTCTGGTTGACTCCACGTGTCCTCGAACTCGGCTACAGCTACCTGTCGTCCCTGACCCTGCCGGATGTCGCAGGTCCACACCTCGAATCCCTGGCGGAACAGGTCCGCGAGTCGTCCTCGGTGTCGATCCTCGACGGCGACGACGTCGTGTACGTCGCTCGAGTTCCGGTCAGCAGAATCATGACCGTGGCAATCACCATCGGAACTCGGTTCCCGGCGTACGCGACGTCGATGGGACGCGTTCTGCTTGCGGGGTTGTCCCCGGAGAAGCTCGAGGACTACCTCGGCCGCGTCGAGCTCGCAGCCCTCACCGGGAAGACGATCACCGACCCGGCATCGCTTCGCGCGGAGCTGGATGACGTACGCGCACAAGGATACTGCCTCGTAGACCAAGAACTCGAGGAGGGGCTGCGATCGATCGCGGCCCCGATTCGCGACCACACCGGCGAGGTCGTCGCCGCCGCCAACGTGTCGACGCAGGCCGCGCGGCACAGTGCCGACGCTGTGCGCGAACACCTGCTGCCCGCGCTTCTGCGGGCGAGCAGCGCAATCGAAACGGACCTCGATCGCGTGCACTCGCAATCGACCGACCACAAAGGAAGTCTTCATGCCTGACGCCGTAATCTGTGAGCCGCTACGGACGCCTATCGGGCGTTTCGGCGGGGTGTTCCGCGACATCACGCCCGAGGCGCTCGCCGCAACCGTCATCACCGAACTCGTTGCACGCACCGGAATTTCCGGTTCCGACATCGACGACGTCATCCTCGGACAGGCGTCGCCGAACGGCGACGCGCCCGCCATCGGCCGCGTCGCTGCCCTCGACGCCGGCCTCGGCGTCGAAGTGCCGGGCCAACAGATCGATCGTCGCTGCGGGTCCGGCCTGCAGGCGGTGCTCCAAGCATGCATGCAGGTGCAGTCCGGCGGCAACGACCTGGTTCTGGCCGGTGGTGTCGAAAGCATGAGTCAGGCCGAGTTCTACGCAACCGGAATGCGCTGGGGCGTCAAGGCCGAGGCCGTCGCGCTGTCGGATCGCCTCGCTCGCGCCCGAGTCACCGCGGGCGGCAAGAACTATCCGGTACCCGGCGGCATGATCGAGACCGCGGAGAACCTGCGTGCCGAGTTCTCCATCAGCCGGGCCGATCAAGACGCGCTCGCAGTCCAGTCCCACCAGAAAGCCGTGACTGCCCAGAAGAACGGTGTATTCGCCGAGGAGATCGTCGGCGTCTCGGTCCCTCAGCGCAGATCCGACCCTTTGATAATCGACACCGACGAACACCCCCGCGCCGACACCAGCGTCGACAGCCTGTCCAAGCTGCGGGCCATTCGCGCGAAGATCGATCCCGAGTCCACTGTCACCGCAGGCAATGCCAGCGGACAGAACGACGGCGCGGCTCTGGCGATCGTGACTACTCCCGAAAAGGCAGCCGAACTCGGATTGCGACCGATCGCCAAGCTCGTCAGCTGGGCAGTTGCCGGCGTTCCGCCACGCACCATGGGTATCGGACCGGTCCCCGCGAGCGAGAAAGCGCTCGGTCGCGCCGGCCTCACACTCGCCGACATGGACGTCATCGAACTCAACGAGGCGTTCGCTGCTCAGACTCTCGCGGTGCTGCGCACGTGGGGCATCGAACCCGACGATTCTCGTCTGAACCCCAACGGCTCCGGGATCTCGCTGGGACACCCGGTCGGAGCCACCGGCGGCCGGATACTCGCGACGCTGCTGCGCGAAATGAGGCGTCGGGACGCGCGCTACGGATTGGAAACCATGTGCATCGGCGGCGGCCAGGGACTCGCTGACGTCTTCGAAAACCTAGGCAGTAGAACGACCTAGCGAGACCCGCACTAGGACGTGCGGTCGACGTGGCCGAGATCGCGCTCCGGCGCGACTCGGTCCCGTACCAGCTGCTTCAACACGGTGATCTCGGGAAAGCCGCCGCGCTGCTTGCGGTCCCAGATCATCTCGCCGTCGACCTCGATGCGGAAGACGCCTCCCGTGCCCGGAATCAACGCGACTTCGGACAATTCCTGTCCGAACGTGTTGAGCAGTTCCTGAGCCATCCATCCTGCTCGCAGCAGCCACTGGCATTGCGTGCAGTACTCGATCGTGACGCGGTTCGGCGAGGTCATAGTCCGAGATTCTGCCCGGTGTTCGCGACGCTCGCGCTACGGCTGCAGCTGGGCCGCAAGCCGAACTGCCGAGTTCACCTCGCCGTAGCCGCAGTATCCGCCTCGCCTCTCGCACACCTCGAAGAACAAGTCCTGCCCTACCACGGGTGTGAAGAAGTGCAGGAATTCCCCGCCGGACCCGTCTGCGTCGTAGAGAATTCCGTAGTTCTTCAGCAACGCGAGTAGTTCGAGATCCAGATCGAACCGCGCTGCGAGGTCGTCGTAGTAGTTCGACGAAATCGCCAGCGGACGGAATCCGCGTGCAACCATTCGTTTCGCCGCAGCGACGATGTCCGCACATCCGAATGCCACATGGCTGACGCCGCCGCGTCTGGCTGCCGGGAGCGGATCAGTGCCGGACGAGCGACCGGGAACCATGTTGAGCGAGATTCTGATCGTGCCGTGCCCGGTCGCCAGTGTCAGCGCCTGGCTTCGTATCGAGCCCACGGCGTCGACGACGTCCTGACCTTCGTGCGGGGTCATTCCGAACACCGACCGCAGCAGCAGCATGATGCCGTCCCAGCTATCTGCGGGTACCGCGAGTGCGATGTGATCGACGGCGCCGACTATCGGAGTAACGGTTGGGAGGTCACTCCGGGGAACCAGGTCGAACGCGGACTGCCATGCACCCGCGCTCGCCCGCGTACGGAGATCCAACGACGTCGCGTCGGTGACGTTCATCCTGACGACGTCGTGCCGGCTGTCCTGGACTCCCGGCCTGTCTTGGACTCCCGGCATCGATACCGAGTCCGCCGGGACCCCGAAAGCCCGTGCACGCGTCTGCCATTGCTCTGGGTCGTCGCTGCGCACACCGATCTGCGCGAGGGCCGGCAGATGTGCGGGAACTCCGGGTGCCGTCCACAGGCTGTCGACGGTCGTGTCCACGGCGATTGCGAGTTGGCCCTGGGTGTAGAGCTGCAGACCGTGTTCGCTGTGCGCGGCGGTCATCTCGAATCCGAGGTGTCGCACCGTCTGTCCCAGCTCGTGGGCGCGAGAGGGTCCTGCCGCGATCCGAAGCGAGACGATGTTCTCGATGGGTCCGGGCGCCGGGGCCTCGAACAGAGTCTCAGGCCGGTCCGACTGCCGCACCGAGACCTGCTCCTGGAGGTACAGCAGCGACCGGTGCGCATCGGCGGCGGTTCTTCCCGTTGCCGACTCACGGAAGATATCGTTGAAGATTTCCAGTGACCACGGGCCGTCGTATCCCGATTCGACGACGTGCGCACCGAATACGGTCAGATCGAAGTTGCCTTGACCGGGAAAGCAACGATGGTGCCGGGACCACTGCAGCACATCCATGACGAGATGCGGGGCGTCGGCGAGTTGAAGGAAGAAGATCTTCTCACCGGGGATCTTCGCGATGCCCGACGGATCGTCACCGCGCGAGAGTATGTGAAAGCTGTCGAGGCAGGTTCCGAACGATGGGTGGCCGACCTGCTCGACGATCTCCCACGCGTGCCGGTAGGTCGAGACATGCGTGCCCCACGCCAACGCTTCGTAGGCCAACCGCATACCGCGTGACTGCGCAAGTTCAGCGGCTCCGGACATCTGCTGCACCAGACGATCGTCGTCGGTCACGGCCCCGGGCAACGGTGAGGAGCACACGAGCAGCAGGTCGCACCCGAGGCTCTCCATGACGTCGAATTTGCGTTGCAAGCGAACGAGATTGCGCTGATAGCGGGATTCGTCGGCGCTGTCGAGATCACGAAACGGCTGATACAGATCGATGGACAGACCAAGATCCGCGGCCTGCGCGGCGATGTCCGAAGGCCGGTACGGAGAACTGACAAGGTCCGGTTCGAAGAGTTCGAAACCGTCGAATCCGGCCTCGGAAATCGCCGTCATCTTCTCCCGAAGCGATCCGCTCAACGAGACCGTCGCCACCGACGTCCGAATCACGAGAGTGCACCGGCGAGGGAAGTCGTGTCCTCGCGACCGATCAACTCCTGCATATGCGCCGACATGCGGATCGCGTCGGCCGGCCGACCCGTGAATATCTCGAAGGCATCCGCGGCCTGGTGAACGGCCATTCCCGTTCCGCTCAACGTCCGGCACCCACGGGATTCGGCCGCGATCAACAGTTCCGTCTTCGCCGGTCGGTACACGACCTCGGCGACCCAGGTCTGGGGTCGAAGCAACGACGGGTCGAATGCAACTCCCGGATGCGCGACCATCCCGACCGGTGTTGCGTGTACGACTCCGTCGGCCGCGGCAAGCACACCGGCGATATCGGCCGGGCCCGCCGCCGCGAACTCGGTGGCCGGAAACATCGATTCGAGGCTGCGCGCGGCCGACCGTGCCCGGCCTGGGTCGGCATCGATGACGGTCAGCGTGCGAACGCCCTTGCTGGCCAACGCATATGCCACTGCGGCTCCGGCTCCGCCCGCCCCGATCTGAGCGACCTGGTCCATCCGGACACCTGCCAACCCGAGCTCGAAGCTTCGTCCGAAGCCGGACCAGTCGGTGTTGTGGCCGATCTTCTTCCCCTGGTCGAACAACACGGTGTTGACCGCTCCGAGCTTGGCAGCGTCATCCGACAGCTCGTCGAGAACGTCGATGACCGATTGCTTGAAGGGGTGCGTGATGTTGAGGCCGCGGAACCCGAGGTCAGCTGCAGTGTCCACCAACCGAGGAAGATCGTCCACCGTCAGTGCCAGCGCCTCGATGTCGACGATCCGATACACGTAGCGCAGTCCCTGAGCAGCACCTTCTCGCTCGTGCATAGCCGGGGTCAGTGACTTTCCGATGCCTGTGCCGATCAGGCCGCAGACCAACGATTCGTCCACGCAGGACTCCCTCTGTGTGCTGTGAATTCACAATGTACGAACTAGTGAGTTAGTGCACAGTACCTCGCGGGAGCCGTTCACCCAACCGTTTCCAACGTCCGATCCGCAGATAGAGTGCTGTTTCATGACACGCCCGCGTCCTCAGAAGCCGTCCGAGCAGGGCGGCAACACCGAGGACACCGGCAAGCGCCGACGCAACAGCGATCTCACCCGCCACAACATCCTCGAAGTGGCGACGAGCGAGTTCGCCGACAAGGGGTACTCCGGCGCCAGGGTCGACGAAATCGCCGCGCGAACCCACACCACCAAACGAATGATCTACTACTACTTCACCGACAAAGAAGGGCTGTACCAGGCAGTTCTCGAACGCTCGTACAGCCAGATTCGCGATCGTGAACGCGAGCTCGACACGGAGGGGCTGACCCCCACCGAGGCGATACGGGCGATCGCTTCACTGACGTTCGACCACCACGAGCACAACCCGGATTTCATCCGCCTCGTCTCCACCGAGAACATCCTCCGCGGCGAGCACATCCGCAAATCCGAGGCCCTGAGCAACCTCGGCAACCCCGCCGCGGAACTGCTCGAATCCATTCTGACCCGAGGACAAGCCGAAGGGCTATTTCGCAGGGACGTCGACGCCCTCGACGTTCACATGGCCATCAGCAGCTTCTGCGTCTTCCGCCTGTCCAATCGCTACACCTTTCAAGCACTGTTCGGGCGCGACCTGACCGACCCCGCGCACCGGGAGCACCTTCGGACGATGTTGGGCGAGATGATCATCGCGTTTCTGACGTCGACCGCTCCCCTGTCTTCCTGACACGCCACTTTCCTGACGCGCCACCTTCTTGACGGACCGGTTTCCCGACGCGTGGTTGCCTGCCGGCCGGAACCCGGCGCACCGAAGAAATTGTCGACTGGACCTCTTTGGGGCTTGACACGTGGCCCCGGTCACGTTCAATATCTACTCACACCGCGTTTTAACCATTTAGTACATTACGTCCGGCCCGAGGTCGCCTCGGCTCGTCGACCTGGTGTCCACCTCCCCGATCACGCGAAGAGAGACCGAAGATGACCGATCCTGCGACGCCCCAGCCGCACCACAACGGTGCACGGGCCACCGCCAATCCGAAGCGCGCCGCAACGGCAGCCTGGGTCGGCAGTGCGCTCGAGTACTACGACTTCTTCATCTACGGAACAGCAGCAGCCCTCGTCTTCGGTCGGGTGTTCTTCCCTGGATCCAACGCTGCGACCGGCACCCTCCTGGCGCTCGCGACGTTCGGTGTCGGCTACCTTGCGCGCCCGCTCGGCGCGCTGGTACTCGGCCACATCGGCGATCAATACGGGCGCAAGAGAGTGCTCGTCGCGACAGTTCTCCTGATGGGCGTCGCGACACTCGGCGTCGGACTACTGCCCTCGTACGACAGCATCGGAATCGCCGCGCCGATCATTCTCGTCTTTCTGCGCCTCCGCCAGGGCTTCTCGGCAGGCGGAGAGCAAGCGGGCGCCAATTCCATGACACTCGAACACAGCCCGGACAACCGTCGCGCGTTCTTCACCAGCTTCACCCTCAGCGGAACCCAGGGCGGTCAGATCCTGGCGACCGCAGTCTTCCTTCCTGTTGCCATGCTTCCCGAAGAGCAGCTACTGACATGGGGCTGGCGAATTCCGTTCTTCCTCAGTGCATTCGTCGTTCTCGCCGCATTCCTCATCCGCCGCTCGCTCGACGAGACCCCGGTTTTCGAGGAAGAACTCGCCGCGGGAGAGCAGCCGAAGATGCCCCTGTCGACTCTGCTCACCGATCATTGGCGTTCGGTGCTCCGCGTCGTGTTCGCAGCCGTGATCGCCTCGGTCAGCACGATATTCAGCGTCTATGCGCTGTCCTACGCAGTCAATACCGTCGGCTTGGATCGCACTCCGATGCTGTGGGTCGGCGTTCTCGCCAACGTGGCCGCACTCTTCGCGCTTCCGTTCTTCGGTGCCCTGTCCGATCGCATCGGTCGCAAGCCGGTCTTCATCTTCGGCTCCACCGGATGTGCACTTCTGATGTTCGGTTACCTGTGGTCCATCTCGACAGGCAACTACCTGCTGATCTTCGCTTTCGGCATCGTCATGTTCGGTATCGTCCACAGCGCGACGGGCGGCGTCTGGCCGGCGTTCTACGGTGAGATGTTCCCTGCCAAGGTCCGACTGTCAGGCACAGCCATCGGAACGCAGATCGGTTTCGCCATAGCCGGATTCGCTCCCACCATCGCCAGCGCCATCGCCGGTGACGGCATCGGAGCATGGTTTCCCGTGGCGATCATCACCGCAGTGTTCTGTGCCATCAACATCACGATCGTCGCCACCTCACGTGAAACGTTCCGCGTTCCGACCGAAAAGCTAGGGCTCACCAAGAAGGAAGAAGCGGCCGTTCGTGCGACGGTCTGACACCCCAACATGACGGACAACCACACCGTTCCGACGGCGGCCGCGATCCGGCCGCCGTCGGATGAGTGCTTCACGGTCTACGCTCTGCACTACGCATCTCGAACAGCGAAGCGCGAGCAGCACTTCCACTACTGCGACGGACGCGGACACGAACCTCACCCCACCGCCTACTACGTGTGGCTGGCGGTGTCGAAGACCCACACCGTGTTGATCGATGCCGGTCTCGCCCCTGATACAGCCGCGAACATCGACGGTCTCGAGTACCACGGATCTCCCACGGAACTCATTGCGGCTCTTGGCATCTCTCCAAAGCAGATCGACCTTGCAGTCCTGACCCACCTCCACTACGACCACACCGGAATTGTCGCCGACCTCCCCCGTGCACAGTACGTTGTCCAAGCCGAGGAGCTACGCTACTGGACCGGGCCCCTCGCTCGCCGGAACGTCAGGGAGCAGTGGCTCAGCTCGACGAAGGACGTTTCGCACATCCAGTCGGTCGGCGGCCGCCTCCGACTCGTCGAGGGCGACGAGGAACTGTTGCCAGGTCTGTCGGTGCACCTCGTCGGCGGGCACACCGCGGGCATGCAAGTGGTGCGGATCAAGACGGTGGACGGCCACGTGGTGATCGCGTCGGACGCGAGTCACTACTACGAAAACATCGAAGACGATTCACCGTTCGCGATCCTGCGCGACGTTCCTGGGATGTACTTCGCGTTCGACCGGATCAACGAGCTCGCGGACGGTCCACACCTGGTGGTTCCAGGGCACGACCCCGAAGTGGCCCGTCGCCACGTCCCCTTGACCACAGTCCCCCGCGCCCACGCCATCGTGATCGCCTGACTTTCGGCCGTCAACCGCACAAAGGCCCGGTCATCGACTTCGATGACCGGGCCTTTTCGTTTGCCGTTTTACTACGCCGACTTGTCTCGACGCTCCGGACGCTCGGGCTTCCGCGGAACGATCGTGGGCAACACGTTGTCGTTGACGGTCTCCGATGTCACGACGACCTTGGCCACGTCGTCGCGGCTCGGGATGTCGAACATCACCGGGTTGAGAACCTCTTCGAGGATCGCGCGGAGACCACGAGCACCAGTTCCACGAAGAATTGCTTGGTCGGCGATAGCCTCCAGCGCATCCTTGGTGAACTCGAGCTCGACGTTGTCCATCTCGAACAACCGGCTGTACTGCTTGACCAGTGCGTTCTTCGGTTCCGACAGGATTGTGACCAGTGATTCCTTGTCCAGATTGGTCACCGACGCGACAACTGGCAGACGACCGATGAACTCCGGGATCAGGCCGAACTTGATCAGATCTTCCGGCATGACCTCGGCGAAGTGATCCTGCGTGTCGATTTCCGCCTTGGACCTGACCTCGGCACCGAATCCGAGCCCACGCTTGCCGACGCGATCGGACACGATCTTCTCGAGCCCGGCGAAGGCGCCGGCAACGATGAAGAGCACGTTCGTCGTGTCGATTTGAATGAACTCTTGATGCGGATGCTTACGGCCACCCTGAGGCGGGACGCTTGCCTGGGTACCTTCGAGAATCTTCAGCAGCGCCTGCTGCACGCCCTCACCGGAGACGTCGCGGGTGATGGACGGGTTCTCGCTCTTGCGAGCGATCTTGTCGACCTCGTCGATGTAGATGATGCCGGTTTCGGCGCGCTTGACGTCGTAGTCCGCAGCTTGAATGAGCTTCAGGAGGATGTTCTCGACGTCCTCACCGACATACCCGGCCTCGGTCAACGCGGTGGCGTCGGCGATCGCGAACGGGACGTTGAGCATCTTGGCCAGCGTCTGCGCGAGGTAGGTCTTGCCGCAGCCGGTCGGTCCGAGCATCAGGATGTTCGACTTAGCGAGCTCGACGGTTTCCCCGCGGGCGTCCCGTGCCTTGTCCCCTGCTTGAATGCGCTTGTAGTGGTTGTAGACGGCCACGGCCAGCGTTCGCTTGGCGGTGTCCTGCCCGATCACGTAGTTCTCGAGAAAATCCCTGATCTCGGACGGCTTCGGCAGATCGTCGAGTTTGACCTCGCTCGACTCCGCGAGCTCCTCCTCGATGATCTCGTTGCACAGGTCGATGCACTCGTCGCAGATGTACACACCTGGACCAGCAATGAGCTTCTTCACCTGCTTTTGGCTCTTGCCGCAGAACGAGCACTTCAGCAGATCGCCACCGTCACCGATGCGTGCCATGTTCGAGGTTCCTACTTCCTTGTCCGCGTCTGGTCGACGGACACCCTGCAGATGCCAATACAACCGTGAGCAACTTCTCGATCGACAGCGTTCGAGTCCTGATGCGACCGTACCCGTGTTCCGCAGAACCGGGCGAGTTGTTTCCGGTGATTCGCCGCCCGAATTCTTGACTATTCGAGCCCGGTCACCGAACTACGCCGCCATTGTCGCTCCGATGGCCTCGAAACGGTGCGGCTGTCCGCGTCCGAAGGTGTCGAGCGCCAGCGCGTGCGCCACCTCTCGACACCTTCGAGCGGTCCTGCGAAGATACCCGCTTGGGCTACTTCTGTGCCGACAACTTGCGGTACTCGAAGACAGTATCGATGATTCCGTAGTCTTTTGCCTGCTCGGCAGTCAGGATCTTGTCGCGATCGGTGTCCTTGCGGATGACCGCGGGGTCCTTACCGGTGTGGCGTCCCAGCGTCGTCTCCATGAGTCGACGCATACGCTCGATCTCGGCCGCCTGGATCTCGAGGTCGGACACCTGGCCCTGAATTCCACCGCTGGACGGCTGGTGAATCAGCACTCGAGCGTTGGGCAGAGCGGCGCGCTTGCCGGGGGTACCGGCCGCGAGCAGAACAGCTGCAGCCGATGCAGCCTGTCCGAGGCAGACGGTCGCGACGTCGGCGCGGACGTACTGCATCGTGTCGTAGATTGCCATCAGCGAGGTGAACGATCCGCCGGGCGAGTTGATGTACATCGTGATGTCGCGATCGGGGTCGAGCCCCTCCAGCACGAGCAGCTGAGCCATCACGTCGTTGGCGGACGCGTCGTCGACCTGCACTCCGAGGAAGATGATGCGCTCCTCGAACAGCTTGTTGTACGGGTTCGACTCCTTGACGCCGTAGCTGGAGTGCTCGACGAAGGACGGCAGGATGTACCGCGAGGACGGCATCTGATTCGGTTCGAACAAGTTTGTCATCGTTTCTCCAAGAAGTGGGTTTTCGAGGTTCGGATACCGGGCGATCTAGTCGCCGATGCCGCCTGCCTGCCGTGCCCGCGACACCACGTGGTCGACGAAGCCGTATTCCTTGGCCGCTGCTGCCGTGAACCACCGGTCACGATCGGAATCCTCGGTGATCTGCTCCACCGTCTGACCGGTGTGCAAGGCGATGAGCTCGGCCATCTCGCGCTTGGTGTGCGCAAACTGCTCCGCCATGATCGCGATGTCGCTTGCGCTACCACCGATACCCGCGGACGGCTGGTGCATCATGATGCGCGCGTGCGGCAGCGCATAGCGCTTGCCCTTGGCACCTGCCGAGAGCAAGAACTGCCCCATCGACGCTGCGAGGCCCATTCCATAGGTCGCGATGTCGCACTCCGCGAACTCCATGGTGTCGAAGATGGCCATGCCCGCGGTGACCGAGCCACCGGGTGAGTTGATGTACAGCGAGATGTCCCTGGTGGGATCCTCGGCGGAGAGCAGAAGAATCTGTGCGCAGAGCTTGTTCGCGATGTCATCGTCGACCTGAGTACCGAGGAAGATGATGCGCTCGCGAAGCAGACGCTCGTACACGGAGTCACTGAGATTCAAGCCGGAAGCGGCCGAAGTCATGACGGGACTCTGCTGGTGCGAAGCCGCCGGATTCTGAACAGTCACGGTACCTGCCTTTTCCATACGATCGTTGGTTCCTGATACAGACACTAACGAAAGACGGCGGCCCCGGAGTCCCGGAACCGCCGTCGTTCGCTGTCAGCGTTACTTCTCTTGTTCACCCTCGGCAGAATCGCCTGCTGCAGGCTCTTCCGTGTCAGAGGGACTACCGAAAAGCTCGGAGGTGTCGACGGCTGCACCGGTGGAGTCGGTGACGTTCACGCGGTCGACGACCGAGGCAAGTGCCTTGCCGCGACGCACGTCTGCGAACACCGCACCGAGCTGGTTGGCCTGCTGCACCTGCTGGATGAACTCTTCCGGCGAGATGCCGTAGCGCTGCGCCTGGAAGATGATCCGCTCGGTGAGCTCGTCCTGTCCGACCTGGGTGCCCTCGGCCTCGGCGATAGCGTCGAGGAGCAGCTGCGTGCGCACCGACTTCTCGGCCGTGTCCTTGATGTCCTTGTCGAACTCTTCACGGCTGGAGCCCTGCGACTCGAGCAGCTCAGCAAGCTTGGCCTCGTCGTGGTCGAGTCCGTGAATCGCCTCGTGAATCTGCGAGTCGACCTCGGCCTTGACGACGGCCTCGGGAGCCGGAATCTCGAGGGTCTCGAGCAACGTCTCGAGCACCTTGTCGCGAATCTGGCCGGCCTGCTCGACCTTCTTCACACGCTCGACGCGCGTCTTCAGATCGGCGAGAAGCTCGTCGATCGTGTCGAACTCGCTTGCAAGTTGCGCGAACTCGTCGTCGGCCTCGGGCAGCTCGCGCTCCTTCACGGAGACGACCTTGACGGTGACGACCGCTTCCTTGCCCGCGAACTCGCCTGCAACGAGGGTGGACGTGAAGTCCTTCGACTCGTCGACGGACACACCGACGATGGCGTCGTCGAGTCCTTCGATGAGCTGACCCGATCCGACCTCGTGCGAGAGCCCGTTGGCGGACGCTTCTTCGACGGTCTCACCGTCGACGGTGGCGGACAGATCGATCGAAACGAAGTCCCCGTCCTGAACCGGACGGTCGACACCCGTGAGGGTTCCGAACCGCTGACGCAGGGACTGAAGCTGCTCGTCCACTGCTTCGTCGGTGATCTCGAGGGGATCGACGGTGACGTCGATGGTCGAGTAGTCGGGAAGCGCGATCTCGGGACGAATGTCGACCTCGGCGGTGAACGTGAGTTCTTCGCCGTCCTCGATCTTGGTGATCTCGATGTCGGGCTGGCCGATCACCTTGATCTTCTCGTTGGAGACAGCCTCGGAGTAGCGCGTGGGAAGGGCATCGTTGACGACCTGCTCGAGCACGGCGCCGCGTCCGACGCGGGCCTCCAGAAGCTTGGCCGGTGCCTTGCCCGGACGGAAGCCCGGCAGACGGATCTGCTGTGCGAGTGCCTTGTAGGCGCGGTCGAAATCAGGCTTGAGCTCCTCGAAGGGCACCTCAACGTTGATACGGACTCGCGTCGGGCTGAGCT
>NZ_LVCV01000507.1 GCF_001647195.1 Rhodococcus sp. EPR-157 | reverse complement strand
CGGCGACCGTCGGCGAATCCGTGGCGAAGTGAATCCTTCGCACGAAACCGGACCCGATGGATCCGGCTTCGTTCTTTTGTCGGGGTGACAGGAATTGAACCTGCGACCCTCCGCTCCCAAAGCGGATGCGCTACCAAGCTGCGCCACACCCCGTCTTACCGACGCCATTCAACGTACATGTCCCATTGAACAGCAGACACCAGCGGTACCCGTAGCCGGGCCACCGCTTCCGTCTTCGAAGACTGTACATGCAGGCAATTTGTAATCCCGAACCGAGGTTATGTAGAGTTTCGAACTGCACGCGGCGCTGATGGCGATCCCATCGTTGTCGCGGGCATGCCGATGTAGCTCAATGGTAGAGCCCCTGTCTTCCAAACAGGCTACGCGAGTTCGATTCTCGTCATCGGCTCACTACAAAGCCCGCCCCGCAACGCGGAGGCGGGCTTTGTGCTGTGTTGGGTGCTCGGTGCGCTCGGCCCCGCCGGTGACCGACAGTCTGTTTCGGTCCCTACCCAGCCTGACCGCGCACCTTCCAGCGAACGCGCAGGTTGCAACCGTTGTTTCCGCTGGAACCTGCGCGCCGGGCTCGCGCCCCAAGTGACCGAAAGGCTCATTCGGTCCCAACCAAGACCCTCAGATCCGAACCCCGTCGTACAGCGCCTCTGCTACCGACGCGTCGCCGACGATGTCGAGGACAGCGAGCGGACGCCTGCGCCACACCGCGAGCAGCAGGTTCTGGGCGGACCCGCGCAACGCCACGTCACCCTTGCGGTGTTCACGCGTCACCGAAATCTCGGAACCGCCGAAGTCCAGGAACAGCTCCATGCCGGTTCCGTCGTCGGTGTGCAGGTGGACCGTTCGCCCGGCGAGTTGGGGGAGTTGTTCGAGTGGCACCCTCGTCAGGAACGATTCCGCCCACTCGGCGACGCCGTCCGCAGCACCGGCCGGGTCAGCCCGGTCCGGTTCGGCTCCTCCCCGTGCGTGCACTGCATCCTGCGCGTCGAAACGG
>NZ_LVCV01000506.1 GCF_001647195.1 Rhodococcus sp. EPR-157 | reverse complement strand
ACCGAGTAGGCGTCGAACATGGCGGCGGCGGATTCGCGATAGTCGTCGAACGCGCGCGGGCCACGCTCCGGCCTCTGCACTCCTGCAATCACTTTCGCCATCCCATCGGTTGCGGGCGTGTCCAGTGCAGCCAGCGCCATCCGGTGCACGAACGTGACGTGGCGAATCAACTTCTCGACCGTCCAGTCCGGCATCGACGGAACCGGACTACTGGCATCGTCGAGGGTGAGGGAGCTCATCAGATTGCATTCGGCGGACAGAAGCGGCAACTGCTCGTCGGGAGTCATACCCGCGATCTTGCACCTGCCGAGCCTGGTTCACCGACTGATCGGACGCGTATCGTGGATCTGTGTCCGAATTGTCCGCAGATCGGACATATCGGAAGTCGAGAATCTCGAAACGCGTCCGAAGGAAGCGGTAACCAGTGGAAGCTCTCTTACTCGTCGTCATCGTCGTTGCTGCGGTTGTATTTCTGGTCGTTCGTAGCCAGAAGAACAATGCGGCCAGATCCGCAAGCTCTGTGGAGGACGCAAAGGCGGATGCGCGCCAGTCCATCGAGCGCCTCGCCGGTCAGATCTACAACCTCTCCGGCACCGACACGCCGTCGAAGCAAGCACTCGCCGACGCGTCGGAACGCAACATCGCAGCCGGGTCGCAGATCAATCAGGCAAAGACCGTCGAACAGGCACGGTTGGCCAAGCAGACTGCACTGGAGGGCCTGTACTACATTCGCGCCGCACGCCTGGCAATGGGGATGGACCCAGGACCGGAGATCCAGGGCATCGCCGGCCAGAAGTCGGCCGGTCACGTCACCGAGGACCGCAAGGTCGATTTCGAAGGCCGACAGGTCGAGGCATCACCGAATCCTTCGGACCGCACCCCCAACTACTACCCCGGCGGACGGGTCGCGGGCAGACCGGTACCTGCCGGGTGGTACTCCGAGCCATGGTGGCGCCCAGCGCTTGTCGCAGGTGCGTGGGGTGTCGGTTCGATGTTCCTGTTCTCGGCGATGTTCTCCGGCATGGCCGGCGTCGGATACAGCGAACAGGAATTCGCCAGCGGATCCGGTGACGGTTCCGAAGGCGGCGACGCAGGCGGCGACATGGGCGGTGGCGACGCAGGCAGCGACGGCGGCGGCGACATGGGCGGCGGCGAGGAATACGGCGCCATGGGTGACAGCAGCGGCGACTGGGGCGGCGGCGGAGACTTCGGCGGCGGCGGAGACTTCGGAGGCTTCTAGGTCGCCTGACAGACAGGACACCAGAACAGATTCCTCGCCTGCATCACCGAATGCAGGATATCGGTTCCACAGATGCGACACGGACGCCCCGCCCTCCGGTACACGTAGGTGCGGGGTCGTCCGGCGCCGTAGCTCCCGTCACCGTGATCGTCTTCAGGACGAATGGTGACGATCTTTCCCTTACGGACGCCGATCTTCATCAGGTCGACCAGATCGAGCCATAGTGCATCCCATTTCGCGTGGTCGAGGTCTTTGCCTGGACGCATCGGGTTGATCTCGTGCCGAAACAAGATCTCGGCACGGTACACATTCCCCACACCCGCGAGCACCTTCTGATCCATCAGGAGGGTGCCGATAGGTGTGCGCGACTTGCTGATT
>NZ_LVCV01000505.1 GCF_001647195.1 Rhodococcus sp. EPR-157 | reverse complement strand
AGATCTCGCACGCGGTGGGCCCACGTAGATCGGTCCCGTACTTCTCCCCGACCATCCGCAGACGCACTGCGCCAACGGGGTCGTCCATCGGGACAGTCTGATCCGAGAACTTTCCGTACAGCCCAAGATGGATGTGGACGATCAGATCCGACTCGTAGCGGTGCAGCAGATGCTTCCCCCACGCCTCGGCCCGTTCGAGCACCAGGCCGTCGATCAGTGCGGCGCCGGAGGTGAACCGCCCCTGCGGACTGCTCACCTCTACCGGCGCCCCGCCGAATCGTCGTTGATGAAGACCCGCCAGTCGGTGCAGCGTGTGTCCCTCGGGCAAGGTCAGGCAGGCTTCACGGAATTGCCGAAGGCTTCGCCGCCGGGGACTGCCGGAGCCTCACCGCTGCGCTCGTACTCGGACAGGATGTCGATGCGACGCTGATGGCGTTCCTCTCCGGAGAAGGCAGTGCCAAGGAAAGCGTCGACGATGGCGAGAGCCTCGGGAAGCGTGTGCATGCGCCCGCCGATTCCGATCAGCTGCGCGTCGTTGTGCTCTCGGGCGAGCTTGGCCGTTTCCACGCTCCATGCAAGAGCACATCGAGCGCCCGGCACCTTGTTCGCGGCGATCTGCTCTCCGTTGCCCGAGCCCCCGAGGACGAGGCCGCGGCTGCCTGGATCGGCGACGACGCGGCGGGCAGCATCGATGCAGAACGCGGGGTAGTCGTCGACGGGGTCGTAATCGAAGGCACCACAGTCGACGGGCTCGTGCCCGGTGGCCGTGAGGTGTTCGATGATCTGATTCTTGAACTCGAGACCGGCATGGTCTGCACCCAGGTATACGCGCATGCATAGAGTCTGACAGGTGAGTTCGCGCACGGAAAATACGGTGGCCGGAGTCGACGGCGCGAAGGGCAGGTGGGTGATCGCTCGGTTCGACGGCGATCGGGTGGACTGGACGGTCGAGCGCGATGCCGAGTCGGTTCTTGCCGCGACTGCGTCGTGCACAACAGTTGGCGTCGATATGCCCCTGACGATGCCGACCAATGGATACCGGGCCAGCGAAGTCGAAGCCAAGATATTTCTCGGACCTGCCCGGTCGTCGATCTTCCACACCCCTGTTCACGCCACAGTCGAGGCGACGTCCTACGCCGACGCCTGTGCGATCTCACGCGACATCACCGGCAAGGCGATCAGCATGCAGACATGGCATCTGATGCCCGCAATTCGTTCCTGGCAGTCGATCTCGTTCGACACTGAACGCGTGGTCGAGGTTCATCCAGAGTGCTCGTTCCGGCTGATGGCGCCCGATGTCGCATTCGCGTCCAAGAAGTCGGGACGCGGAGCAGGACAGCGAATGGCGGCACTGAGCCGATGGATCGACCCGCACGACCTCGCCGACGGGTTGGCGCGCCTTCCCGTTGGCCCAGCTCTCGATGATGCACTCGACGCGGCCGCAGCAGCATGGTCAGCATGGCGATTCAGCCGCGGCGACCATCGCTCGTTCGGAACGACGGACAGCTCGGATCGGATCGTCGCCTGACGGTCGGCTCCGCCTCCAGTGGCGCGGTTAAGTGCACTGGAATGCACTCAACCGCGCCACTGGCGAGGATCGCCTAGTCGAACTGCGGCTCCTCGTTACGGGTGCGCTTGAGTTCGAAGAAGTGCGGATACGACGCGAAGATGACCGACGCATCCCACAGCTTGCCGGCCTCTTCGCCACGGGGGATACGTGAGAGAACCGGACCGAAGAACGCGACGCCGTTGACGTGGATGGTCGGCGTGCCGACGTCGGGGCCGACCTTGTCCATGCCCGCGTGGTGGCTCGTTCGGAGTGCCTCGTCGTATTCCGAGCTGTCGGCGGCCTTGGCAAGTTCGGCGGGCAGAGAAAGCTCGGCAAGCGCCTGCTCGATGACCTCGGGAAAATCCTTGTTGCCCTCGTTGTGAATACGTGTACCGAGCGCGGTGTACAGCGGTGGCAGGATCTTGTCGCCCTCGGACTGTGCGGCTGCGATCGCGACGCGCACCGGGCCCCACGCCGTCTTCATCATTTCCGCGTAGTTCTCGGGCAGGTCACGGCCCTCGTTCAGAACCGCGAGAGACATCACGTGGAAGTTGACGTCGATATCGCGGACCTTCTCCACCTCGAGAATCCACCGTGAGGTGATCCAGCACCAGGGGCAGAGGGGGTCGAACCAGAAATCCGCAGTGTCCTTCTGCGCGCTGCCACTCACGTGAGGCTCCTTCGTATTCGAGCGAATAGGTCCTGTCCGCACACTCAACCGCAGACACCGCAGAAGCATTCCACGGCCTCCCTTGTCCGGCATGCCGAACCCAAGACGTGATGGGATGGTGGCATCAACGTTTCCTACTGGAGAAGGTGCTTGACTGACGTGGTTGCTCCCAACCTGACTCGCGATGACGCTGCAGCACGATCCGCCGTGCTCGGCAATCCCACCTATTCGATCGTTCTGGACCTGACCGACGGGTCCGGTGAACCGAGTGAGAAGACATTCCTGTCGACGACGACCATCACGTTCACAGCGACACCCGGGGCCTCGACATTCGTCGACATCGTCGCCGACGGCATCAAGTCAGCCGTTCTCAACGGAGCCGAACTCGACGTCTCGGGGTACGACGAAGAGACCGGTATCACGCTCGAGAACCTTGCTGAGAACAACGAGCTGACGGTCGTCGCCGATTGCCTCTACTCGCACACCGGCGAGGGACTGCACCGTTTCGTCGATCCGTCGGACGGTTCGGTCTACCTCTACTCGCAGTTCGAAACTGCCGACGCCAAGCGCATGTTCGCCTGCTTCGATCAGCCGGACCTGAAGGCGACGTTCGACCTGAAGGTGACTGCCCCCGACAGCTGGAAAGTCATTTCCAACTCGGCACATGCAACGGAACCCGTTGGGGGTGAACACGTCTTCGCCACGACTCCGCTGATGAGCACCTACCTCGTCGCGTTGATCGCCGGTCCGTACGCAGAGTGGACCGACTCGTATTCCGACGATCACGGCACGATCCCCCTCGGCATCTACTGCCGCGCATCGCTTGCCGCGTACATGGATGCCGAGCGTCTCTTCACCGAAACCAAGCAGGGTTTCGGCTTCTACCACGCAAACTTCGGCACACCGTATGCATTCGGGAAGTACGACCAGCTCTTCGTGCCCGAGTTCAATGCAGGCGCAATGGAAAACGCCGGCGCGGTCACCTACTTGGAGGATTACGTCTTCCGTTCCAAGGTGACTCGCTACTCGTACGAACGCCGCGCCGAGACCGTTCTCCACGAGATGGCGCACATGTGGTTCGGCGACCTGGTGACCATGACGTGGTGGGACGACCTGTGGCTCAACGAATCGTTCGCGACGTTCGCCTCGGTGCTGTGCCAGTCGGAGGCAACGGAATACAGCAACGCATGGACGACGTTCGCCAACGTCGAGAAGGCGTGGGCGTACCGTCAGGACCAGTTACCCTCCACGCATCCGATCGCCGCGGACATCCCCGATCTCGCAGCAGTGGAGGTCAACTTCGACGGCATCACCTATGCGAAGGGCGCGAGCGTTCTCAAACAGCTCGTGGCGTACGTCGGTAAGGAAGACTTCCTCGCCGGCCTCCGCAGCTACTTCGTCGACCATGCCTTCGGAAACGCGACCTTCTCGGATCTTCTTGCAGCACTGGAGAAGTCGTCGGGCCGCGATCTTTCGGACTGGGGAACCCAGTGGTTGCGCACCACCGGCTTGAACACGCTGAGCCCGGACTTCGACGTCGACACCGACGGCAAGTTCACCCGGTTCGCGGTCAAGCAGAGCGGCGCGGCCCCGGGTGCAGGCGAGCATCGAGTGCACCGCATCGCCGTCGGAATCTACGACGACGAGGGCGGCAAGCTCGTGCGCACCGAACGCGTCGAACTCGATCTGGACGCGGCCGAGAGCACCGACGTTCCCGCTCTGGTCGGTGTCTCGCGCGGCAAGCTGGTTCTCGTCAACGACGACGATCTCACCTACTGCGCAGTTCGGCTCGATCCCGACTCGCTGTCGGTGCTCGTCGCGCGGATCGGTGATATCGCCGAGTCTCTCCCCCGCACCCTTGCGTGGTCGGCGGCGTGGGAGATGACCCGGCAGGCAGAGATGAAGGCTCGCGATTTCGTCGCTCTCGTTCAGCGCGGGATCGGAGCCGAGACCGAAGTCGGCGTCGTTCAGCGACTCCTGTTGCAGGCCCAGACGGCGATCATTAGCTACGCCGAGCCCGGCTGGGCTGCCGAGCACGGCCAGCCCGAGTTCGCCGACACGCTGCTCGAATGCGCTCGCGCCGCGGAGTCCGGTTCCGATCATCAGCTGGCGTTCGTCAACGCACTGGCAGGTTCGGCATTGTCGGACCGTCACGTGACCGTCCTGCAGGCGCTGCTCGAAGGTGACACTGCTCGGCAGGGACTCGACGGTCTCGACGTCGACACCGATCTGCGGTGGCGGCTGGTGTCCGCACTCGCGGCAGCCGGCGCCATCGACAGCGACGGTATCGACTCCCCCGTCATCGACGCCGAGGCCGCTCGGGACAACACCGCGGCGGGCGCCCGTTCGGCCGCAGCGGCGCGGGCAATACGACCGGACAGCGCGGTCAAGGAACAGGCGTGGACGACGGTGGTCGACGACGACTCCGTTCCCAACATCACGGCCCGTTCGATCGTCGGCGGGTTCGCGGGCCCCGGTCAGACGGAACTGCTGGAACCGTACGTGGACCGCTATTTCGCCGCGATCGAAAAGGTCTGGGCTCGGCGGTCCAGTGAAGTCGCGCAAACCGTGGTGATCGGCCTGTACCCATCGTGGTCGATCGACGCCGACTCCGTCGCTGTCGCGGACAGGTTCCTCGAGAAGGATCTGGCGCCTGCGCTACGTCGTCTGGTGATCGAGGGCCGCGCGGGAATCGTGCGTGCGCTCGCGGCGCGGGAGTTCGACGCGAGCTGACCTACCGCAGAAACAAGAAATGCGCCGTTCGATTCGAACGGCGCATTTCTTGTGAGTCGGTGTGAGTTCCTATGGACTGACGATCGCCGCAGCCATGACGCGTATCGAGCTGACCAGCCCGTCGATCAGGTTTCCGTCGCGGAAGGGCCCGACGGCGGCAGTGATGCCCAGCTGCGCGACGCGATCGGTCGCGCGATCGGACACTCGACGACCAGTGCGGATCTCGATTGCCTTGTTGTTGGGATCCACTGCGATCAGAATCGAGCGGATCGCGTCCGGTGTACCCGGGAACACATCGTTGGCGCCGGCCACGACATCGTCGCCGAGATCACCGACGTACACGTTGAAGCGAATCTGCGTCGCACGTGTCGCTTCAGCGAGGGCGTCGTCGAGGGCAACGAGATCTTGCGTCGCGAACGGAAGATGCGTCGGATTCGCGGTTCCGAACTCGTGCGCAGCTGACACTCGTCCGCTCGAGGTCAACGCAGACCCATAGGGCAGGTCGTCGACATCGACGTGACTCTTGACCAGTTCACCACTTGCCACTTGCCGACCCTCCGATCGAATCCGCGGTGGATGCGTGCGAACCGCCGTGCCCACCGTGCGGTGTCACCTCGTCGGTCGCGCTCCACAACATTGGTTCACGTGTCCACTTCTCCGACAGCGTGTACGGCGTGACGCTCATGCCGGGCTGCCTGTCGGCGACGAAGGACAGTGCGCCGATGATTCCGACCAACGCGGCCGGTATCACGCCGAATAACAGCAGTGTCTCGAGAATGCTCACAGGGTGTGACGTTAGCCGACTTTTCGCTGCAGAGCGACGCCGGGTCACGTTCCAGGGCGAAGTACACCGGCCGCGCCCCGCCACGGACAAACCAGGCACCGACGAAAACTGACCCAGCCGACCTGGATCAGGCCGCACCTTCACCCAGGTAGGCCAACCACGACGGATCGAGTTCCTTGTTGCTCGCCAGCAATCGCCAGTGCGGACCCTTCGGCGGAACGAGTTGCGCGCGGAGCGCCCAACCCAGCTCACTGAGCATCTTGTCGGCTTTGCGGTGATTGCACGGCGCACAACACGCGACACAGTTTTCCCACGAATGCTCACCACCTCGACTACGCGGAACGACGTGGTCCACGGTCTCCGCCTTGGCGCCGCAGTACGCGCATCGGAACCGATCGCGATGCATGAGCGCGGCCCGGGTCATCGGGACTCTCGCGCGGTACGGCACACGGACGAAGGTTCTCAGTCGGATCACAGAGGGCACCTGGACCGAGAAGTCGGCCGAGCGGATATATGGCCCGGACGGGTCGTCGTGGACGACGTCGGCCTTGTTGCATACGAGCAGAACCACTGCGCGACGCATCGGCAGGGCGGTCAGCGGCTCGAAGGTGGCATTCAGAAGCAGCACCCGGCGCTTGACCCAGGCGGGAACGACGTCCTCACCAGGAGATACAACATGCAGCGGAGAAGCCCCCGATATCCGTTCCCGCTGGTCTGCGGTGTCGTGAACATCGGTGGGCAGGAGTTGTCGATGACGGTGTTGCTTGTTCTTCATGGGTGTTCTCCCGAAAGAGGTCGGCGTCCGCGCATGGCTTGCGTGGAACACGTGAGACAGTGGAACACGAAAACACCGCTTCTGCACACCCCTTTTCGTCATAATCACGTTTGCCGAACCGTGAACTTCGGGCCAACGGAGCATCCTTCGTCACGAAGGTGGCGAAACTGCGCGTCGTCCGTAGACTTTGGAAGTGTCTGTTCTTGCTTCGAGCCCACCCGTCCACCTGTCATCACTTGCCCTCGACACACGGGCATTCGAACTGACCGAAACGGGTCGAGACTGGTTGGTGGACAGACCTTTACAGATTGCCGGCTACGTCGTCCTCGCGATCGCGCTCCGGGTGGTTCTGCACCGACTGATCGCTCGCTTCACCCGGCGAACTGTCGTCGAATCCGGCAAACCACCTCTGCTGCGCCCCTTGCGCGAACGTGCACCGTCGTCGATGCGGGGTTCGATTCTGTCGGAGCGGCGCAGACAACGCGCCGAAACAATCGGTTCGGTCCTGAAGTCCGGCGTATCCGTCGTCATCCTTACGTGGTTCATCCTGTCAGTGCTTGCAGTGGTCGGGGTCAATGTGACCCCGTTCATCGCCTCGGCGGGAATCGTCGGCGTCGCTCTCGGCTTCGGTGCGCAGAACCTCGTCCGCGACTTCTTGTCGGGAATATTCATGCTTCTGGAAGACCAGTACGGGGTCGGCGATGTCGTCGACCTGGGGGAAGCAATCGGCACGGTGGAAAGCGTCGGATTGCGTGTGACGACTATCCGCGACGTCAACGGCACAGTCTGGTACTGCCGCAACGGCGAGGTTCTTCGAGTGGGAAACATGAGCCAGGGATTCGCCGTCGCCGTGCTCGATCTGCCGGTAGCCCACACAGCAAATCTCGACGACGCCTGCGAGGTCGCCGAGAGGACCGCACTCGACGTCGTCGCATCCGGTGCATTCGAGGACGACCTGTTGGGCGACCCGGAGATGCTGGGCGTCAACGCCGTGAGTTCGGATACCGTCACCATACGAATTACAGTCAAGACCAGGCCGGGCGTGCAGTGGGCGGTACAGCGGCGACTGCATCGCGAAATTCTCCAGGCGTTCGACGACGCTGGAATCAAGGCACCGTATCCACAAGGCCGACAAGGTGGCGCCGTGGCCGACCTGGCAAAGTAAGACTGCTCGTACCGGCCGTGTAGTTCCCTGTTCGACAATTGCGACTGGAGAGAAAAGACGATGACCGAACCGCAGCAGACCTTCTACGACGCGGTCGGCGGCGCGGACACGTTCCACCAGCTCACGGCCAAGTTCTACGAAGAAGTGGCCAAGGACGAGATAGTTCGACCGCTGTATCCGGAGGAAGACCTCGCACCCGCCGAGAGGCGAATGCGGATGTTCCTCGAGCAGTACTGGGGCGGTCCGCGCACGTACTCCGATGAGCGCGGACACCCCCGACTACGCATGCGGCACGCGGGCTTTCGGATCGGTCCGATCGAGCGCGACGCGTGGTTGCGATGCATGCACATTGCCATCGCATCGATCGATGACTCGGTACTGGACGAGACTCACCGCGCACAGCTGGTCGACTACATGGAGATGGCAGCGAATTCGATGGTGAACTCGGCGATCTGAGCGTCAGAGGTCTGACGATACCGGTTCTTTCCGTCCGAGACCCCTTGCCCGCCGAAGTGCGCCGCGCACGTTGCCGGCGAACTTCAGAGCGAGCAGTAGGGAGGGCGGAAGATGCTGGCGGAGTATTGCGTGTTTGCGCACATAGTCTTCGACGTGCCACTCCGACCACGTACCCGCACGAAACAGAGCCGCGTCACCCGCAACAAGCGTCCGCGCAGGATGCTCGTCCGAGGACACAGTCACCGAGCCGTCCATGATGTGCACGATTTCGTCGACGGCGAAGAACCACCGGAAACGGCCCGCTGTGCAATCCCAGACGTTCGTTGTGGTCGTTCCATCCGCGCTGCGTGACCACTCGGCCATGCGGGCCTCCGGTGTGCCGTCGAGGATCCAGTCCGGGTTGATGGGACTCGGCTGCAGCATCACTTCACTCAGGCGTACTGCCTCGATCGACTGTTCGGTCATTGTGTGTCGTACCCCTCGCTCCGGTTTCGTCCGAAACGGTACCTCATCTTTCGGACAAAGCGACTGTTTTGCCGTACAAAACCGGCAATACGGTGTGTATTTGCGCACGTTCCAGCCCACGCGCACGTCCAGCCCAGGCACGCGCTGCAACCTGCGCGTTCGTCGCGCGAAGTGACCGAATGAGTCGTTCGGTCCCAACCCCAGCCCACGCGCACGTTCCAGCCCAGGCACGCGTTGCAACCTGTGCAGCCGCTGCAACCTGCGCGTTCGTCGCGCGAAGTGACCGAATGAGTCGTTCGGTGCGGCCGGGGTCACACGCACAACGCTCAGCACACTGGAACGCCGACGCCGCTCCGCACATCCGTAGGGCGTGACGAACACGAACCCCCTCCCTCATCGAGGCACAGCGTGATGGTTTGGCAGACTTGCCCACTGTGACCGATCGACTCGAGACCGAACCGTGGGGGAAGGATGCCGTCTCCTACCAGATCTATCCGCGTTCGTTTGCAGATTCCAACGGTGACGGTGTCGGTGACCTCGGCGGTGTACGCGACAAACTCGGATACCTGGAGTTGCTCGGTATCGATGCGATCTGGTTGAGCCCTGTCATGCGCTCACCCATGGCCGACCACGGCTACGACGTCTCGGATCCACGCGCGATCGATCCACTGTTCGGCGACCTCGATGTCATGGACGCACTGATCGAGGAAGCACACGCACGGGACATCAAGGTCACGATGGACCTGGTGCCGAACCACAGCAGCGACCAGCACCCGTGGTTCGTGGCGGCGCTCGCAGCGGCACCGGGTAGCCCCGAGCGCGCGCGGTACATCTTTCGCGACGGCACAGGCCCCGACGGCGGCGAGCCCCCGAACAACTGGCCGAGCATCTTCGGTGGTCCGGCATGGACACAGGTGGGCGCGTCCGACGGGTCCCCGGGGCAGTGGTACCTGCACATCTTCACCGCCGAGCAGCCCGACCTGAACTGGGACAATCCGGAAGTGTTCGAGGATCTGTCGAAGACACTTCGATTCTGGCTCGATCGGGGCATCGACGGTTTTCGCATCGACGTCGCTCACGGGATGGCCAAACCTGCGGGCCTACCCGACATGAATCTCGAACTCAATGCTCTGATGAGGAACGACGACGACGATCCGCGGTTCAACAACGACGCCGTACACGATATTCACCGCGGAATTCGGAAAGTGATGAACGAGTACGAGCACTCGACAACTGTCGGTGAGATCTGGGTACAGGACAACGAGAAGTTCAGCGAGTACATCCGACCCGACGAGTTGCATCTCGGCTTCAACTTCCGCCTGGCAGAGGCAGCATTCGACGCCACCGCGATACGCGACGCGGTGTCCAACTCGCTCGACGCAGTGTCGCGGGTCGATGGGACGCCGACGTGGACGCTGTCCAACCATGACGTCGTGCGTGAAGTCACCCGCTACGGCGGTGGCAAGCGCGGAACAGCCAGAGCGCGGGCAATGATCCTGCTCGAATTGGCGCTTCCGGGTGCAGTATTCGTCTACAACGGCGCCGAGCTCGGTCTGCCGAACGCCGATCTGCCCGACTCCGCACTGCAGGATCCGGTCTGGGAGCGCTCGGATCGCACCGAACGCGGCCGTGACGGTTGCCGAGTGCCGCTTCCGTGGGAGGGATCGACGCCTCCGTTCGGCTTCAGCACTTCGGACGACACTTGGCTGCCGATGCCCGCGGAATGGGCGTCGCTGACGGTCGAGGAGCAACTGGAAGACGTCGATTCGATGCTCAGCCTGTATCGGTCGGCGTTCGAACTTCGTGCGTTGCGTCCGGAGTTCGCCGGCCCAGGCCTCGATTGGTACGGGAGCCCTCCCGGATGTCTTGCGTTCCGTCGACGCGGCGGACTGATCTGCGCACTCAACGCGACCGACGTGCCCATACCGCTGCCCCCTGGCGAACTGCTGATGGCGAGCGCTCCCGTGGTGGACGGACAGTTGCCGCCCGACGCCGCAGCGTGGCTGGTCTGAGCCCTCAGCGCTCGACAGTCAACGACAGAGGGTTCCCACGTCGGCTGAACACCGAACCGTAGCGAGCGTCCAGGCGCAACCACACCTTGGTTGCTCGCACCCGCACGATTTCGCTGCCCTCGATTCGGGTCGGATCGACGGTCGCCGTCAACGGGTCCTGACCCGTGTACGGAACGAATCCCATTGCGGTGAGCGCGAATACCGTCCTCATCGTGATCGACACACCGTCGGCACCACCGTCGACGTGCAGGACCTCCTGGTCGAGCAGCGACACCGGCGGCCCATGACTACTGCCGTGTTCCTTGGCCAGCACAGCACCACGTTGCGCCAGATCGATCAGTACCCGGGCGGGCACATCATCGATGTGCTCGAAACCGTGTTCGGGCGGGAGCGCGCCACGCCATGCAGAATCCATGGAAAAGCCTGGATCCACCGCACCGTCGTCGACGGATTCGAGCGCCGCGAGCAACTGATCGGCGGCCGCGGACGTGTCGTCGGGTGCAATCGAGCCGGAGACGACCCGAACGGCAAGGGCGTCGAACCCGGTCGACGCCCACACCGCAAGTCTGCCGTCCGATCTCGTTCGCATCCGCACGACCGCAGCATCGTCGAGCCGCAGCGCCTTTCTCAGGAAGGCAGTCAGGTTGTCGCGTTCGACCGCGTCGGGAACGGTGAGTACTCGTTCAAACACGCTGCCAGCTCTGAAGATATTCGCGTTCTTCTGCGGTGAGTCGCCGCAGCCGCTGCGCGTCGATGTCGAATGCGGCGATCTGTGTCGACGCGACGATGGCCGCGGGCGTATCCAACGATTTTCCTTTCGCACGAACCTCGTACCCGGCGACGAAGTCGACTGCCCGCACCTTGTCGACCCACATGAACACGTCCAGCGGCCCGTCCTCATGACGGAGCTGTCCGCGATACTTCACGTGTAGGTCGGCGATCACCGCACCATGGCGCAGATTCGCGGTCGGCTTGCCGTCGATCAGGAGCCACGGTATCCGAGCCTCCTCCAGCAGCGTCACCATGCGTGCATGGTTGATGTGCTGGTAGACGTCCATGTCCGACCAACGCACTTCGACGCTGGTGTGAAATCCGATGCGGCTCTCCGGATCTCGTTTGTCGGACAAGTGGTCGATAGGGACACTCACTGCAGTTGTCTTCTTTCGTTCGCGGTCAACGTTTTTCAGAACTCTAGGGCACCATGCTGCGAACCTGGCGCGCAGCGACGGACAGCGTCGCCAGATCCAGGGTGCCGGAATCGGCTATCTCGCGCAGCGCCGCACGAGCGCGTGCCAGCCTCGACGCATTGGTCGTTTCCCATTCCGCGATCTTCTCTGCCGCGCTCTCGTGCGGTTCACCTCCGAGTAGAACTTCTTTGGTGATCGCGCGCAACGACGAGTACAGGTCGTCGCGCAACGCCAGACGCGCCAACGAATGCCAGCGATCTCCTCGCGCGAGTCCGGACACCGAGGTCAACAGCCAGTCGACACCGATGTGCGCATCGAGTGCGAAGTACAGTTCCGCGACTTCGTCCGGTTCGTGATCGGTGATGTCCGCGACGTCGATGACGTCGAGAAGGCAGAACACGTCGAGCAGCCGATACACCTTCGTTGCAAGCGCTCTCGGCGCACCCCTGCCGACCGCGGATTCGACGCGGACGTCGAGATCTCGTGCTTGGTGACCGTCGATCCATCCACCGACCAGTCCACTGAGCGCGGCGACCTTGCCTGCGTACCTACTGATTTCGGCGCCCACCGCCAGCGGCTGCGGCCGGTTGGTCAGCAGCCAACGTGCCACTCGATCGAGAACCCTCCTGGATTCGAGGAGAAGTTCGTCCGACGACGCCGTGGGGATACCCGCCGATCGTATGTCTTCCCACAGGTTGTCGAGATCGAAGATCGCCGTCGCAGCAGCGAAGGCGCGTACGGCGTCGGTACCGGTGGCTCCGGCGTCCTCGGCCAATCGGTAGACGTAGGTGATCCCACCTCGGTCGACGGTTTCGTTCGTGAGTGTGGTCGCCACCAGTTGCCGGCGAAGCGCGTGCGAGGTGATCGCGTCGCGGAACGGCTCGCGTAGTGGCGCCGGGAAGTACTTCGGCAACCTCGGCGCGAACGCGTCACTGTCGGGAAGCTCACTGGCCAGCAGATCGCTCTCCAGACTGAGCTTCACATGCGCCATCAGAGTTGCAAGTTCGGGGGACGTCATCCCGCGGCCCTCGCCCTTCCGCTTGCGGATTTCGGTCTTGCTCGGCAGAGCCTCGAGCTCGCGGTCCAATCCACGACGAGTTTCGAGGTCGTCGATGACGCGGCCGTGGACGGTGAGCAACGACGGTGCGTCGAATCGCGATGTGCCGAGCAGTTCGTTCTGCATGAAATTGTCCCGAAGCACCAAGCGTCCGACCTCGTCGGTCATCGACGCGAGCAGCTCATCGCGATCGCCGCGATCGAGCGTACCGTCGGCGATTGCTGCTTCCAGCAGAATCTTGATGTTGACCTCGTGGTCCGAGCAGTCGACGCCGGCCGAGTTGTCGACGGCGTCGGTGTTGATTCGCCCGCCGGACATGTCGTACTCGATTCGGCCGAGTGCGGTGGCGCCCAGATTGCCACCCTCGCCCACCACCGTCGCTCTGATCTCGTTACCGTTCACCCGAACAGCATCGTTCGACTTGTCCCCCACCTCGGCGTTCGATTCGCTCGACGCTTTGATGTAGGTCCCGATCCCGCCGTTCCACAGCAGGTCGGCAGGTGCCATCAGAATGGCTCGGACAAGTGCCGGCGGCGACAACGATGTAACGTCCTCGTCCAGCCCGAGGGACGCCCGCGCCTGGGGACTGATCGGAATCGACTTGACGGTCTTGTCCCACACCCCGCCACCGGTGGAGATCAGCGAGGAGTCGTAGTCCGCCCACGACGACCGGGGCAGGGCGAACAACCGCTCACGTTCGGCGTATGCACTGGGCCGGTTCGGGTTCGGGTCCAGAAAGATGTGTCGATGATCGAATGCTGCGACGAGCCCGATGTGCCTGCTCAGCAGCATTCCGTTACCGAAGACATCGCCACTCATGTCGCCGACACCGACAACGGTGAAGTCCTGGGTCTGCGTGTCGACACCGATCTCGCGGAAGTGGCGCTTGACGCTCTCCCAGGCGCCCTTGGCGGTGATCCCCATCGCTTTGTGGTCGTAGCCTGCTGATCCACCGGAGGCGAAGGCGTCGCCCAGCCAGAAACCGTATTCTGCGGCAACCGAATTGGCCAGGTCCGAGAATGTCGCGGTGCCCTTGTCTGCAGCGACTACGAGATAGGTGTCGTCACCGTCACGGCGAACGACCCGTGCGGGCGGGATGACGGACCCGCTCGCTCGATCCAGATTGTCGGTCACGTCCAACAGACCGGCGATGAACAACCGGTAGCAGGCCTGGCCTTCCTGCGCCGTCGCGCTCCGATCGACGGCCGCATCGCCCGTCACCGCCGGAGGCCGCTTGACGACGAATCCGCCCTTGGCCCCCACCGGCACGATGACGGCATTCTTGACCATCTGCGCCTTGGCCAATCCGAGGACTTCTGTCCGGAAATCCTCACGACGGTCGGACCATCGCAGTCCGCCTCGAGCGACCTCACCGAAGCGCAGGTGCACGCCCTCGACTCGAGGCGAGTACACGAAGATCTCGAATGTCGGTTTGGGCTTGGGCAATTCGGCAATTCGCTGCGGATCGAGCTTGAGCGAGAGGAACTCGCGGCCGACACCGGAACTGTCGACGACGTAGTAGTTGGTCCTCAGGGTTGCGCGAATCAGTTCGAAGATCGCGCGCAGAATCCGATCTGCATCGAGGCTGATCACCTCGTCTATCAGGGACCTCAACTCACCGTCGAGTACCGCCGACAGTTCGACGGAGGAGTGCTCCGGGTCGAATTGCGCTTCGAACAATCCCACCAACAGCCGCGAGGTGCGTGGATGAGCCAGCAACACCCCTTCGATGTTGAACTGACTGTAAGGAAAAGCTGCCTGCCGCAGATACTTTGCGTAAGCCCGCAGAATCTGCGCCTGACGCCAATCCAGTCCGGCACGCATGACGAGTTCGTTGAACCTGTCGGCCTCGGCACGCCCCTCCCACACCGCGGTGAACGCGTCGGTGAATCGAAGTTGTACGCGCGACTCGCGATCCGCCGAACCTGCGGCCTGCAACTCCGAATCCAGGTCTCCGTCGATCGCCGCCAGCAGCATCTCGCGTGATGCCGAAACTCCGAAATCGTATATCCAGCATTGCATTCCGTCTGCGCGAACCACCGGGTACGGCCGCTCGTCGTCCACCTCGACCCCGAGGCTCTGCAGAACCGGAAGGACCTGACTCAGGGATACACCACGTCCTCCGATGTACAGGCTGAACCGCCAACTTCCGACGTCCGAGTCGACATTTCGGTACAGCTGCATGTCGATGGCGCCGTCCGCCAGCTTCTCGAAACGCGCGATGTCGGACACGGCGCGCTCGGGGCCGAAATCCTGCTTGTAGGCCTCCGGTAGCGCTTCTGCGTACCGCGAGGCGACGACGGAGTCGATAGCCGCATTCTGCGAGACTGCTTCGGCGAGACCGTCTTCCCACGTTCTGATCGACTCGGTGAGCAGCGATTCGATCCGCGCAATATTGTTCCGCGAGAGATCCACCGTAGCCGAACGGGCCTGGTCCCGTCGCACCGTCACATGCAGCAGAGCAAGGT
>NZ_LVCV01000504.1 GCF_001647195.1 Rhodococcus sp. EPR-157 | reverse complement strand
TGTACCGGTCTCGGGGCAGATACACCAACGCCGACACGAACGCCCCGCCGGAATCCTCTCGAAGAAAAATTCTCACCCTGCGCTTACGGCCCAGTGCCAACACGGCGGTTGCAGTCTCGTACAGCGCGTCGACGCCGGTAGCGAACAGTTCCGAGCGCGGCATCGACTGAAGAACTTCGAGCATCGCCTGGCCGGAAAAGGACCCGAGGTCGTAGCCTGCGCGTTCGATCACCGACCGCACCCGACGTTCGATGACCGGAATATCGAGGACGTTCTCGTGCAATGCCGTCACGGTGAACACCCCGACGAAGCGGTGCTCGCCCAGTTCGGGCGCAGCGGAGTCGAACAGTGTCACGAAGTACGGGTAGACCGCGCGGTGCACCGTTGCCGGGCTCGATCCCTGTGTGAGGGTGACAAGTTCGGTGTGATCGTCCAAAGTCCACGAATCCGAGACTCCCTGACGATTCTGCCTCAGGACGCCGAGACCGCTGCCATCCTCGGGCGTTGCCTTGACGGCGCCGTCCGAGGACCTCGTCACGGTGTAGCGGCGATAGCCGAGCAATGTGTAGTGGCCGTCGGCGAGCCACCTCAGCAGGTCGGCAGCATCGTGAAGTTCGGCGGCGGCGGTCCCCTCGCGCTCGATTGCCGCGTTCTCGAGAGTGTGCGCGACGGCCGTCTGGTTCTCGCGCATCGCCTCGGTGTCCTCGACGACTTCGCGCACGTCGGTCAGCACTCGGGAAATCGCGGCTTCGATGGTGTCGCGAACAGCATCAGGCACCACAGGATTGAGTTGCAGGTGCATCCAGGATTCAGGGACGGTCCCGGGCGTCGTGCGTCCGTTCCCCGGCCCGACGTTCACGAGCTTGCCGTTCGCATCTCGTGAGACGGACAGGATCGGATGAACGATCTCGTTGACGTCGACACCGAGTCTCGACAGCTGTGACACGACCGACTCGACGAGCAACGGCATGTCGTCGGTGACGATCTGCAGCGCCAACCCCGCCGATGTAGTCGCGCCGTCACTATCGGGGACATGCAGCCGCACGTTGGCCTGGCCTGGCTGCCGCATCGCACCGAGTTGGAGGTGCAATCGGAACATCGTCTGTTCGGGCTCGATGACCGTGCCATCGAGATCGGCAAGGTCGACATGCGCAAAGTACGCCGATCTCACCTCCGACAGCTTCGAGGAGAGCTCCCCCGGCAGTTCGTTCGTCCAGTCGATGTCCGTCGTACCCGCCGAGTTCGGCATGTGTTGAACCACTCCCTTGTGAGGATGATCGCGCCTGGCGTGTGTTCCGCAGGCTCCTGACGACGAGACTAACGCTGGAACTGCTTCAGAGGTGACCAGGTGGGTTATCTGGTTGTCGCCGTCAGGACTGCCCGGTGTCGGGGTACTCGGCAAGAACTGTCTTTTCCCGCTCGGTGAGCGGGCGAGACGCCTGCGCATCGAGATCGAACGCCACCATCACGGCCGATGCGTCGGCGCACAACGAGCCTCTGTTGTCGCGCACGCGATGTCGAACGTCGAACGACGTTCGTCCGATACGAGAGACCGCCACCTCTATGAGCAAGGGGCCCGACTCGTCGAAAATGGGACGCAAGAAGTCGACGGTCATCTTCCGGACGACCGTCGCTCCCCTGTTGCCCTCTGCTTCCATCAAGACTTGCGTGATGAAGAGTGCGCGCGCTTCCTGCAGATATTCGACGAATCGGGTGTTGTTCACGTGCCCGAGTCGGTCCGAGTCGCTCCATCGAACTTGGAGTCGATGCTCGAATTTCTTGTCGGTCAAGGATTCAGTCCCTGGTCAGCTTGCGGTGCGTGACGCGGTGTGGCCGAGCAGCGTCAGGTCCGAGCCGCTCCACCTTGTTGGCCTCGTAGCCTTCGAAGTTTCCTTCGTACCAGTACCAAGCCGCTTCGTTGTCGCCGAAGCCGCCCTCCCACGCCAGGATGTGAGTACAAGTCCGGTCGAGGAACCACCGGTCGTGCGAGATCACCACGGCGCAACCGGGGAACTCTTCCAGTGCATTCTCGAGCGATCCGAGTGTCTCGACGTCGAGGTCGTTGGTCGGCTCGTCGAGCAGGATCAAGTTTCCGCCCTGTTTGAGCGTCATCGCCAGGTTGAGGCGGTTGCGCTCACCACCGGACAGCACTCCGGCCGGCTTCTGCTGGTCGTGGCCCTTGAATCCGAACGAGCTTATGTAGGCGCGAGAGGGGAACTCGGAGGTTCCGACGGTGATGAAGTCGAGTCCGTCGGAGACGGTCTCCCACACGGTCTTCTTCGGGTCGATTCCGGAGCGGTTCTGGTCGACGTAGCTGAGCTTGACCGTCTGCCCGATCTTGACCTCGCCGCTATCCGGTTCTTCGAGACCGACGATGGTCTTGAACAGCGTCGTCTTGCCGACACCGTTGGGGCCGATGACACCGACGATGCCATTGCGCGGAAGGGTGAAAGAGAGGTCCTTGATGAGGACCCGGCCGTCGTAGCCCTTGTCGAGATGCTTGACCTCCACGACCACATCGCCGAGCCGCGGTGGGTTGGGGATCTGAATCTCGTCGAAATCGAGTTTCCTGGTCTTCTCGGCCTCGGCGACCATCTCGTCGTAGCGGGCCAGACGCGACTTGCTCTTCGCCTGGCGCGCTTTTGCACCGGAGCGAACCCAGGCGAGTTCGTCCTTGAGGCGCTTCTGCAGCTTCTGATCCTTCTTGCCCGAGACCTCGAGGCGCTCTGCCTTCTTCTCCAGGTACGTGGAGTAGTTGCCCTCGTAGGGGTACAGGTGCCCGCGGTCCACCTCGGCGATCCACTGCGCGACGTGGTCGAGGAAGTACCTATCGTGGGTCACGGCGAGAATCGCGCCGGCGTATGCAGCGAGGTGCTGCTCGAGCCACAGGACGCTTTCAGCGTCGAGGTGGTTGGTGGGCTCGTCGAGAAGGAGCAGGTCGGGCTTGCTGAGCAGCAGCTTGCACAGCGCGACGCGTCGCTTCTCACCACCGGAGAGGTTCGTGACGGGTGACTCGGGTGGCGGGCAGCGAAGCGCATCCATGGCCTGCTCGAGCTGGGAGTCGATTTCCCACGCATCGGAGTGATCGAGCTTCTCCTGGAGTTCGCCCATCTCCTCCATGAGTTCGTCGGAGTAGTCGGTAGCCATCAACTCGGCGATTTCGTTGTATCGCTTGAGCTGAACCATCGTCTCGCCAAGGCCGTCCTCGACGTTCTCACGGACGGTCTTGGTGTCGTCGAGCACCGGTTCCTGCATGAGGATTCCGACCGATGCACCGGGCGCGAGAAAGGCCTCGCCGTTTCCCGGCTGGTCGATCCCGGCCATGATCTTGAGGATGCTGGACTTGCCGGCGCCGTTGGGGCCGACGACACCGATCTTGGCTCCTGGGTAGAAGCTCATCGTGACGTCGTCGAGGATGACCTTGTCGCCGTGCGCCTTGCGCACCTTCTTCATGGTGTAAATGAATTCCGCCATGCGGGCCAGCTTATCCGTCAGCGGCCCCGCCGACACCATCGCCCGAATCGCGGGCGGGCGCCCCTGTCCTCGAGGTCGGTCAGCCCGGCTTTCGACCCGACCGCTAGCCCGACGCGATCGGGTCGAGCAGACGGTGGACGAACGGTGTGGAGTCCACGGTGGACGCAATCATCGTCCCCTCGTGACCGACGAATTCACCGTCCGAGAACAGGTAGGGGTTATAGGTGACGTCTTGACCGTTGTGGAGCAGACCGGCCAGCAGCGGTACCGACAGAGGTGACGGCACCATCGTGTCGATGACACCTTGCCCGATGAAGATCGGCCGGTCGTAGCCGTCGGTCGGCACCGCGAGGTACTGCGTCAACGCGTCGAACATCTCGGTTCCGGCTATCGGGCGTGCGAGTAGTGCACCCACCGACCCGTGATGCGTGCGCAGGTCTCCTGGGCAGGTGCTCTCGACCGTGTCCACCTCGGACCGGCCGAGCGGCGTCAGATAGCTGTCGACGTCCAGGTCCGGCCGCGCTTCGCGAAGTCCTGCCAATACATAGGTCGCGAACACGTCGAGACCGTCCAGTCCGAGATCCGGAAGCGATGGCCCACCCAACTGGAACGCGTACTCGAGGTTGGACGGTGCGCCGGTGGCCACGGCGCCGCGATAGTCGAGTTCCGGCGCATAGCTCGTCGCGATGTGCGCGGCGTGGAGAACTGCATGCCCACCTTGAGATTGACCGATCGCCAGCCATCGATCCGCCAGTGTGGGTTCGACCGCACGCGCAGCGCGGACCATGTCGATCACGTTGCGGGACGCCGAAGACTTCTCGAGATACGCGTGCGCGCCGGGGGTGCCCAGCCCGGCGTAGTCGGTAGCGAGGACGGCGTATCCCTCGGACAGCCAATGGGCGAGGTAGTCCCGGGTGCGACCCTCGTACGGGGTACGCGACGGCGCGCACTGATCTCCGACACCGACTGTTCCGTGCGCCCATGACACGACCGGCCAACCACCTTCGGGAGGTTCACCGGCCGGGACGAACACGGCTCCGGAGCTGAGCGCAGGTTGCTCGGTGGGGCCGGCCGACCAGTAGGTGATTCGGTGCGCCCGAGCGGTTCCGGGCAGACCGAAATCGGGCGGAAGCGGTTCCGACGACACGACGTTCCCCGGCACCGTGTCGGGAAGATCAGGCTGTTCCGCAGAGCCAACACTGCCTGTGGAGATGCCGATGATGAGCGCCATCGCCAGAATCGCCCATGCACGTGCTCCGCCTCGCATGCGACCACGATAACGATGCGCACGAACCGATGCCGAACCCGACATACCGTCGTTCGGGTCCGGCATACTCGCGAAGCCTCCTACACGGCCACGCCGACGGTCTCGGCGGTTTCGGATTCGGTGGTGTCGTCCGTGTGATCGAACACGTCGTTCTCGTCGTCCACCTGATCGGTCGAATCCACCTGCGAGACCGGCACAGGACGCGCA
>NZ_LVCV01000503.1 GCF_001647195.1 Rhodococcus sp. EPR-157 | reverse complement strand
GTCGTGTACTCGTTGGTCTTCAATTGCCCGTAGGCGATGACCGGGTCGCCTTTCATCAGCGACCCGCCGACGCCCTTGACCAGTCTGCGCCAGCACGTCACTGTCAGGAACAGCGTTCCGCCATCCGTCCATTCGCCCGTGTTGCGGTCCTGGCGGCGAGCGTTGCTCGCCATCCGGAAGTTCAGTACTTCCTCGCCGGACGGCGTCTGCCGCTTGATCGGATTGGTGATGACGGTCCCCACCACTGCACATTGTGCTTCGTACATGTTCTGCCCCCTGGTCGTTGGGTGATACGAGTCATTCGGTGATACGGGCCGGCATCGCCGATCCGATGAGCCAAGTGTCTCGTGAAACGGCAGCCCGAAAAGGCGCCGATCGACATCTGTGGATGAACCGGTTCGCTGTGGACAACCCTGTTCCGGAGGCAGTTTCGAGCGCGAATGCGTCGGTGGACCGTGCTAGGGCGGACGCTACGCCGCGACCCGATCTGTCGTCGCGTTCGCTTCCGACGCCCGAATCAGCTCGACGTAGTACCCGTCGGACGCCATCAACTCGTCGTGGGTTCCGGTTTCGAGGACTCGACCGTTGCCGAGAACTGCGATTCTGTCTGCCGATCGCACAGTCGAGAGCCGATGTGCGATGAGGATTGTCGTGCGGCCGGCCATTAGTTCGTCGAGTGCATCCTGCAGTGCACGCTCGGTCCGATTGTCCAACGCACTGGTTGCCTCGTCGAGTACGAGAACCGGCGGATTGCGCAGGACCGTCCTGGCGATCGCGAGCCGTTGCTTCTCGCCGCCGGAGAAACGGTAGCCGCGCTCCCCCACGAGCGTGTCGTATCCGTCGTCCAACGCCATGACGAAGTCGTGGATCTGTGCGATTCGCGCGGCATTCTCGATCTCCGCATCCGTCGCATCCGGTTTGGCGAATCTCAGGTTCTCGCGGATCGTTGCGTGGAAGAGGTAGGTCTCCTGCGAGACGACACCGACGAGATCGGCGACCGTCGTGGTCTCCAGATCGCGAAGGTCGACTCCGTCGATGGTGATTCGTCCCGACGTCGGATCGTGCAGTCTGGCAGCGAGATATCCCAAGGTCGTCTTGCCGGAGCCGGTCGCACCGACGAGCGCCAACGTGCTGCCTGCGGGAACGACAAGGTCGATATTTCTCAGTGTCGGCGTCGTCGCCTCCGCGTAGGAGAAGTCGACGTGGTCGAACTCGACATCTCCCCGTACGTCCGTGCGTGAGAGCGCTGTCGGATTCCGCGGTTCTGCGATGTCGATCGGCAGATCCAGGTACTCGAAGACCCGTCCGAACAGCGCCAGCGAGCTCTGAACTTCGACACCGGTGCCGAGCAACTGCATGGTCGGACGGAACAACTGGGTCTGCAATGTCGTGAACGCAACGAGTGTTCCCACAGTGAGTGCACTGCCGTTTCCGATGGTGACGCCGGCGAACCAGTAGACGAGAGCGGGCATGATCGCGAAGCTGATCTGCATGCTGGCCATGCGCCACTTTCCCGCCATCATCGCCTTCAACTCGACGTCGGCGACTTCGTCGGATCGTGCTGCGAAGCGGTCCGTGAGCACGTGCGCGGATCCAGTGGTCTTGCCGAGCAGAATCCCGCTGACCGAAAGCGATTCCTCGATCTGAACCGACAACTCCCCCAGCAGCTTCTGCCGAGTGGTGGAGATCTTGCGCCGCTCGTTGCCGATCCGACGCGCAATTCTGACGAAGACCGGCAGGATGGCGAGCGAGAACAAGGCCAGGCGCCAGTCGAGCAGAAACAGAGCGACGACGGTGGCGGCCACGGTAGTCGCATTCTGCGCGATCGAGGTCGCGGTGTTGGTGACTACCGATTGCATTCCGCCGATGTCGTTGGCAATGCGTGACTGCACCTCACCGGTGCGGGTCCGAGCGAAGAACCCCAGCGATTGCTTCTGCAGGTGTCCGTACACGGCGACTCGAAGATCGTGCATGAGCTTCTGCCCGACGCCGTTGGACATCCACGTCTGTACGACGCCGAGAGCGTTGGTGATGATGGCGACTGCAATCATGCCCGCAGCGATCAGCGTGACGAGTGTGACGTCGCGATCAGGGATGGCATGGTCGAGCAGTTCGCGGAGAAGTAGGGGTGAAGCGAGCGCGATGATCGCGCTGAAGACGATGATGGCGGAGACTGCGGCGATACGCGCGCGGTACGGATGAAAGAGTGCGAGAACTCGGCCGACGGGTGCTGGATCGGCGACGGGTCCCGGCTTATTCGTCGGAACGGCAGATTCGGTGTTTCTGCTGAGTGGGCTTTCCAAGTAGACCTCCGGGTTCGATGAAAGACATAAAGCAGAGGCTACCTCATTATGAGGTTCACTGCAATGCGGCTATGCTGCTGTCATGCATACGGGAGACAACCCGAATCTCGCCGACTCGTTCATGGCTGTTGCGAGGCGGATACGCCACGTACACATGGGCGCGCTCGAGCCGTTCGGTCTCAATCCGTCCCAGAGCCGCGCGTTGCACGTTCTCGCTCGCGAAGCGCGGCCGATGCGACTCCGCGCGCTCGCCGACCACTTGCGCATCGTTGCTCGCTCGGCCACGGACATCGTCGACTCCCTCGAAAGCGCGAACCTGGTTGTCCGCGACAACGATCCCGCGGATCGCCGCGCGGTTCTCGTCGCGTTGACCGACGAAGGCCGCACTCGGCTGGACGCTATCGACTCGGCTCGCCGCGCTGTCGCGACCGAATTGTTCGACAGCCTCGACTCCGCCGAACGCGACGAACTGCAGCGAATTCTCGGGAAGATCACGACCGAGAGATGACGGCTGCGGCGGTGGTGGCGCCTCCGATTACCGCTCCCCGTCGCGATCTCGACGGGCCAATTCGGCGAACATTGCATTGTGCGCTGCGAGGTCCGCGTCGTGGTCACGATCGGCTGCCCGGTCCGTGCGCTGTGCGTTCCGATCGTCGCTGCGCGACCACTGAATCAGGAGTGCAAGCATGACGAGCACGAGCGGAATTTCGCCCGTCGCCCAGGCGATACCGCCGCCCAGCTTCTGATCTCCCATCAGATCGCCGTTCCAGTCGAGACCGAGTGTGCGGTAGTACCACCCACCCATCACGGTGTTCATGCTCATCAACGCGACGCCGAAGAATGCATGGAACGGCAGCGATCCGAATACCATGGCCAACTTGGTGATCGGTTCGATGTGACGCGGTGATGGATCGACGCCGATGACCACCCAGTAGAAGAGATATCCACTGAGGATGAAGTGCGCGTTCATGAGCAGGTGCGCGGTGTGGTTGTCCAGGATCGCCCCGAAGATTCCGCCCAGGTACAACGCGTAGAACCCACCGACGAACAACACTGCTGCGACGATCGGGTGCGTGAGGAATCTCGAGACTGGGCTGTGCAGAGCTTGTAGCAGCCACTCACGTGGGCCTGGCACGCCGCTCTTGCCCGCCACGGGGAGTGCGCGCAGCGCGAGAGTGAGCGCTCCGCCGAGGGCGAGCAGAACGGGGACCAACATCGACAGAGCCATGTGCGCGCCCATGTGCACGCTGAACGCCGCCGGCGAGTATTTCCCGACGCCGGAGGAGGTGGCAACCAGCATGGTCACGCATCCCAGCACGAATGCCACAGTCCGGCCGACGGGCCACGAGTCGCCTCGTTTGTGGAGGCGACGAACTCCGAGCAGGTACACCACGGCCAGGACGATCGACGCAGTCCCGAAGATGAGGTCGAACCGCCAGTCGAACATCAGGCGCGCGAGCGTCGGCGGTCCGTCGAGGCCGTACCCGAGTGCTGCCTCGGTCAGCGACAGGTCGGGGTTCACATTCGACGGTGGAGGTGTACGGCCGAGTCCGACGGCCAATCCGATGGTGGCTGCCATGACAAGAACTTCGCCGCCGGCAAATCGGATGAGAGCTCCACGCGACTCGGGGTTCGCAGCGAGCGCAGGCAATGATCGCCGTCGCTGAATCCATCCGAAGAATCCGAGGACGACGAGGGCGACGATCTTCCCCAGGATCAGCCGTCCGTACAGGGTGCCGAACAAGTCCGAGACCGACACCCTGACGAGAGCGTTGATCACTCCGGACGCTGCCATCACCACGAAACACACGGACGCGATCGACGAGAATCGCCTGGTCGCCACGTCGGTGTATGCACCTCTGCGGCGTGCATGCGCGAGGACCGCGAACAGGCCACCCGCCCAGAGTGTCGCGGCTATCAAGTGCAGGATCAAACTGTTGGTCGCTACGTCGTGGGATCCTCCCGAGGACGAGTGACCGGTCACGGCGATCGGCATCAGCGTGCCGAGCGCGAACAGCAGTAGCAGCGGGGTCCACGACCACCGCAACACCGCACGCGAGGCGATCGCGAGAACGACCGCGAGGATTGCCGTCCAGCGCCAGGCGCTCGCGATTTCCACCTGGTCCAGTGCCACCCACAGATTGGCAGGCTGGATCGCCACGGTGAACGGCTGGCCGGACGTGTCCGACAACGTCAGGGGAACCAGGACCAGCGCACACGCTGCCCACACGATCGCGGCAACCGATCCTGTTCGCACCGCCCGATAGCCACCGACGTCGAGCACGCCACTCTTCTGCGGCGGAACCAGGAATGCAGCGAGAAGGAAGGAGCCGATGGCGATCGACGCGGCGATTTCACCGATAGCTCGTACCGCGGGCAGGCCGTAGGTCGTTGCCGGCCCGGGGTCGGGAATTCCGAGCAGGACCAGGGCGTCCGACGCGGACAGGCTGATGACGAGAGCAGCGACGACGGCCGCGATCAGAGCCGCCGTCGCGAACACGGACGTCGACGCCGTTGCCGCAGGTTTCGTCGACGACGGTTCGATCGTTCCCACATCAGGTGCTGCCATGACAACCAGAGTAAGAGGTGTCTGGACTGGTGGGATACGCAGCATCCCGTAGTCCTACAGCTCGTCGTAGATGGTGTGGTGTTGCACACCCGTCAATCGTGGTGGATGCGGCCTTGCTGACCGACGAGCGGCTCGCCGGATCCACCCCATCGCCTCGCGACGATTTCCGCGGCGATGGACACTGCAGTCTCCTGTGGTGTGCGTGCCCCCAGGTCGAGGCCGATGGGACTCGACATGCGAGCAAGTTCGACGTCGGTGAGACCGACCTCCTTCAACCGCGCGACTCGGTCCTCATGCGTTCGACGTGACCCCATGGCACCGACGAATGCGAAGTGCTCCTGACGAAGCGCAATATCGAGTAGCGGCACGTCGAATTTCGGATCGTGTGTCAGTACACACACGATCGTGCGGTCGTCCAACGCCCCGGCGGCCAGTTGCTCAGCGAGATAGCGGTGTGGCCAGTCGACGACGACGTCAGCTGCGGAAGGAAAGCGATCCGAAGTTGCGAATACCTCGCGAGCGTCGCACACGGTAACTCGATAGCCGAGGAATGTCCCCTGCTCCGCGACTGCCGCTGCGAAGTCGATGGCCCCGAACACCAGCATGCGTGGCCGCGGCGCATAGCTGGCGACGAACACGTCCATTCCGTCGCCGAGGCGCTCACCGTCGGGGCCGTAGGTGAGCATCGCTGATCGTCCGCTGGCAAGGAGTCCACGAGCGTCGTCGACCACGGCTGCGTCGCAGCGCGGAGACCCCACCGACCCCGAGGAGTCGGTTTCACCGAGCACGATATGCATGCCGACACGGTCGACATCTCGGTGACGCACCACCGTCGCGACAGCGATCGGACGATCGGTGGCGATGGCTTCGGCGACGGTTCCCAATTCGGGAAATGTTGTCTGCGATACGGATTCGACGAACACGTCGAGCATTCCGCCACAGGTGAGGCCGACTGCGAACGCGTCGTCGTCACTGACGCCGTACCGTTCGAGCACTGGAATACCGTTGGCCGAGACATCGGCTGCGGCCTCGTAGACGGCACCTTCGACGCACCCGCCGGAGACCGAGCCATGCACCGAGCCGTCGGGAGCCACCATCATCGATGCCCCCGCCGGGCGTGGTGCGGAGCGGAAGGTGCGAACGACGGTTGCCAGGCCCGCTGAACCTCCGGCACGCCACACTGCCACCAGATCATCGAGGACGTCGCGCATGCGTCATCCTCTCACCCCGACAGTGTGGTGCGCCTCCCGGCTGTGTCGCGCGGCGCGGCTAGGCCAATCCCTTCGGGTAGTTGAGCGCCAGCCCCGTCTCCCCTACGCCGAGCTCGAGGATCGCCCACTGTGACGGGTCGATGACAAGGAGCCCGTGATTGGAGATCATCAGCGACGTTCCCCGGAATGACACCGAGGCGGGGGTCGAGTACGGAATCGAGCGGGTGACACGATCGACGACGGTCGGCAAGTCCGCCACCACCGACCCCGCGCTCGGGTCGACCACCTGGATCGAGTTGTCGAAGGGGTTCGAGATCGGCAGGTAGATGCGGCCACTGGTTCCGATGGCCAAGCCGTCGGCCTGGCCGACGACCGCGACCTTCTCGAGCGGCCCGGGTGAACCATTGGAATTCAACGCAACTCGGTAGACGACGCCACGCCCGACAGAGGTGATATCCGGGGCGAGCGACACCGTCACGACGAAATTGAGCCGTCCTGCTGCGTCGAATTGCATTCCGTTGATGCTGTAGATCGAGGCGAAATCGGCGTTTTGATACCAGATTTCGGCTGCACCACCACCCGCGGGCACCTTCCAGATGGTGGCCTGGTTCAGGTCGCTGACGTACATGGTTCCGTCGGGCGCGAAGGTCGCCCAGTTCGGCCAGGCCGGTCGATCGACGGGCGACGGCTCGCACGGAATGCCCGCAACCTCCGCACAGGCCGGGAGGTTCGCAAACGTCGCGTAGACCGATTGTGCTCCGGTCGCCGGATCGATACGAACTGCCCGCGCCCCGGAGTAGTCGAGGGCGTACACCCGACCGTCCCCGTCGAGAGTGATCCCGTTGACGCCGTGTTCAGCCGGTACGTGATCTGCCAAGGAATATGTCTCGAGCAGACGGCCGTCGGCATCCCAATGCCATACGTCTGCAGACGAATTGGGCCGGTTCGAACCCGACCAGATGCTGCCGTCCTCAGGATCGACTGCGATTCCCTCCGGCTGCCCGGGCAGCGGAACCACAGCGATGTCCCTGGTCTGCCCGTATCCGAGGGGACCGTCCACCGCGGTCGGTTCGGCCACTGCCCCGGGCGCGGTCACAACCGCGCCCGAGATGCAGCTCGCCACCAACGCCAGAACGAGAACCCCGGTCCGACTTCCGATCATCGTGGGGTGATGGGACCGAGGAACGACGTGGTCCAGATCGCCGAATTGGCAGATCCTGCTGCGTCGTTCGTCGGGACCAGGCCGTTGAGCGTCACCTGGCCGCCCGTCAGACCGAGTGCGGGCTGCGGAGGCAAGGTGAAGCCGCAGGACTGCTGCACCGTGCCCGGTTCGATGGCCAGCTCGGTGCGACGGCACTGCCCGGTGGACGTGGCCGTGAGCGCAGGCGTGACGCCGTAGCTCGTGATGCTCAGCGACGCGCCGAAGTCCGGAGACGACGGGTTCTGGTAGCAGATCGACGCCGGGGCGGCGACGTCCTCGGAGGGCTCGGTCGAAGCCGCGCCGGTAGCGGCATCGACGGACACGGCGTGAAGCTCGGTGGTGCGCACACCTCCCGGGCATGCAGGAGTGCTTCCGGTCGAGACCGAGTTAACCTCTCGCCCTACGCTGTACTTCACCGAACCGGTCGGTTGCGGCGTACCTGCAACGGGCGTGGGTACGGGCGCGGTGCCCTCACCGAGGGTGTACAGAGTCCACATCGACCCGGTGCGACCGTCCGGCAGACGAAGAGGGTTGGCGATCGAGTTGCTAGTCGCGACACCGTCGGTGACCCCGGAATCGTTGGGGTTCACCCGCAGAACACAATCGACGGCCGCGCGCCCAGGGGAACCGATCATGAATTCGAGCCCGCATGGCCCGTACATCGACAGCTTGCCCAGGCCGGGAGCCGTCAGTGCGCCCCACTGATCAAGAAAGGCCTGGCCATCGATGATCGGACCGTCGCACACGTAGATCGGTCCGACGTTCTGCGCAGTGGGGTTCGTCAAGAAACCCGTCGACGGATTGTTGGTGAAGGTGTACATCCGCGCGTCCAGCCGCTCGACCACGGTCAACGAGCGCGGGGAGCCGAAGTAGTCGTTGCACGCAACGTTGTCCTCCGCAGTGGGACGCTGACCGCTGTCGACGGTCCGGAAGACGCTGAAGCTACCCGGCCCATCCTCGATGGAACCCATGATGGTCGCTGGTGCCGGGCTCGGTGCAGGATCCGCCGACGCCGAAGCGATCGGACACAACGCGACCGCCAATGCAGACACTACGGCGCCGCGCAACCACTGTTTCGTCACTATGTATCCCCCGGAAAAATGTGGATCCGCAATTGGTGCAGATCGGACTCACCCCGCCGAGGAGAATAGCGCAACACACGTTGAGAAGCGAGAGTTCTGCGAGATCGAATCGGGCAGAGATTTCTACCGCAATTCGTGGTCCCGTCGTTCGCCACTGCTGCGCTCCGCCGGCCGACGCAGTTAAGGTTCGACAAGCACAGTCACCCATCGAGGAGTTACTTCATGAACAGCCGTCTGACCTCTTATGCAGTTGCAGCACTGGCTGTTTCCGCATTTTTCGTGGCACAACCGTCGGGTGTCGCGAACGCTGCCCCATGCACGGACGTCGATGTGTCGTTCGCCCGCGGAACCGGCGAATTCCCCGGCTTGGGCATCACCGGCACACCGTTCGTCGATCGGTTGAAGTCCGAGCTGTCGGACCGATCGGTCAGCACCTATGCCGTCAACTACGCGGCGGACTTCACTCAGGCCAGCGCCGGTCCGGGATCACGTGACCTCGTCGCACACCTGACGTCGGTTGCGGCCTCGTGCCCGTCGACAACGTTCGTGATCGCGGGCTATTCGCAAGGAGCCACCGTCGTGACCAACGCTGTGGGCGTGCGAACCACCAGCAGCATCACCGGTGCCCTCATTCCGTCCGACATCGCCGACCGCGTCGACGCAGTTGTCGTGTTCGGCAATCCGATCGGACTCCGCGGCAGCAAGCTCGAGACAGCCAGCAGCACTTACGGCCCGCGCTCACGTAGCTTCTGCAACTTCGGCGATCCAGTGTGCCAGATCGGCGGCTTCAACAGCTTCGCACACCTTCAGTACGGGACGAACGGCTCCACCACACAGGGCGCACAGTTCGCAGCGTCGCAGGTCCGTGACTGAACCAGGTGGGGCGGCCCATAGAAGAACCTGCGCCTCGCGGCGCAGGTTCCTGCGACCACTTCGGTGCCCCCGGCAGGATTCGAACCTGCGACCAAGGGATTAGAAGGCCCTTGCTCTATCCCCTGAGCTACGGAGGCGTTGCTCGGCCGGGCGCAGGCCACGTCCGAGCACGGTGAACGAGTGTACCCGCTGGACCGATGCGGCTGCTGGAAGGGCGTTCGAGCGGGCGTACGCAGCTTCTCGAGCGGATCTCGTGGCTGCTCAGGTGTGGTTGACTGAACTCAACCGAAGGGGCCATAGTGCACCAGCTCACCCTCGGCGTCACGTCACGGTCATCGAAGCCGAACGAACGCCGCCTCCCGATTCACCCGCTGCACATCGGACGCATACCTCACGACATTCGTGACCGAGTCTATTTCGAGACCGGCTACGGACAACCCTTCGGAATCTCCGACGATCACATCGCATCGTTGACGGCAGGGGTTCGCTCACGACAGCAGTTGATCGACGAGTGCGACGTCATCCTGCTTCCCAAGCCGCAAGCCAGCGACCTCGAGTCGTTGCGGATCGGTCAGATCCTGTGGGGTTGGCCCCATTGCGTTCAGGACTTCGAGCTCACGCAGATCGCCATCGATCGACGGTTGACACTCGTTGCATTCGAAGCGATGAACCATTGGAGCCCGGAAGGCGCCTTCAATCTTCATGTCTTCCACAAGAACAACGAACTCGCCGGGTACTGCTCGGTTCTCCACGCCCTACAGCTGATCGGATCCACTGGAGATTACGGACGACGACTTCGGGCGGCCGTCATCGGATTCGGCGCCACAGCACGTGGGGCCGTGACTGCTCTCAACGCCCACGGCATACACGAGGTCGACGTACTCACTCAGCGTGGCGTCACCGCGGTCAGCTCACCGATCCACTCTGCCAGGATCGTCAATTTCGACCTCGACGGGGAGAACCCACGTCGCAGCCGTGCCTTGACCGACACCGGACGTGTTCCTCTGTCCGAGTTCCTGGGCGATCACGACATCATCGTCAACTGCGTTCTGCAGGATACGAATTCGCCTCTGACGTTTCTGGTGAACGACGATCTTCCGTCGATCTCCCCGGGAACCCTGATCGTCGATGTGTCTTGCGACGAGGGCATGGGCTTCGAGTGGGCAAAGCCCACATCCTTCACCGAGCCGATGTTCACCGTCGGTGACAACGTCCGGTACTACGCCGTCGATCACAGCCCGTCCTACTTGTGGGACTCGGCGACGTGGGAGATCAGCGAGTCCCTGCTTCCATTCGTGCGTACCGTCCTCGGTGGACCGGCCGCCTGGGGAACCAGCGACACCATCGAAAGGGCGATCGAGGTGCGCGAGGGCACTGTCGTCAATCCGAACATCCTCGCATTCCAGCACCGGAGCGCGGAGTACCCACACCCTTCTGCGTAATGCGTTGCTTGTCAAAGAATTCCAAATCCGACCAGACGCAGGTGTCCTGATTCACAACGGATACCGTTGATCTTGGAAGCACTCACAGCCGCTGATGGTTGTGCACCGCCTACCCCCTGCTGCACGCTGATTCGAAGAGTATTCGAAGGTGATCGGCCGGGGGGCTTTCTTGATGTCAGCAGGATCTCGTTCCACGTTCAGGCGTGTGGCGTTCGCATCGGTGATCGCAGGGGGTCTGACGCTGGGACACAGCACGGATGTAGCGCACGCGGACATAACTCCGATCACACTTGGAAACAGCGTCATGTCCACGCTCGGGGGATGTCTGTTCCCCGACGTGCCGGCCATTATCTGGTGCACTCAGCAGGAAGTCCTCACCGAACACGCACCGCTGATGCTCGACCTCAACCCTGTCGGCACGGTAATAGTGGTGCTCGGAGCAGGACTGTACGACGATGGCACCATCCAACCTGTGCTGCGGGAACGGCTCGATGCGGCGCTTGCGCTGGCGCAGCGCTACCCTGCCTCGCAGATCATCGCCAGCGGAGGTGTGCCGCGATCCGGGATCACCGAGGCCCGCGCGATGCGCACGTGGCTGATCGCGAACGGGGTTGCGCCGGAGCGCATTGTCGAAGAGAACACATCGACGTCCACCGTCGAGAACGCACGAAATACCGCTGCGATCCTCGCTGAGCGCGGCGCGCAGGGCGCTGTGGTCGTATCGAGCCCGAACCACGTCGAGCGTGCATTGATCGACTTCCGCAAGGCGATCTCCGGACGCTTTCCGGTGAGCGGCGTCGTCTCGGCCGGCTAGCAGACTCTCGGTGCCGGCCGAGACTCGAGCGACCGGCACCGAACAGCTAGGACGCTTCGGCGATCACGGACGGCCCCGAGGCCCCTGCCGCATCTGCCCGCGTGAGGCAATCGACGACAAGTGCAGCGTGCAGGGACATCAGACCGGCGGAACTCAGTGGGTCCACGCCAGTGAGCTGTTCGATCCGCTTCAACCGGTAGTCCACGGTGTTCGGGTGGACGTAGAGCGACTTGGCGCTGGCCCGTCGATTCGCCTCGCTCGCAACAAAAGTCTTGAGGGTGTGCATGAGCTCGGGGAACGCATCAAGGGGCGCGATGACCGATCGCAGCCGCGATCTACCCGGGCCCGGACGAGACAGCTGATACTCCAACGCCAAGTCGCCGGTCCGGTACAACCGCGGCTGCATGCGAAGGGAGCGCGCCAGGTCGACCAATTCTCGACAGTGCGCAACGGCATCCGCTATCGCGCCCGGCACAGCCCGAGCTGTCGCCGCGACCACGTTGACGCGCAATACCGAATTCAATTGCGCGATACACTCTTCCACTGCATCGGATCGAACGGACGGCACCAATATCGTTCCGCCACTGGTACTGAGCGACAGCAACGGACCGTGTGCGACAGTGTCCGATGTCAGCGCGAGTTCAGCGGCGGCGACCTTCGCGCTGTCGATCGTGCGACCGAGAGACCGTTCGGCATCAGCTGCGTCTGCCACGAAGCGAAGGAACACGACGTCGTACTCGGCAGCGATGTCGATGCCGTGACGTTCCGCCACGGCACGCGCCTCGGGATCGTCGGAGACAAGCAGATCCACCAACCTGGACGCCTGATCGCCAGTCGTCCCCGATTCCAGCTTGCAATGCTCGATGTACGCCGCCGACACCGTGTTACCCAGCAACTCGAGAACACGCATCATGAACACCGCACTGCCGACGACATCGGCATCCTGCCCTCCCGAGACGCCGTCGATGCTGCCCCTCAGCCCGGCGCTCACCGCCAGATGCACGGCGCGTTGCGCGTCACGAAGGGCGACGCCACCCCGGACGAGGTGATCCGACGAGCGCCGAACGGGATCGAGTTCAGCAGGGGTGGGTAGCTTCCCGGCGCGGAGACAGCGAGCAACGATCGCGCCGCAGTGCGCCTCCAGAACGGTCGTGACGGCTGACGGCTCCCCGCTGGAGTGACCGGACCGAAGGGGTGGGCGATCCACCGCGTGATCACTGGTGGTGCAGTGCGCGAACGAAGTGTCCAACCGCATGTCGAGCCGCCTTTCGTACCGCTGTGTGGTTCGTCACGTAACGGTAACCCACTTTGCGATCCGAAAGTATGCAAACGGGGCTACAAACATTCTCTAAGTTTGTTTCAATAGTGCCGCGGTTCCAATGAAAACCGGGCCGCCCGTCCCCTTCGGGCAGACGACCCGGCATCGACTGGAACTACAGGGTGGCTCCAGTTGCAGGACTTCTCAGCGACATGGAGAACACTCAGCGGTTCTCGAACTCACCGGTTCTCGAACTCGCCATTGATGACCTTGCCGACCGGTGCGTCGTCGCGCGCCTTCTTCGCCGCCTCACGCATCTCGATACCGTCGGAGACCCAGTCGCCGATCTCTCGAGTGACATCGCGAACCGCTCCTGCGATGATCACGGCGATCTTCCCGACGTGATTCGCAGCGGACTCCGTCAACTCCTGCACGGTGTCCTTGTTGCGCTCGAACTTGCCTACCACGACGACCACCCCTGATTCGGTATTCGATCCGATTGCACCGGCCACCTACGCAGCAACCTTCTTGCGCTCGACGATAACACCGACGGTCGGCTCCGAACCGGTCAGCGAATTCGGCAGGGCGAGCTTGAAGATCTTTCCCCACACCGAACCGATCTGCTTGAAGAACCCGCCGGTGTTGTACGGGAGACCGTACTTGTCGCACAGCGCCTTCACCTCGGGAGCCAGTTCCGGGTAGCGGTGCGCGGGCAGGTCAGGGAACAGGTGATGTTCGATCTGATGGGACAGGTTTCCGGACATGATGTGGAACAGCGGCGAACCTTCGATGTTGGCCGAGCCCAGCATCTGACGGACATACCACTCGCCGCGCGACTCGTCGGCGGTCTCCTCCTCGGTGAACGTCTGGACTCCAGTCGGAAAGTGTCCACAGAAGATGATCGAGTAGGTCCACAGGTTGCGGATCAGGTTCGCGCCGACGTTACCGACCAACGTGGTGACGAAGAACGGACCCGACAGCGCTGGGAAGATGACATAGTCCTTGAGCACCTGACGGCCGGCCTTGCGCCACATTCCCTGTAGCAGCGGCTTCACGTCGTGCCACTTGCGCTTGCCCTGGATGATGTTTTCCGATTCGAGGTCGTGCAGCATGACGCCCCACTCGAAGAACGTCATCAGCAGGAATGCGTAGACAGGGTTTCCGAGGTAGTACGGGTTCCACTTCTGCCCCTCGTCCATCCTCAGGATGCCGTAGCCGATATCGCGATCCTTGCCGACGATATTGGTGAAGGTGTGGTGCATGTAGTTGTGCGAGTGCTTCCACTGGTCGGCCGGGCAGACCGTGTCCCACTCGAATACCTCGGAATTGAAGCCAGGTTCGCGCATCCAGTCGTACTGGCCGTGCATGACGTTGTGCCCGATCTCCATGTTGTCGAGGATCTTCGACACACCGAGAGCTCCGACTCCAGCGAGCCAGACCGGCGGCAGGAATGGAAGGTACATCATTGCGCGACCGGCGATTTCGAATCCGCGCTGGGTCTTGACGATGTTGTAGATGTACTCACGATCGGTGTCGCCGAGCTTGGCGACGGTGCGTGCGCGCAGTTCGTCGAGTTCGCGGCCGAGCTCTTGGACTTGCTCGTAGGACAGGACGGTCGGCGTGAGCGCCTCAGCCTTGGCCGAGGAACCGAAGAACGGCAAAGATACTGCAGGCAAAGGAATTCCGAACATTGAAACACTCTCCGTTTCGATTGTCGAAAGGTTGTTCTCGGACGGGTTCGATCGGTGGGCCGAGCTGTCAGATCTCGATGGACACATCACCGACGGGCACCGTGACACAGAGTTGAATCTTCTTGTGCGGCTCGCTGTCCTTCTCACCCGTCTTGACGTTCGTCGTGCATCCGGAGGTCTTCACCGACGTGCAGGTGAAACAAATCCCCATTCGGCAGCCGTACTCGGGAGTCAATCCGGCGTCTTCCGCCTGTTCCAGCAGTGTCCGCCCAGAGTTGGACGCGACCACATCACTGTCGGAGAAGGTGACATCGCCCGCTGCATCCTCCGCTACGACTGCCACCGGGGCCGCGAATTCCTCGAGGTGGAGGTTTTCACTCAGACTGAGATCCGCGTACACGTTCTTGACTCCGCGCATCAAACCCGGTGGGCCGCAAAGGTACGTCTCCGCGTCGGCGTACCAGGGCGCTACGGCGTCCAGGTGCTCCGTGCCGAAGAATCCGTGCAGATCGCCACCCGACTGCTGATCGGTGTACGCCAGCACGATCCGAACGTTGTCGTTCTCGGCCGCGATGGCGTCGAGTTCGGCTCGGTACGACACGTCGTTCTCGGTGTACGCGTAGTGCAAGAAAGTCAGGGCGCCGCTGTACCCCTCGTCCAGCAGCGTCCTGAGCATCGAGAGCACCGGGGTGATGCCGCTTCCACCGCTGATCAGCAGAACGCGGTCCGGCCTGGGTGTCGGAAGATGAAAGGTGCCGTCGGCCTGCGAGAGGCTGACCACGAGACCGACGTGAGCATTGCCGTGGAGGTACTGCGAGACAAGTCCCTCCGGGTGGGCCTTGATCGTGAGCTCGATGCGTCCGTCGTCGCGATATTGCGAGCACGCGGGCGAGTAGCACCGGGTATGCCGGACGCCGTCGATGACGACTCCGACCTGCACGAACTGACCGGCTTCGAAACCCTGCCACTGGTGGGTCGGGCGAATGGTCAGCGTGACGGTATCCGCAGTGGAGCGGTGTACAGCAGTAACCTCACCGCGGAGGTCCCTGACTGTGGTCATCGGGTCGACCAGTTCGAGGTACCGATCGAGAGCATGCGGAGTGGCCATCGCCTCGAACAGTGACAACAGCGAGAACTTGCTTCGGCTTTTCGGGCGCCGAGTCTTCTGCCGGACTGTCATGTCGCCTCCGTGTTCGTACGATAAGAAGGACTGCTTCAGTGTACGGCTGTGCACTAGAATCCAGTGTGGCAGATCCACACCGGGAACTGTCAACGCCAATGTGACCGTACCGACACGGAGTAGATATAAGTGATCGGCATCACACCAATAGGTAAGTCGAGGTCAGGACCGGAGGTGATCACACAATGGACGGCAATAAACTCGAACATGTGACAGAACCGGGCACCCGTGCCGAGCGCAAGGAACGGACGAGGCAGGCACTCATCGACGGCACTCTCGACCTGCTGCGCGACCGCTCGTTCGCAAGTGTCAGCCTGCGGGAAGTCACCCGGTCTGCAGGAATCGTCCCCACCGCGTTCTATCGCCACTTCGCGTCGATGGAAGACCTGGGCGTTGCGCTCGTCGAGGACTCGATGCGCATGTTGAGGCAGATGCTCCGGGACGCACGAAAGGACCCGACCACAAAGAACGCGACCGAATCGTTGCGCATCCTCGTACGTCAGGTCAGGTTGCACGAGGACCAGTTCAGGTTTCTCGCGCGAGAACGCTACGGCGGAGTGACCGAGATTCGACGGGCGTTCGCAACCGAACTTCGCATGTTCGTCAGCGAACTCACCATCGATCTCTCTCGCATGCCCGGCCTCGAATCCTGGGACATCGCCGATCTGGAGATGGCTGCAGACCTCATCGTGTCCACGATGCTGACCGCTACGGTGGGCCTGCTGGAAATCGATCGACCCAACAGTGCGAAAGAACGTGAACTCCTGCGCCGAACCGAACATCAAGTACGGCTCATCGTGCTCGGCATGGGAGGGTGGAAGCGGAACCACGGCTGAGAGGACTCGTCCATGACAGCAACCGCCACCACCGTGACCGTCGACGATCTGGTGTTCGACGTGTCCGTGGACGGACCCGACAACGGCGTCCCGGTCGTTCTTCTTCACGGGTTTCCGCAGACCTCGGCATGCTGGGACCGCGTCGTGCCACGTCTTACCGCTGCCGGCGTCCGCACTATCGCACCTGACCAGCGCGGCTACTCCCCCGGTGCACGACCCATCGGGACCGACGCCTACCGGTCCTCTCATCTGGTCGACGACGTCCTCGCGATCATCGAGGCATTCGACCTCGAATCTGCGCATGTCGTCGGGCACGATTGGGGCGCGGCCGTTGCCTGGCAATTGGCCGCTACGCATCCTGAGCAGGTCCGTTCGCTCACGGCGGTGTCCATACCGCACACCGCCGCATTCGGTTGGGCCATCCGAGAAGACGCGGACCAACAGCAGCGGTCGTCGTACATCGGACTGCTTCGGCAGGAAGGCAAAGCCGAACAACTTCTGCTGGAGAACGATGCGCAGAGGCTACGGGCAATGTTCTCCGACGACAGTCCGGACGACAGATACGTGAAGCACCTCGCCGAGCCGGGTGCGCTCACGGCCGCTCTCGAGTGGTATCGGGCGATGACGAGCGAGTTCGGACGGTTGGGTCCGGTGAAAGTTCCGACGACTTACGTCTGGAGCAATCAGGACTCGGCCGTCGGCCGCGCAGGCGCCGAACGATGCGGCGAGTTCGTGGATGCGGAGTACAAGTTCGTCGAGCTCGACGGTGTGTCGCATTGGGTACCGGAGGAGGCGCCGGACCGCCTGGCAACGGAGATCCTCGCTCGAATAAGAGACCTGAGCGTCGGTTCTGTCAGACCTTGTCCGGAGACTTGACCGCCAGAAGCGCGCCCAGTCCGACGACGAGAACCACCAGCAAGCCACCGATGCCGGCGCGGTCGGCGTCGAACATCCACACGAATAGTCCGAACAGCGTCGGCGCGATGAAGGACACTGCCCGGCCCGTCGTCGCGTAGAGGCCGAAGAACTGTCCTTCCCGCCCCGGCGGCGCCAACCGCGCCAGGTACGTACGGGAGGACGATTGCGCGGGGCCGACGAAGAGGCAGAGAATCAGCCCGAACACCCAGAACATCAACGGACCTGACACGAACAGAAGCACGAGGCCCGCGAGGATCATCGCCGTCAGCGAGAACACGATGACTGCCTTCGGTCCCACTCGATCGTCGAACCGACCCGCCGTGATCGCGCCCAGTCCGGCGGCGACGTTCGCTGCGACGCCGAACAGCAGCACGTCGGCGGTCCCGATGCCGTACACGCTCACGGCGAGTACCGCACCGAACGTGAACACCCCTGCGAGACCGTCGCGGAACAACGCACTGGCGGCCAGGAAGTAGACGCTGCGCCTGTCGGCTGTCCAGAGTTCGCGAAGGTCGCGGAACAAGACCGTGTACGACTCGAGCATTCCGGCTTTGGCTGCACCGGGATCGGCCGTAGTAGCGGGCAACTCGGGGACGGTGAGCAGCACCGGGATGGCAGACACGGCAAACCACACCGCGGCAAGAAGCGCGACAACACGGATGTTGAGCCCGCCGTCCGTCGTCAGACCGAACAGTCCGCGCGTGTCTCCGTCTCCGACGATGAAGCCGAAGTAGCACATCAACAGCAGGACGATTCCGCCGAAATAGCCCATCGACCAACCGAATCCGGAAACGCGGCCGATGTTCTCCGGAGTCGACACCTGCCTGAGCATCGCGTTGTACGGGATGCTGGCCAACTCGAACAGAATCGATCCTGCAGCCAGCAGCACCAGCCCCAGCCACAGGTAGTGGTAGTCGTCTTCGACAAAGAAGAGACCGGACATGCTCACGACCGTCAAGCCGGTGAGGAGTGCGAGCGAGCGCTTCCTCTTGCCTCGGGCGTCGAAGCGTTGGCCGGACACCGGCGCCAGTACCGCGATCACGACGCCCGCAAATCCGACCGACCAACTGAACCACGACGTTGCCGAGATCGACCCGGGAAGATCGTCGCCGACGGCATCGGTGAGGTACACCGAGAACACGAAGGTGAGGATGACCGCGTTGAACGCGGCGGATCCCCAATCCCATATCCCCCAGGCGAATACCTGTTTACGCGCAGTCGCAACGCCGACGACGGCATTCTCGGCCCGAGTGTCCATGACGGAAGCCTAGGCGAGTCGGGCTCTGTGGACCCGCTACTCAGGTATCAGGTCCGGGCCTATGCACTCTGTTGCATAGGCACCTCGTTGCATACATACTGGTTCGCGTGGCACTCGAACACGCGATACTCGTCTCCCTCACCGAACTGTCCGGCTCGGGGTACGAACTCGCGAACAGATTCGACAAATCCATCGGCTTCTTCTGGAGTGCCACGCACCAACAGATTTATCGAGTGCTGACTCGGATGGATGCGGCGGGATGGATCGTCGGCACTGCAGTCGTTCAAGAGGGCCGTCCGGACAAGAAGGTCTACTCGGTCAGCGAGGCCGGACGAACCGAACTCGACCGGTGGATTGCCGAACCTACCGAACCGAGTACGTTGCGCGAAGAACTGGCCGTGAAGATCCGCGGCGCCGCAAACGGTGACATCGCCGCGCTGACAGCCGAGGTCAGGCGCCACAGGTCGGTCCACGTCGAACGCCTCGAGCTGTACCGCCTCATCGAAAAGCGTGATTTTCCCTCCCCTGCCGACCTCACCGGAACTGCGTTGCACCAATACCTCGTGCTGCGCGGTGGAATCCGAGTCGAGGAAGGCTTCGCCGAATGGTGCGACGAGATCTTGGAGAAACTGTGACCACATCGACTGGATATCCCAACCTGCTCTCGCCGCTGAACGTCGGCACGACGTCGTTGAAGAACCGCGTGATCATGGGCTCGATCCACACCGGACTCGAGGACCGAGCACGCGACACCGGCCGGCTGGCGGAGTATTTCGCCGAACGGGCACGCGGCGGGGTCGCCCTCATCGTGACCGGCGGATACGCGCCCAACCGAACGGGCTGGCTGCTTCCGTTCGGTGCGAAGCTGACCAATCGCCTCGAAGCGCGTCGACATCGCACGATCACCGATGCCGTCCACCGCGAAGGCGGCAAGATCGCGCTTCAGATCCTGCATGCCGGCCGGTACTCGTACCAACCGTTCAGTGTGTCGGCGTCGTCGATCAAGGCTCCTATCAATCCTTTTCGTCCGCGGCGGCTCACCTCACGTGGGGTGCGGTGGCAGATCCGCAACTACGTGCGCTGCGCTCGACTGGCACAGTCAGCTGGATACGATGGCGTCGAAATAATGGGTGGTGAAGGCTATTTCATCAATCAGTTTCTCTCCGAACGCACCAATCACCGACGCGACGAATGGGGTGGAAGTCCCTCGAACAGGCGTCGAATTGCTGTGGAGATCTCACAGCAGATACGCGAAGCCGTCGGACAGGACTTCTTGATCGTATTCCGACTGTCGATGGCCGATCTGGTGGAGGGCGGTCAGAGCTGGGACGACATCGTCGCTCTTGCACAGGAATTGGAACGCGTCGGCGTCGACATCATCAATACCGACATCGGCTGGCACGAGTCGAGAGTGCCGACCATCGTGACTTCGGTACCCCGTGCTGCCTTCGCCGACATCACCGGAAAACTCGACAAGCACGTCTCCATACCCGTCGCGGCATCGAACCGAATCAACATGCCCGACATCGCCGAGGACATTCTTGCCCGTGGCGACGCGCAACTGATCTGCATGGCGAGACCGATGCTCGCCGACCCGTTCTGGGTGCGCAAAGCCGAGGCCGACGCCGCGGACAGCATCAACACCTGCATCGCGTGCAATCAGGCATGCCTGGATCACGCGTTCGTGCACAAGACCGTCTCGTGTTTGGTCAACCCACGAGCCGGACGCGAGATCGAACTGCAGCTGCTTCCCGCTCGTCGGGCCAAGAAGGTGGCCGTCGTCGGCGGTGGGCCCGCCGGGCTGTCCGCCGCCTTGGAGTCGGCCCGACGCGGACACGCAGTCAGCCTCTTCGAAGCACGGCCCGCTCTCGGCGGTCAATTCGGCATTGCACAGCGAATTCCAGGCAAGGAGGAGTTCGCCGAGACCATCCGATACTTCACCACCGCGCTGAAAGACGCTGACGTCGCAGTACATCTCGGTCATCGAGTGACTGCAGCCGAGCTGCGCGACGGCGATTTCGACGAGGTTGTCATAGCCACCGGAGTCGTCCCGCGAATTCCGTCGATACCGGGCATCGATCACCCGTCGGTGTTGTCCTACGCCGAAGTGGTCGAGGACGGTCGGCACGTGGGTGATCGGGTCGCGGTGATAGGTGCAGGCGGCATCGGCGTCGATATCTCCGAATTCCTCACCACCGACGCGTCCCCCACCCTGGATCTGAAGGAGTGGAAGCAGGAATGGGGCGTCACCGAACCCGAAGCAGCACCCGGCGCACTCACGACCCCGGTCCCCGCCCCCTCACCGCGTGAGGTCTACCTGCTGCAACGCAAGAAAGGCAGAATCGGCGCCGGCCTCGCAAAGACCACCGGCTGGGTGCATCGCGCAGCGCTGAAAGCAAAAGGCGTGCACGAGCTGTCCGGGGTCAACTACGAGCGGATCGACGATGACGGCCTTCACATCACCTTCGGAGACAAGCACGAGCGGCCACGGACACTGGAGGTCGACACGATCGTCGTCTGCGCCGGGCAGGAGTCGGTCAGAGACTTGGTCGACGACCTGAAGGCCTCGGGGACCGCAACTCATGTGATCGGCGGCGCCGAGCTGGCGTCGGAGCTCGATGCCAAGCGAGCGATCGAACAGGGAACTACTCTAGCGGCACGCATCTGATCCCATCCACTACCCTGTCTCACCGTGAGCCTGCCGAGTCCTGCACCCGAAGCCCGTGCCGTCGTCACCGGAGCCTCCTCCGGCATCGGAGAGGCGTTGGCCACCGAACTTGCCGCACGCGGCCATTCGCTGATCATCGTCGCCCGTAGAGGTGAGTTGCTCGAAGCGCTCGCGAAGAAGCTCGAGGCCGACCACGGAGTGACCGTCGAAATCCGAGTTCTCGACTTGTCGGACCGGGACGCGCGCGCACCGTTCGCCGACGAGCTTGCCGGCCGCGAGATCAGTATCCTGTGCAACAACGCCGGAATCGCGACGTTCGGACCAGTGTCGGGTCTCGACCCCGCCTACGAGCGCGACCAGGTCGAACTCAATGCGGTTGCCGTGCACGACCTGACGCTCGCGGTGATCCCGGGGATGATTGCGCGCGGCAGTGGGGGCATTCTCATCACCGGTTCCGCAGCAGGCAACATGGCCATCCCCAACAACGCGACGTACGCAGCGACGAAGGCATTCGTCAACACGTTCTCGGAGTCGCTGCGGCTGGAATTGAAGGACAGCGGCGTCCACGTCACTCTGCTCGCGCCCGGTCCCGTCCGCACCGAGACGCCCGATCCGGCCGACGCGTCGATCGTCGACAAGCTCGTTCCCGATTTCCTGTGGATCGACAGCGCCTACACGGCGAAGCTGTCACTCGACTCGCTTGCCAAGAACAAGATGCGAGTCGTTCCCGGGTTGCTGAGCAAGGGCATGTCCATCGCCGGTCAGTACAGCCCGCGTGCGATCTCGGCACCCATCGTGGGCAGCTTCTACAAAAAGTTGGGCGGCTAGCGGATTCACCGCTTGCGGCGACGCCCGGTACCGAAGATACTGCGTGAGATCTCCCGTCCTGCAGCGGAAGCCGCAGATCGCAGAAAACTCTTGACCGCCGGATTGTCCATGATCCGTTCGGCAGCAGACGGACCCTCCGGCGCCGGTGGAGGCAAGTCGGGTAATTCCGTCGGCAACGGCGGGTAGTCGAAATTCTCTGTGGGAGCGGGGGCATCCGCAACCCGAGCCTGCAGTTTTTCGTAGGCCGACTCGCGGTCGATCGTCTCGCGGTACTTCGCGCTCAGCGGGCTTGCCGTCGCGGCCGCGGCGATGGCCTCGTTGCCGATTGTGTCCATGAGCGAGCGAGGCGGACGGATCTTGGTCCATGCCACCGGCGTCGGTGCACCCTTCTCGGACAGGACCGTCACGATGGCCTCGCCGGTTCCCAGGGAGGTCAGCGCCTTCTCCAGGTCGTACGCCTTCGTCTTCGGATAGGTACGGACGGTCTTGTTCAGGGCCTTCTGATCGTCGGGTGTGAACGCGCGCAAAGCGTGCTGGATCCGAGCGCCGAGTTGAGAGAGCACTTCGTTGGGCACATCGGTCGGAAGCTGCGTACAGAAAAAGACGCCGACGCCTTTGGATCGGATCAGCTTCACGGTCTGCTGGACCTGCTGCAGGAAGGCCTTCGACGCATCCGCGAACAACAAGTGGGCCTCGTCGAAGATGAACACGAGCTTGGGTTTGTCGACGTCGCCTACCTCGGGGAGCGTTTGGAACATATCGGCGAGAACCCACATCAGGAACGTCGAGAACATCACTGGTCGCGCCGCATGCGCTCCGAGTTCGAACAGCGTGATGACGCCCTTGCCGTCGGCCCCGACGCGCAGGAGATCCTCGGTCTCGAGCTCGGGCTCGCCGAAGAAGGTATCGCCGCCGTCTGCTTCGAGGTTGACCAGCGCACGCAGAATGACCCCTGCCGTCGCCGAGGAGACGCCGCCGATGCCTTTCAGGTCCGCTTTGCCTTCGTCGCTCGTCAGATGCGTGATGACCGCGCGGAGATCCTTGAGGTCCAGCAGCGCGAGCCCCTGCTTGTCCGCCCAGTGAAAGATCAGACCTAGCGTCGACTCCTGAGTGTTGTTCAGCCCCAACACCTTGCTGAGCAGGATGGGTCCGAACGCGGTGATGGTCGCGCGCACCGGTATGCCGATTCCTTCGGTGCCGAGGGAGAGGAACTCGACGGGATATCCGGTCGGGACCCAGTCCGATGCGCCGGTGTCCACCGCGCGAGCGCGGATCTTCTCATTGTCTGAACCGGGCGCCGACAGTCCGGACAGGTCGCCCTTCACATCGGCCATGACGACCGGTACGCCCGCTGCGGACAGCTGCTCCGCGATGCCCTGCAGCGTCTTCGTCTTGCCGGTACCGGTGGCTCCGGCGACGAGTCCATGCCGATTGAGCGTGGCAAGGGGAATGCGTATCTTCGCGTCCGGATCAGTCGTCCCGTCGAGGACGACTGTGCCGAGTTCGAGTGCCGCTCCTTCCGAGGCGTAGCCGGCAGCGATCTCGCCTGCGACGGTGCTCGCACCAGCGACGGCAGCATCTGCGGTGTCGGATTCTGCGGCTGCAGCTTCCTTCTCAGCGGCTTCGGCAGCTGCCAATGCTTCTGCGGCGACCCGAGCGGCTTCGACGGCGGCAGCCTTGGCCACCTTCGCTTTCTCGGCAGGGGACAATTCGACGCCGGTGGATGGAACCGATACATCTGGGGTGAAATTCTCCGATGCCGGATCAACCGTCATGTCCGCATGCTCCTTCTCGGTTCGCTCACAGTGGATCGCCACCGCAAACCTTAGCGGTGAGCATGCTCGCACTAGTGTGTGTCTCGTGCAGGACAAACTTGTGTGGATAGATTGCGAAATGACCGGCTTGGATTTGTCGAAGGACAAACTCATCGAAATCGCGGCGCTCGTCACCGACAGCGAGCTCGAAATCCTCGGTGAGGGCGTGGACATCGTCATTCATGCCGACGACGCCGCTCTCGCCGGAATGCCCGACGTCGTGAAGAAGATGCATGCCAAGTCCGGATTGACCGAGGAGGTGCGCGCATCCACGGTGAGCTTGGAAGAAGCTCAGCAGCAGGTACTGGCGTACATCCGTGAGCACGTGCCGGTTGCAGGGGCCGTTCCGCTTGCAGGCAACTCCATCGCCACCGATCGCGGTTTCATCTCGCGCGACATGGTCGAGCTGGACACCTACCTGCACTACCGCATGATCGACGTCAGCTCGATCAAGGAGCTCTCACGTCGGTGGTACCCGAGGATCTACTTCGGTCAGCCGGCGAAGGGGCTCGCACACCGCGCATTGGCCGACATCAAGGAGTCGATCAAGGAGCTGCAGTACTACCGCCAGACCGTCTTCGTGGCCCCTCCAGGCCCGTCGACCAGCGAGATTGCGGCCGTCGTGGAAGGTCTCGACACGCCAACCTGAGGGCGATTCGCAACTGAAGAATCGAACCGCTAGTATTATCTCCGCTGCTGATACAGAGCCCGAAAGGGCGAAGTCGACGTAGTTATGGTGGGTGTAGTTCAGCTGGTAGAGCACCAGGTTGTGATCCTGGGTGTCGCGGGTTCGAGTCCCGTCACTCACCCCATAGAAGCAAGAAGGCCGGTCTCCACACGGAGGCCGGCTTTTTTGTGTCCTCAGTCGGTATTGCCCCCCCCAGAAGACAGCTACCCGCACACGGACGGGAAAGGCGCACAACGAATTACGTTGTTGTAATTCAACTTTCGAGTTTCCTATGGGGTTCATGTGACGTACGGTTACAAATGGCACTTTTGGGGAAGAAAAGTACCAACGTTAAAGCTGTGAACGTTCAGCGTTGATTCGACGCGCCCCGAAACGCGCCACCAGTACGAAGCCCACATGGGATACATCTGTCGGGCAGAGACGAGGAGGCACTAGACGTGGGTCGAAGAGTTCACAGGGTTATTGCGGGTTCGGTGTTGTCGGCGGCGTTGTGCATCGGTGCCACGGGTCTGATCAACCCGGCTGTTGCAGCAGCGCAGCCGACCATCGACCTGCCCGAGGTCCCGATACCGCAGCCTGACGCGCAACAGCGGTCAGCAATCCTCGCCGCCGTTCTGGACGCCACAGGCGCACTCATCAGCGAAGTCGCCGGCGTCATTCTCGATTCCGACTTCGGCCCCGCTCCGAGCGAGGACACGACTGCTGACGAGCCGGAAATCACGGCCGCTCCCCCAGCAGTCGGACTCGGCGGCTCGATTCTGCCGCTACCGGCGCGCAGCTACGAAATCTCATCCGGATACGGCGGCCGCAACAACCCCACCGGCAACGGCGGCCAGTTCCACCAGGGCGTCGACTTCGCCGCACCGTCGGGAACCCCGATCTACGCCGTCACCGGAGGAACCGTCGAGCAGGCAGGCGACGCAGGCGACGGCTACGGCAATCTCGTGCGCATCAAGAGCGGCAACACGGTGACGTACTACGGGCACCAGTCGAGCATCGGCGTCGAGGTCGGCGACACGGTAGAGGCGGGAGACCAGATCGGAACTGTCGGCAGCACCGGCAACTCGACGGGACCACACCTCCACCTCGAAGTCAGGAACAACGGCTCCAGCGTCGAACCCGTCGCCTATCTGAAGACGCTCGGGATCGATCCCGCACGGTATGCGAAGGACGACGACCGCTAGCGGCTACACCGAGGTGGCGTTGCCCGCCTTCCATTCCTCCCACGGAATGTTCCAGTCGCCGAGCCCATCGGTGCCGGACAGGGTGCCGCCCACGGTGTTCTTCACGACGACAATGTCGCCGCGCTTGGTGTTGTCGTAGACCCACTTCGCGTTCGACGGGCTGAGATTGAGGCAGCCGTGGCTCGCGTTCGAGTAGCCCTGCTGCCCGACCGACCACGGCGCCGAGTGGAAGAAGATACCGCTGTAGGACATCCGAGTGGCCCAGTCGACGGGCGTGCGGTATCCGCTTGCCGAGTTCACCGGCACGCCGTACGTCGACGAATCCATCACGAGGTGCTCGAAGCGGTCGCCGATGATGTAGACACCGTTGTCGGTCGGCGTGCTGTCCTTGCCCATCGACGTCGGCATGGTGATGACGTCTTGTCCGTTGACGCTGAAGGTGAC
>NZ_LVCV01000502.1 GCF_001647195.1 Rhodococcus sp. EPR-157 | reverse complement strand
ACCGAGATCGCGGCCGTACACGTTGACTGCGACGTCCACGCGCGTGCCCGACGCCCAGTAGTTCTGCGGGCGCCAACGAACCTCGCGGTCGTTGACCCAGTAGAACGCGCCCTCGACGGCCGGCGTGGTGGTCACCTGAATCGCATTCTGCGCCGCGATCTTGTCGGTGATGGTCTCGTCGAATTGCACCGCAACCGGCTGGCCGATTCCGACGACGTCGCCTTCGTACGGCAGTACGTACGGCTTGGTGAAGTTGCCCGGCTGACTCGTGGTGAAGCTGCTGACGGTACTGCTCGACCCGCCGAGACCATAGGCGTCGGCCTGCACGCTGTACTGCCGGTTGTACCCGAGCGGTTCGGTATTGGTCCAGCTCATGCCGTCCGGAGAGATTGCCCCGGCTACCGGGACACCCTCTGGGTTCAGCATGGTCACGTTCGCCAGCTTGCCGTCGGCGACGGTGACGGTCACCGGATCGGCGGGTGAGAATCCCACGGCTCCGTCGGCGACGGTGGAGGACAGCTTGGGCTTGAGGAGTTCGGCGATCGGGTTCGAGTCGATGGGGGCAGCAGTGGTTGCGCTGTCCGCCGACGACGTGCATCCGGACAGGGCGACCGTTGCCGCCACTGTCACCACCGCGGCCAGTACGACTCCGCGCGAGATCCTCATGAACACTCCACTTCCAGACCGACCGATTCCGAGCGTCTACCCGGGGCGGACACTTCGACGCAATACTGCCAGGCCACGGCCTGGGCATCCAACCGAAATGCCGCTCCCCGAATAACGATTCGAATACCAATCGCCCGGTTACGGGTCTGTGTTACTTCACACCGCGGATGTACCGCCGCAGTGACGCGTCATCACCGCAAGCTCATGTTCTCGTCGACGAGCTTCCCGAACCGCAGCGCGGGCAAGTCACGGAAGTAGTTCATCCGGAGCCGCCATGGTGCCACCGACCCCTGCTTGGGGAACGAATCGACAGCCCTGAGCACGTACCCGGCCGCGAAATCGAGGAACGGCTCCTCCCCCACCGACGAGTCGCGTTCGAGTCGCACCTCACGGAAGCCGTTCTTGTCCATGTGTTCGAGGAGTCGAACGACATAGTCGCAGACGAGATCGGCTTTGAGCGTCCACGATGCATTGGTGTAACCGACGACGAAGGCGAAGTTGGGGACATCGGTCAACATCATGCCCTTGTACGCCATGGTGTCGGTGAGTTCGACCTCGAGCCCGTCGACCTTCAGATCCACATGTCCGAAGGCGACCAGATTGAGTCCGGTTGCAGTGACGACGACATCTGCATCGAGGTGCCTCCCCGACTTCAAGGCGATTCCGGTCTCGGTGAAGTGGTCGATGTGGTCGGTGACGAATTCGACCTCGTCCCGTCGGATCGATCGAAAGAGGTCGTTGTCCGGCACCAGGCACAACCGCTGATCCCACGGGTTGTACTTCGGGGTGAAGTGCGTGTCCAGGTCGTAGCCCGCGGGGAGCCACCCTTCCTGAAGCTTGCGAATGCGCTTCCTCATGAACTTCGGATAACGCTGGCAGAGTACGTACATGCCGATGGCCGTGACCGCGTTCTTGACGCGGGTCACGCTGTACGCCGCGCGAGAAGGTAAAACCTTGCGAAGAGCAAGTGCGATGGGATCTTTCGACGGCAGCGACATGATGTAGCTCGGCGAACGCTGAAGCAGCGTGACATGCGACGCCTCGCGAGCAAGGTTGGGCGCCAGCGTGATCGCCGTTGCCCCGCTACCGATCACGACGACCTTCTTGTCTGCGTAGTCGAGGTCCTCGGGCCACTGCTGTGGGTGAACAACGGTCCCACCGTAGTTCTCGATACCGGCGAAGTCCGGGGTGAAGCCCTTGTCGTAGTCGTAGTAGCCGCTGCAGCACATGAGAAACGATGCCTTGAATTGCACCGTGGCACCGGTGTCCGACCGCAGAGCAGTGACGGTCCACGTCGTCTCCGCCGTGGACCACTCCGCGGAGATGACCTTGTGGTGGAATCTGATGTGGCTGTCGATCCCACCCTCGCGCGCGGTGTCTTCGATGTACTCCCGAATAGATGAACCGTCGGCGATCGACTTGTCACCGATCCACGGCCGGAAGTTGTATCCGAGGGTGTACATGTCGGAGTCCGAGCGAATTCCCGGGTAGCGGAACAGATCCCATGTGCCACCGATCGCGCCGCGGCTCTCCAGAATGGCGTAGGTCTTGCCGGGCAGTTTCGACTGCAGGTGATGTGCCGCACCGATGCCGGACAGCCCGGCGCCGACGATCAGGACGTCGACCGTCGCGATTTCGGCGTCGTCGTGAGTTTCCGAGGGAGATGTCGTTGTCATCGAACAGCTTTCGTCAGAGTGGGCTTGATCACCGTGCGATGTTTCGCTTGCTCGTGGAACGACCGAGTGCGGCCACCTCGGCGTCCATCTTCGGAAGCAACCGTGGCACGTGCTTCAACAGCGCGCGATCGCCGACGGCGGAATTGAGAAACGACCGGAAGTGGCCCGCGAACCCCACCCATCGGGGCACGTACACCTTGCGTTTGCGACCTTCGAGGCCGTCGACGAAGGCGTCGACGCACTTGTCGACGGTCATCGTCTGCCCGAACGGTCCCGGCATCACGTCGAGCATTTCGCGGAACGCTCCAAGGTCTTCCTTGGCGTCCCGCACGAGCGGGGTGTCGATCCAGGCCATGTGAGCCGATCCCACCGCGACACCCTGATGCGCGACCTCGAGACGAAGCGCATTGGCGAACTGCTCGACCCCGGCTTTGCTGGCGTTGTACGCCGCGAGCCCCGGGCACGGCGCGAAGGCTGCGAGCGAGGACACGACGAGGATGTAGCCCTGACGTTCGATCAGCGACGGCAGTGCCGCCCGGACCGTGTTGAACACGCCGAGAATGTTGATGTCGAGCACTCGCGCAAACGTTTCGGGGTCCACCTGCAGCACCGAGCCGTAGCTGGAGATTCCAGCGTTGGCCAGCACGAGGTCGATACCCCCGAACTTCACGATCCCCTCGTCGACTGCGGCCTGCATGGCGGCCAGATCACGAACGTCGGCGACGACGGTCAACGCGGAGTCGCCGAGTTCGAGTCCCAATTCACGGAGCGGCGTCTCGTCCACGTCGGTGAGCACAAGCTTGCTGCCCTTGGCTGCCAGCGCGCGAGCGGTCTCGGCTCCGATTCCGCGTGCGGCACCGGTGATGAGCACGACCTTGTGCGAGAGCGTGGGCGCTGCTTTGTTCGAGCGTGTGGGCACAGCCCGTCACCTCCAGATTCCGTTCCCCCCGTTATTGGGAACTGCTACGTGTCACTTTCCATCTGATACGGACGGGTGTCAAGATCGGAGGAGGAATCATCTGGACTGCAAATCGCTCGAAAGGTCCTTCGACAACCGTTCCGCAGCGGAGAGGAGTAGCGGTACGAACTGTTCAGCGGATTCGAGAGTCACCCGGGCGGTGGGGCCAGCAATGGACATCGCGGTCAGGGTAGGTGCGCCGACCACTGGCACCGCGAAGCACCGAACGCCGATTTCCTGTTCCCCGTCGTCGATCGCATACCCGCGGGTGCGGACCAGTTCGAGATCGGCCATGAGAGTGTCGAGCGTGCTCAGCGTGTTGACGGTCCGTGGCGTCATTCCGGTCCGCGACACCAGCGCGCGCACCTCGTCGTCGTCCAATTGCGCCAGTAGAGCTTTGCCGACGCCGGTCGAGTGCGGCAGCACTCGCTGACCCACCTCGTTGAACATCCGCATGGCGTGCTCGGAAGGTACTTGGGCTACGTAGACGGCCATGTCGTCCTCGAGGAAGGCCATGTTCGACGTCTCGTGGGTCTGCCGAACCAATTCTGCAAGATACGGTTTCGCCCACCCGCCGATCAGTTTCGTGGCGCTGTCGCCGAGGCCGATCAGCTTCGTTCCCAGCGCATACCGTCGTGTGGCAAGCCTTCGCACGTACCCGAGGGAGACCAGTGTTCCGATCAATCGGTGCACGGTCGGCATGGGCAGATCGGCTGCCTCCGCGAGTTCACTGATTCCGATCGATCCGCCCGAGGACGCCATGATGTCGAGCAATTCGAAAGCCCGTTCGACCGATTGAACGCCGCCGCTCGCTGCCACTGGCCACCTCCTCACTGTCGGGTTCCATTCACACTATTCCACCAAGCGGAAGATCCCTCGTCTTCCTTGGCATGAGAGAGGGCCCGGCCGGACCTGGCTGCACACTATCGTCCGAAATCGACGGCTTTTCGCCGATTCCGGACGATAGTGTGCACTCCGTCAGCCCGAATGATGTTTGGTGGCGACGGGGGGGTGCAGCGGTCACCACGGACGGGGACGTCTTGTGCCCCCTCGTGAAGACGTTGAAGAAGATGTTGAGCAACACCGCGACGATATTGGCCGCGCTGATGCCGGAATCGAAGATCACGTGCACCCACTCGGGGAACGCCGCGTAGAAGCCCGGCACAGCAATGGGGATCACGCCGAATCCGATTGCGACAGCGACGATCACCAGGTTCAGGTTCCCATCGAAGCTCACCTTCGACAACGTCCTGATGCCGCTGGCAGCCACCGATCCGAACAAGACGATGCCCGCTCCGCCGAGCACCGGCAGTGGCACTGCTGCCACGACCCGACCCAGCACCGGGAAGAGCCCGAGGAACAGCAGTACGGATCCACCCGCTGCCACGACGTAGCGACTCTTGATGCCGGTGACTGCGACGAGTTTGGAGCATCGTCGCCGCTCCGCTGACGAACAGGGCTGCGGAGACCAGGATGGCAATCTCGGTTCCAGTCAGGCCTGCCGCACCACCGACGATCAGTGGTGGTGCGATCACGCCGCCGTACATCGTCAGGATGTGTTGCAGTCCATAGATGTACGACCTTCCGATCGACAACCGCTCGTCCTCGGGACGGGCGGGATCATGATGCGAGCTTGCGTGCGTCGTCAGCTTCACCGCGCGCTCCTAGCAGAATCCGGGAACGGTGTCCCAGACGCGGCCGGCGCCCGGAACGTCGTCCCGTTCGACGGTGGCTTCGATCAATCCGTAGGGACGATCGGCGACGTAGAACACTTCCCCCGGGTTGTCCAGTCCGAACGGCTCCAGGTCCACGAGGAAGTGATGAATGTTCGGCATCGAGAACTTGATCTCACCGATCTCGGGATGGGCTTCGAGTACCTTGGTTCCCATCTGGAACAGGCTCTGCTGCAAAGCCAACGAGTGGGTCGACGCAAAGGCGTCGAGCATGATCGCGCGGACATCATCGAATGTCTTGTCGAAGTCGAGGTCCGTCGAGAGGTACCGCCAACGAGCACTGACCGAGGTCGCCAGAATGCGATCCGTGGTCTCTTGCAGGGTGGTGTACCGGTCCTTGGGGTATCCCCAGAACTCCGACGCCGTCGAATTCAACACGACGAGATCGGTGATGCCCGAGATGACAGTGGTGGTGTCACCGTCGATGGTCACGATGGTGTTTCGCTTCTCGTCGCTACCTTTGACGAACGAGTGGTCGTATCCGTCGGTGCCCGACGGGATGCGAGACCAGCTGTACTGCTCGATCTCCCACCTGCCACCGTCGATCCAGTCGAAACTGCCGGTGAAGTGTGCACCGAGCCGCATCGCGAAGTCCTCGATGGCGCCGATGCCATCGCGTGCGAATGCATAGACGGTGTTCTTCTGCGTGTCGGTGGCAACGACGTGGCTGTTGTCGCCGACCGTGTGTACGGCTTCGAGGTCGCCGCGCAGCTGCGACGTGACACTGACGTCGGTGATTCGGTGACGCGGGGTGTCCCGGTCGATGCGTACGAGTCGGCATTCGGCTTTGCCGTACTGGTTTGCTCCGAGCACGATACTCATGTCTAGCTCCCTCGATAGGTGGTGAATGCACACGGGCTGAGAAGAAGTGGAACGTGGTAATGCGAGGCTTCGGCGAGAATCTCGAACACGATCTCCACTGCGGGATAAAAGGTTTCGACGTCTCGATCGGCAAAGTAACGGCCGGTCTCGAAGATGAGACGGTAGTGGCCGGGAGGCAATGACGCGGGCCCTAGATCGGCTATCCGACCCTGCGCGTCCGTCACGCCCGACGCCACATCGCTCCCGCGGGTGAGAGTCACCGAAATCCCCTGCGCTGGTGTACCAGTCGACGCATCCAGAACGTGCGTGCTGATGAGGCTGCGGTCAGGCATCGGCGAGCCCTCGCACGAGTCGAAGTGCGGCGATCTCGCGCAACTCACGTTCGACGATGCGTAGCTCGGTGGCGGGGTCGTTGTCGAGCCGCTGTTCGAGGGCCGCCAGGATCTCCGAACCATCTCGTCCGGCCGCCCGAATGAGAAAGACCCGACCGAAGCGGCGTTCGTACTCGAAGTTGCCGTCCCTCAGGCGACGCCGAACGTCCGTCTGGGTGATATCGACACCCGATTGTTCCCCGCGTGCCTGCTCGGCATACCCGTCGTCCCCGTCCGGGCGTTCACCGATCCTCGGGTGGACCTGCAAGGCGCACGCTATCTCGTCCTCGGTGAGCGGATCGGCCGCCGTGAAGACTGCGGACACGAGAGCGGCGTCGTTCGGATACGGACGTGCGACGGCCATTGCAACAATCCAGCGAGGTACGTCGAGGCAGAGCTGCAGGGCGCGGTGCATATCCATGTCGGGCGTCGCGTTGAAGCGACCTGAGCACCCTTCGAACTCAAATTCCGTATTGCGAAACAGTAATTCCATATCTTGAGCGTGACAGCCGTCACAAGTGCTGTCAATAGGCAATCGGCAGACAGTCAGCATTTCGCCATTCTGGTTCATACACAACAGATTTCGCATCGTGGAATTGATCTTGATCGGCGACCCAGAGGTTGACAGGATCGAGTGTGTCACGTCACACTTGGTTCATTCGTGGAATTATTATTCCACAATACGGACTTTCACACCGCGATCGTCCATCCGAGAGGAGTCATCTACATGACCGAGCTGTTCTGCAACGGCGGAGCGATGCGCGGAGGGAGTCTTCACCACAACGTGTCCTCCCACCCGTTCGTCGGCACTGTCCGCACCACGCCCAGCTACCGCTTCTATTCGGTACGCGACGAGTTTCCCGCGCTGCTGCTCGACCACACGGCGGGCGCGGCCATCGAAGGTGAGCTCTACGACATCCCCCTGGACGACATCCGGACCGCGTTCCTGCCGGACGAACCACCGGAGCTCGAACTCACCGTCGTTGCCCTCGACGACGGCCGCTCGGTACTCGGTGTCGGCCTGAGGCCGGGTGTCCTGGCGGCGCAGCCCGACGAACTCACCGACATCACCCACACGGGGAGTTGGCGTCGCTACCGCGGGCTTCCGACACCATAGATCCGAAAGGAACTTGTATGCAGCACAATTCGTACACCGTCAACTGCTCCATTCTGTTCACCGATATCCCGCTCCTGGAGCGACCGCAACTCGCCAAGGACGCAGGTTTCGACGCCGTCGAGTTCTGGTGGCCGTTCGACTCCCCCGTGCCGGCCGATAGCGACGTCGCGACGTTCATCGCCGCCGTCCGCGACGCAGGGGTCCAACTCACCGGACTGAACTTCGCCGCCGGCAACATGCCTGCGGGTGACCGAGGCATCTTGTCCGATCCTGCCCAGGTCCAGGTGTTCCGCGACAACATCGATGTCGTCGTCGGAATCGGAGGAGCATTGGGCACCAAAGCGTTCAATGCCCTGTACGGCAATCGAATCGACGAGATAGACCCGATCGAGCAGGACCGGGTCGCCATCGAGAACCTTGCAGCGGCAGGAACTGCCACGGCCCGCATCGGTGCTGTCGTACTGATCGAGCCCGTCAGCGGCGCTCCTCGGTACCCGTTGAAGCATGCCGCCGGAGCTGTCGCGACCATCCGTCGTGTCGCACGCGAACACGACGTACACAATCTTCGGTTGCTCGCCGATCTGTACCACTTGGACGTCAACGGGGACGACGTCAAGGCAGTTCTCGACGAATATCGCGATCTGATCGGGCACGTACAGATTGCCGACTCCCCCGGCCGCGGAGAACCGGGAACCGGAAACCTCGATCTCGACTCGCATCTGAAGCAACTCGCAGACAACGGCTACGACGGCTACATCGGACTCGAATACAAAGCCACCCGCCCGGACACGTTCTCCTGGATCCAGTCAGATCGTTCCGCAGGCGCCACTCCGGGGCTCGCCCGCACCACCACGACGTAAAGGACACTCATGAGCACCATCGCATTCATCGGTCTAGGAATCATGGGCAGTCCCATGTCCGTGCACCTCGCCAACGCCGGCCACCAGGTCGTCGGCTACAACCTCACACCCGATCGCACCGGGCCGCTCGTCGACGCCGGCGGTGTCGCTGCCGACTCGATCGCCAAAGCAGTCGCTGACGCCGACGTCGTCGCGATCATGGTTCCCGACTCCCCCGACGTGCAGGACGTCCTCACCGGGAAGGACGGCGTGTTCGAGAATGCACGACGCGACGCTCTCGTCATCGACTTCTCGAGCATTCGTCCCGATGTGACGGCCACCCTCGCCGAAGAAGCCGCGACCCGCGGTTTCCGTCTGATCGACGCACCCGTCTCGGGTGGTCAGGCAGGCGCCGAGAACGCCGCCCTGTCCATCATGGTCGGCGGCAGCCCCGAGGACTTCGCCTCGGCCAAGCCGATACTCGACGTCGTCGGCAAGACCGTCGTGCACGTCGGCCCCAACGGATCAGGGCAGACGGTCAAAGCAGCCAACCAGCTCATCGTCGCCGGCAACATTCAGGTCCTCGCGGAGGCCATTGCGTTCCTCGAAGCGTACGGAGTCGACCTGGCCGCATCGGTCGAGGTGCTCGGCGGCGGTCTCGCCGGATCGGCTGTGCTGAACCAGAAGGCGCAGAAGATCCTCGACCGGAACTTCGACCCCGGCTTCCGAATCGACCTGCATCACAAGGACCTCGGCATAGTCACATCTGCTGCACGCGAAGCCGGCGTGGTCATCCCGATGGGCGCAGTCCTCGCTCAGCTGATGGCCTCGGCCCGCGCGAACGGTGATGGCTCACTAGATCATTCGGCTCTGTACCGCGGGGTCGCACGCCTTTCCGGCAAGGAGAACTGACATGGCGAAGATGCGCGCGGCAGACGCCGCCGTCAAAATACTCGAATTGGAAGGCGCCACGACGGCGTTCGGACTGCCCGGCGCCGCCATCAACCCCTTCTACTCCGCGATGCGTGATCACGGCGGCATCCGGCACGTCCTCGCCCGCCACGTCGAGGGCGCCTCGCACATGGCCGAGGGATTCACCCGCGCGGCCGCAGGCAACATCGGTATCTGTATCGGAACCTCCGGCCCCGCCGGAACCGATATGGTCACCGGTTTGTATTCGGCGATGGCGGACTCGATTCCGATCCTTGCCATCACCGGCCAGGCCCCCGTCGCCCGCCTGCACAAGGAGGACTTCCAGGCCGTCGACATCGCCGCCATCGCCGCGCCAGTCACGAAAATGGCGATGACCGTTCTCGAACCCGCCCAGGTCCCTGGTGCCTTCGCCCAAGCATTTCACCTCATGCGTTCGGGACGCCCCGGCCCGGTTCTCATCGATCTGCCCATCGACGTGCAGCTTGCCGAGATCGAGTTCGATCCCGACACATACCAGTCGCTCCCCGTGCACAAGCCGCTCTGTTCACGTGCACAGGCCGAGAAGGCCATCGACATGCTGGTCGCGTCCGAGCGACCGTTGATCGTGGCCGGCGGCGGCATCATCAACGCCGACGCGTCCGAGTTGCTCGTCGAACTTGCCGAACTTTTCGACGTTCCCGTCATCCCGACGCTGATGGGCTGGGGAACCATTCCCGACGACCACCGTCTGGCCGCGGGCATGGTCGGACTGCAGACCTCGCATCGATACGGAAATGCCACGTTGTTGGCGTCGGACTTCGTGTTGGGCATCGGCAACCGCTGGGCCAACCGGCACACCGGTGGCCTCGACACCTACCGCAAGGGCCGCACGTTCATTCACGTCGACATCGAGCCGACGCAGATCGGCCGGGTCTTTGCGCCCGACTACGGAATCATTTCCGACGCCAAGGCTGCGCTGGAGCAATTCATCGCCGTCGCCAAGGAACGCGCTGCAGCCGGCACACTACGCAACCTCACCGGCTGGGTCGACGAATGCGCCACCCGCAAGCGCACGATGCACCGGCGCACGCACTTCGACAACGTCCCCATCAAACCGCAGCGGGTCTACGAGGAGATGAACAAGGTCTTCGGTCGCGACACTCGATACATCAGCACCATCGGACTCTCGCAGATCGCTGGTGGACAGTTCCTGCACGTGTTCTCTCCGCGAAACTGGATCAACTGCGGTCAGGCCGGCCCGTTGGGGTGGACCATTCCCGCTGCGCTCGGCGCCGTCGCGGCCGACCCGTCCGCGGATGTCGTTGCCCTCTCAGGCGACTACGACTTCCAGTTCATGATCGAGGAACTCGCCGTCGGCGCGCAGTTCAATCTTCCGTACGTGCATGTGGTCGTGAACAATTCGTACCTGGGACTCATCCGTCAGGCCCAGCGCGCGTTCGACATGGACTTCTGCGTGCAGCTCGGTTTCGACAACATCAACACACAGGAATCACAGGACACGCAGCCCGGAATCCCCAAGGGGTACGGCGTCGACCACGTCCGGGTCGCGGAAGGGTTGGGCTGCAAGGCACTTCGCGTCACCGAGCCCGAACTGATCAGCGAGGCGCTCGTGCGAGCTCGCACGTTGGCGTCAGAGCACAAGGTGCCGGTCATCGTCGAGGTCGTCCTCGAACGTGTCACGAACATCTCGATGGGAACCGAGATCGACAACGTCGGCGAGTTCGAGGAACTGGCAGCAACGTCGGCCGACGCACCTACTGCCCTGCTGTTGTTGGACTAGAGATGACACGAGTTCTGCTTGCACCGGACAAGTTCAAAGGATCGCTCACGGCGCTGCAGGTGGCCGATGCCCTCCGAGACGGCATGCTGTCCGCGGACCCGTCTCTGGGCATCGTGTCTCTTCCTGTCGCGGACGGCGGCGACGGTACCGTCGCCGCCGCGGTCTCCGCCGGATGGGAACCGGTGGAGGTGTCCTGCCACGGTCCGACGGGGCTGCCGGTGGAGACGTCGTATGCACGTCGAGGTACCTCTGCGGTCGTCGAACTGGCCTCAGCCGTCGGTCTCGAGCTCGTGGACTCTCTCGATCCGCTCGGTGCAAGCACGTTCGGGCTCGGAACCGTGATGGCCCACGCGTTGAGCGCCGGAGCCGATCACATCGTCCTCGGCCTCGGTGGGAGTGCGTCCACCGACGGCGGCGCCGGGATGCTTCAGGCGTTGGGAGCTCGGATCCAGGGCGCCGACGGCAACGATGTCGTACGAGGAGGGGGTGCGCTACGTGGCGCCACGCGGCTCGACGCGTCGGGGCTGCATCCGGCACTTCGACGTGCTCGAATCCAACTCGCGTGCGACGTCGACAATCCACTGTTGGGCCCCACCGGCGCGAGTGCTGTGTACGGGCCGCAAAAAGGCGCAGGGCCACAGGATCTGCTCCATCTCGATCATGCGATGAAGCAGTGGGCGCATGTCGTGCGATCGGCGATCGGCCGGGATCTCAGCGGTGTGGCCGGAGCAGGCGCCGGCGGCGGCACCGGGTTCGGTGCGCTTGCCGTGTTGGGAGCCGACGTCCGACCAGGCATCGGGACCGTCCTCGATCTGATCGAGTTCCACCGTCGCCTGGCATCGGCAGATCTCGTCGTGACGGGGGAAGGCTCGTTGGACGAACAATCGCTGCATGGCAAGGCCCCGATCGGAGTGGCCCTGGCAGCGCGCAGCGCCGGTGTCCCGGTCGTCGCGGTGTCAGGACGCCGAACCGTCGGAACCGACACGTTGCGCGAGTACGGCGTCGTCGATTCCTACACGTTGAGCGATCTCGAACCCGACACCGCCACGTCCATGCGTGACGCCGCCGATCTGCTGCGTCGTATCGGGGAATTCATCGCCCTGTCCCCTGTCGTCAGAACCACCATCCATACATCCGAGGGAGTTTCATGAGTACCACCGACTTCACCCTGCTGACGGACCTCGCGTCGCGCGCGCTCGGCGGCAGTGTCTCCGCAGCCAACGACGAGCTGTTCGCGCAACGCGAGAACCTGATCAGACCCGAGGCGCCCTTCTTCGACCCCAACGAATTCGGACACAAGGGCAAGGTGTACGACGGGTGGGAAACACGCAGGCGGCGAGACGAGGGCGGCCACGACTGGGCAATCGTCCGCCTCGGCGCGCCTGGGATCGTGCACGGAGTCGTCGTCGACACTGCCTATTTCAAGGGCAACTACCCGCCGTTCGTGTCGGTGGAAGCTGCGTTCGTCGAGGGCTATCCGTCGATCGAGGAGGTGCTGAAAGCCGATTGGCAGACCATCGTCGCCAAAGCGCCGGCCGAGGGCCACACCGCCAATCGCTTTTCGGTGGAGGACCGACACCGCTGGACACACGTCCGGTTGTCGATCTATCCCGACGGCGGGGTGGCCCGGTTCCGAGTACACGGCCAGGTCGTTCAGGATCCGCGATTCCTCTCCGGCACAGTCGATCTACTGGCGGCCGAGAACGGTGGACGACTCATCGAGTGCTCCGACGCCTTCTATTCCTCCCCCGCGAACATCATCCTTCCCGGCCGCGCGCGCAACATGGGCGAAGGGTGGGAGAACTCTCGACGACGCAACGGCGGAAACGATTTCGCGATCTTTCAGCTCGCAGCTCCCGGAGTGCCGCGGCACGTCGAAGTCGACACAAGCTACTACGTGGGCAATGCTCCGGGGTGGATTCGGCTCAGCGCCATCGACTCTCGTCGCCGCCACAAGGCCGACCACACTGCCTGGACCGAGATTCTCCCCCGCACAGCGGTGCAGCCGGATACTCGTCATCGCTTCCTGATCGATCGCGCCGACGCCTATACCCATCTGCGACTCGACGTCTATCCCGACGGCGGCCTCTCCCGGCTGCGTCTGTTCGGAGAGCTCGATGGCGACGCGCGCGACACCGTCGACCAGGCATGGCAGGCGTCGGCCTCGCAGTTGGTCGCGAGCGGAAAGCAATGAGCGATACTCTCGATCTGCTGATCAGAGCGCCGCGTGCGATCGTCGACGGCCGAGAGATCGCCGTTGCGGTCGGCGTGCGCGCTGGACGAATTGTTCATCTGGGTTCTTTCGACACCGCAGCCGTAGCCGGCGAGGTCGTCGAGCTCGGCTCGGACGAGGTGCTGATCCCCGGACTCGTCGACACGCACGTACACGTCAACGAACCGGGTCGCACCGAATGGGAGGGCTTCGCCAGCGCAACCCGGGCCGCGGAGGCCGGCGGGATCACGACCATCATCGACATGCCACTGAACAGCATTCCGCCGACCGTCGATGTCGACGCACTCGAGATCAAGCGTCGCGTCGCGACTGATCAGTCCGTTGTGAACGTCGGATTCTGGGGCGGAGCAGTACCCGGAAATCTCGATCAGCTCCGTCCACTGCACGATGCAGGTGTGTTCGGGTTCAAGTGCTTTCTGCTGCACTCCGGTGTCGACGAGTTCCCGCCGCTGTCTTTACCGGAACTCGAGAAGGCACTGATCGAAATCGCGTCGTTCGACGGGTTGATGATCGTCCACGCCGAGGATGCGGACGTGATCTCCTCCGCGCCGCAGCCCGTGGGGACCGCTTACGCGGGGTTCCTCGAATCCCGTCCGTGTGCCGCGGAGAATGTGGCGATCTCCCGGGTGATCGAGTTGTCCCGGCGCACAGGTTGCCGGGTACACATTCTGCATCTGTCGAGTTCGGATGCACTTCCCATGATCGCCACAGCCCGACGGGCAGGTGTCCGAGTCACCGCCGAGACGTGCCCGCACTACCTCTGCTTCGATGCCGAGGACATCCCCGCGGGTGCAACGCAGTTCAAGTGCTGCCCGCCGATCCGCGAGGCCGGAAACCGAGAGTTGCTGTGGCAGGGGCTCTCCGACGGCATCATCGACACCGTCGTCACCGACCACTCCCCCTCCACCGTCGATCTCAAGCGGCTCGACACGGGCGACTTCGGCGACGCGTGGGGCGGAATCGCATCGCTGCAGGTCTCGTTGCCAGCGGTCTGGACCGAAGCGTCACGGCGCGGGTTCGACCTCGCCGATGTCGTGCGATGGATGGCGACGAACACTGCCGATCAGGTCGGCTTGACCGACCGCGGCCGGATCGCTGTCAGTGCCGTCGCAGATCTGGTGGTCTTCGCACCCGACGAGCAGTTCACGGTCGATGTGGCTCGGCTGCACCACAAAAACGCCGTGACGGCCTACGACCAGCTCGGTCTGCGCGGGTTAGTTCGACGAACCTGGCTGGCCGGCGCGTCATTGCTCGTGCGTGGGTAGTTACCGCCGTGCGTAACTGCACGCCGTCACAGGTTTCGATGATCGAGGGCTCGATCTGATTCATCATGGCTTCCCAAGCGTGCGTCGGATCAAATCGAGTGCTTCGTCGGCCCACGCAATGATGTCGAGGGTGGAGTTGATGTTTTGGGGCGGATTGCGGACCAGGGTGTCGCGACGAAGGAGTCGGTCGAAGTCGACGGTGACCGTATCTGTTCGCTCGGCGCCGCTGGGGTGGTAGAACTTCACCTTGGCCAACCGCATGACGTTGATCATTTCCTGGGCGATCAGTCCGTAGCCGACTGTCGTCGGGTGCACGCCGTCCAACGAGAACAGTCCGCCGCTGGCCCTGCCTCCGCGACCGTCGGAGGTCAGCCAACGCGAATCGGGGGGCGGATCAAGGGCCGACAGCGGAGCAGGTAAGGGATACGGGGTCCACCAATCCGGGCGCGCGGCGGGATCCTCGATGTAACGGCGGGAGGCGATTCGATCCAACAGACCAGCGATGTCGACGAGGTACCAATCCCGTTCGACACCGTCCGCGCCGTCCCGCGCAGCCCGGACTGCCGCCTCGATCGTGTCGTTGTACATGTCGATCGCATAGTCCACTGCACGTGCCTGCACAGCGGTGATGTGTTTGTCCTGCTTAGCATTGAAGGTTTCGTTTCGCAACCACGGACGGGCGTAATACGGATAGTACCGTGATCCCGGCATCACCTTGCTTCCGAGCCCGCGTGCGATGGGGGCGATGGTCACATGGGGAACGGTGCACCAAATCACGTGGCGCGCCTTGATCGCCTTCACCGCGGTGACGACTTCGGTGAACTCTGCGGCGAAGTGCTCCGGCTGCCAGATGGTGTATGCGCCACTCCTCTTGGGGTCACGGAAGTTCTCATCGCTCCACGTGACGCGCAGTTCGGTGACCGTCTTCAGCGCGTTGTTGGCGCCGAGGAACACCACCAAGGTTTCGATGCCGCAGTCGGTGTCGTCGTTGTGTTCCTCACCGAGTGCCTTCGCGGTGTGAAATAGCGTCATCCTCTTTTGTTCGGGTGCCCAATGTGGGTAGACCCGTAGCGCTGCGCGGTCGCTGTTGTTCTGTACGACCTGGTCGAAGATGTCGTCGTTCGGAGCTTTGATTGCCTTTTCACAGCTGGCGGCCGTCTTGCTCAACGCGTCGCGCAGGTTCCAGCCGTAGACCGACAGGTTGTGGCAGTACGCCGAGAGTGCGGGCGCTTCCTTGCCGGGTCCGCGTTCCCAGTAGTCCTCGACGTCATCCATAAAGGAGCGTGCGGCAAACAGCGCCAGTGGAATCTCCCAGACGTTGTTTTCGGGGCCGAAGCGTTCCTCGAGTGTGCGCAGGAGGAGTTCGATGTTCAGCGGAAGGCCTCCCGGACCCGCGTAGCGAGGGAAGCGGAAGTCATTGAGCCAGCTGAGTTCGTGAGCGATGATCGCGGGGTAGGAGATATCGGTGTTGAAGATGGCGCCACTTTGGAAGCCGTGGGAGAGGGAGTCTCCGATCACGACCAATCGATGCGGCGGCGTGCCTTGCCAATCTGCTGAGATATCCGTTCCGAGCGTGGGATCGAATTGGGGCTCCCGCGGCCCGGCAGCTGCCCTGACTCGTATCTCCTCGGGTGCGTCCTTCGGTAGATCGGTACTGGTGTCCAACATTGGCGCATTCGACTTTCCATTCGAATCGTGCCGGGTCAGTGCCGCGCCTCCAAGACAAGGTTGAACGGGGTTTCGGACACCCGCCTGAAGGAGCTGAATCCTGCGGCCGCGGCCACCTCGCCGAGTCGCTGCTCGCCCGCCTGTGCGCCGAGCCCAAGAGCGACGGGCTGGTCGAGTGAGGACGGAGTGCACAGCACTGTCGATGCCGCGTAGTACATCCGACCGACCGGGTTGAGGTTCTCGGCAAGACTGTCGTTCGCAAAGGGCTCGACGAGCATGACACTGCCGTCGTCTGACAGCGTTTCGCGCGCATGGCGTAGCGCACCGACCGGGTCACCCATATCGTGCAGGCAGTCGAAGTAGCAGATCAGGTCGTATCCGCTCCCTGGGTAGTCCGACGCCGAGGCGACGGAAAAGTCCGTGTTGTTTTCAGCACCCTGCTCCGTCGCCAACTCGCGGGCCCGCTCGATCGACGCGTCGTGGTAGTCAAATCCATGCACCCTCGAGTTCGGGAATGCCTGCGCAATGAGTGTGGTGGACACGCCGTGTCCGCAGCCAACATCGGCGACCGTGGCTCCGGCGGAAAGCTTGTCGACCACCCCGTCGAGCGCTGGCAACCATGATTCGACGAGATTCGCGCGGTACCCCGGTCGGAAGAACTGTTCGGTACCAGAGAAGAGCTCACGGTCGTGTTCGTGCCAACCGAATCCCTCGCCCTTGCCAATCCTTTCGGTGATCTTCGGTAGGTCCTTGAATACCGAACCGATCAGGTGGTACCCGCCCGCCATGTACACCGGACTGTCGTCGCGGGCGAACGCCATTGCCTGTTCAGGAGGCAGCGTGAACGTTTCTTCGTGCGCGTCGTAGGTCAGGTAGCCACTGGCGGCCTGCGCGGCCAGCCACTCGCGAATGTACCGCTCGCGGATACCGGTCGCTTCCGCCAGAGCACTACTGTCCATAGGTCCGGCGTCGTCCAGCGCTCGCCACAGCCCCAGGTCGACCCCAATCAGAACCAGCGCACCATTCATGGCTGCGCCCATGTCGACGACCAGCTGTCCGAGGACTTGCTCAAGTTTGACTTCGTCGAGGTCACCCGCCTCCGCCGCCATCAAATGCCTCCAATGTCGATGTGATGTGGATCACATTTTACGCTGCTTTGGAGAGGTGAGTACGGCCCCAGGCCGCAATCGGGTGTCGATGTACAACGAGATTCGGAGCCGTATGGTCACGGAAGAGTAACTAACCCACCAACCACGCAACGGAAGGTCGTGAGCGGAGAGTTACCGCGGGCCGTAACTACGCGCTCACGGCAACTGACGACGCCACACCGTCGTGATGAATCGGACCATCGGATGTGAAGAGCGGCAACGCACTCCCCCCCGCGCCGGTTGTTCATCTGGGTTCTTTCGACACCTCAGCCGTAGCCGGCGAGGTCGTCGAGCTCGGCTCGGACGAGGTGCTGATCCCCGGACTCGTCGACACGCACGTACAGGTCTCGTTGGCTGCGGTCTGGACCGAAGCGTCACGGCGCGGGTTCGACCTCGCCGATGTCGTGCGATGGATGGCGACGAACACTGCCGATCAGGTCGGCTTGACCGACCGCGGCCGGATCGCTGTCAGTGCCGTCGCAGATCTGGTGGTCTTCGCACCCGACGAGGAGTTCACGGTCGATGTGGCTCGGCTGCACCACAAGAATGCCGTCACGGCGTACGACAAACTCGGCGTCCGCGGGGTCGTTCGGCGAACCTGGCTCGCGTCGCCGGGCCTGCTCGTCCGTGCCTGACGATTGGTCCTGAGTGCCACCGAAGTTCGGTCAGGAGGTCACATCCGGCCATCCGACCCGGACTCGAGTGCACCCAGGTCACGCACGACGTGGGTGTCCGAGCTGATGAGTTCACGTCCATCGCCGTCCAGAACCCTGAGTGTCGGTACGCGCTGGTCTACAGAATCGGTCAAGATCGAGTGCTTCTCGCCCTCGCCGAATGCGTGACGCTCGCCCCACTGCCGAAGTCCGAGAACGACGGTGAACAAATCCGCCCCTCGGCCAGTGAGGACATACTCAGTCCTGGTGCCGTTGGCGTTGGGTACACATTCGAGGATTCCGTCGTCGACGAGAGCGCGCAGCCGGTCGGCGAGGATGTTCTTCGCGATCCCCAAGTTGCGCTGAAACTGAGTGAAGCGACGGGCGCCGTCGAATGCGTCTCGCACGATCAGCAACGACCACTTGTCGCCGACGATGTCCACAGCCCGTGCGACCGGGCAGTGGGGGTCGGTCCACGTCTTCGCGTCGATCACAGACACTCCAATCGGTTGCATTCAAAAACCATCATGCCGTACCTTCAATTTGGTTTTAATTTGCAACCATAATTGACGGAGGCGCATGAACACGGATCGCGGTATCGATCGGACCACAACCATCCTGCTCGCGACGCTGTGTGGTGTCTCGGTCGCCAACATCTACTACGCGCAACCTCTACTCGCACTCATCGGATCCTCGTTTTCGATGCGGCGCGCAACGCTCGGCCTGGTCGTCGGCGCAGCCCAACTCGGTTACCTGATTGGGCTCGTTCTGCTGGTACCGCTCAGTGATCTCGTCGACCGACGTCGCCTGATCGTCGTGCAGATCGTCGGCGCCGCACTCTGCCTTCTACTCGTAGCGTCGTCCACCGACACAGTGATGCTGCTGATCGGAATGGGGCTCACAGGGTTGTTTTCCGTCGTCGTCCAAGTGCTCGTCGCGTCGGCCGCCATTCTCACCGACCCTCACCATCGTGGGCGGACCATAGGGACCGTGACCAGCGGTGTCGTCGTCGGCATCATTCTCGCTAGAACGGCGTCAGGGCTGATCGCCGACGCCGCTGGATGGCGCTCGGTCTACACAAGCTCGGCCGCGCTGTCACTGGTACTTGCTGCAATTCTCGCACGTCGTCTGCCGCCGATCCCGGGTGTACGAGGAACGTATCGACGAGCAGTCGGCTCCCTCTTCACGATGACGACGACGAATCGAGTGTTTCGGATTCGTGCGCTCATGGCGTTCTTCTTGTTCGCGTCCTTCGGAACACTATGGAGTGGAATGGCTTTGCCCTTGAGCGGTGATCCGTGGAATCTCTCGGTAACACAGATAGGGGCCTTCGGTATCGCTGGCTTGGTCGGTGCTGTCGGCGCGAAGCGCGCCGGGCTGTGGGCCGACTGCGGTCACGACCGAAGTGTCACGGCAGTCGGTTTGACTCTCCTCGGTTTGTCGTGGGTCGCCATCGCGCAGGCACCACGTTCGTTGATCGTGCTCGCGGCCGGCGTTGTCCTGCTCGATTTCGCCGTACAGGCCGTTCATGTGACGAGCCAACACATGATCGTTCAGCATTCTCCCGACTCCGCCGGCAGCATCATCGGAAGCTACATGGTCTTCTACTCGCTCGGTAGTGCGCTCGGCGCATTCGGAGCCAGTTCACTGTTCGTCGAGTTCGGCTGGACTGCCGTATGTCTGAGCGGCGGACTCTACGGCGTTCTGGCGCTGACAGTCTGGGTAGCGTCGAACCTGACTGACTTCACAGTGCGTTCTTGTACTGCATCGCATACGCGATCTTCCCCGGCTTCTCGTCCGAGTAGGGCTTGGATAGCTTGCCGAATTCACCCTTGTCACGGGCTTTTCCGTCGTTCCAAGCTTCGAGAGCACCAAGTTCGGCTGCCGTACGGCCGTTGTTGACTACCATATCTTTCGGTAACGCGACCTGGGCATGCGCGACCGTGTCGACAGTGGAGAGGTAGCTGGAGGCATCGTTGGCATTCCAAGCGCTCAGGTCGATGCCGGCGCTGTCGCGCAGCCACGCTCCCCAGTAGAACTCCTGGAACGGGATGGTGCCGGCGGTGAAGCCGATGTCACGAGCGAAGTACATGAGGCTGCGGTATCTGTCGTCGGCGAAGTTGTGCAGGCCGACCCCGCTCGGAAGCTGGTCGACGGCGACCTCGTTGCCGTCTACGTCCTGAGTCCACACCCACTTGTTCTTCTTCATCTCGGCCCAGAAGTCCGGGTAGCTCAGTCCGCTGAGGTTGCCGAGCACGCGCAGCCGCACGTGCAGATTCGGACCGCCGTCTGGTGTCTCGTAGAACGACGTCAACGTGTGGTGGCCGTCGGTCAGGTACAACGTCCCGCCGGGCCCGATCACGACTGTCTTCATCGGTTCGATGCTGTCCGCAGTTTCTTGTCCGACCGGGGCGGCGCACGTGAACGACGAAGGGTCGTCCAGACGAGACTCCATCGTCGCCGATGAAGCTTCGACTTGGCCGTTGGCCTCGCACCAGTCGTCGAACTTCTTGTTGATTTCGTCCTTGCCCAGCGTGTATCGACCGAGCTTGTAGTACACCTCGTCGTAGCCGAGCGAGGGCTGTGTTGCGTGCACGTCGCCGATCCGGACGTCGAGGAGGTCGCCTTCTTTCGCGCACAGGTTGCCCAATCCTGACGCGGAACCTGTCGGCACCTGGAAAGGAAGGTCACACAGTATCGGCGCGGC
>NZ_LVCV01000501.1 GCF_001647195.1 Rhodococcus sp. EPR-157 | reverse complement strand
AACTCCAAGATCTCTACTGAGCCAATCGGGTGTCGCTACGTTCCATCAACCACATGACCATGCGTCGGGTCCGGGGTGAAGCGAAGGTGAACGGAAAATGCCTGGACAGTTCGACTACGCGAACACCGACGGCGAAGCTGTGTAGTCATGATGAATCGGCCCGCTGGATGCGACGAGAGGCACAGCGCTTCCGCCCCTGCGAACGGCGACGAACTCGGCCGCAATCGCGACTGCGGTCTCCTCCGGAGTCCTGGCCCCGAGATCCAACCCGATAGGCGACCTCAGCCGCGCCAACTCAACCTCCTCGAGGCCCACCTCCCGTAGCCGACGCAACCGATCTACATGTGTTCGGCGAGAACCCATTGCACCGACGAACGCGACCGGCAAACGTAGCGCCACCTTCAGCAGCGGCACATCGAATTTCGCATCGTGGGTCAGAACGCAAACGACGGTTCTCGAATCCACTTCTGTCCGAGCCAGGTAGCTGTGGGGCCACTCCACCACTACCTCGTCGGCGTCCGGGAACCGCGCTTCCGTAGCGAACACGGGCCGCGCGTCGCACACTGTCACGCGGTAGCCGAGGAACGAGCCGAGCCGAGCGAGTGCGCCCGCGTAATCGACGGCGCCGAAGATCAACAGCCGCGGTTTCGATGCATACGAGGACACGAACACCTCCAGATCCGGCCGACAGCGCACGGAGCGAATACCCGAGGCCCCGGAATCGAGCATTGCCAGTGCCTCTTCGGCGAGGACCGCGTCCAGATCGGCGAATCCCGTTGTCCCGAAACCACCGAGTCGCCCAACCATGAGAATGGCTCCGGACTCGTCGAGAACCTGGGCAGTCGCCACCGACTCGCCACACCCCACGGCATCGACGAAAGACGCGGGAACAGCGCACGATACGAACACCTCGATCACACCACCGCACGTCAACCCGACCGCGAAGGCGTCATCGTCGTGGTACCCGAAACTCGTCCGGACACACTGCCGGCTCGAGAGCACCTCGCGGCACAGCTCGTAGACAGCACTCTCGACGCACCCGCCGGACACGCTGCCCACCGCTTCGCCGTCCGCACTGACGGCCATCGCCGCCCCCGGCAGGCGAGGCGCACTGCCTGAGACGGAGATGACTGTGGCCAGTGCGTACGGCATCGACTCGGAATGCCATTGCGCCAACCTCGTTGCGATGTCGCGCATCACGAAATACCGAGAGCCTCTTCGATCGGGTGCAGCGCGAAGTACACGAAGAAGATGGCCGACATCACGTAGAGCAGCCAGTGAGTCTGTCGCACTTTTCCTTTCGCCACTCGGATCAACGTGTACGAGATCACCCCGGCCGCGACACCCACCGTGATCGAGTATGTGAACGGCATCAGCACGATAGTCAGAAAGGCGGGAATCGCGATTTCGGTGTTCTCCCAGTCGATCTTGCGGACGTGGGTCATCATCAGTGCACCGACCAGGACGAGTGCGGGTGCTGCCGCACCGACAGGTACGACGCCTGCCAGCGGAGTGAAGAAGATCAGGCTGGTCAGGAGCCCGCCGGTCACGATACTGGCCAATCCGGTTCGGGCCCCCTCGGTGACACCTGCTGCGGACTCGACGACGGCGGTGTTGGCCGAGCCGTTGATCGCACCACCCACGACGGCACCCAGGCCGTCGACGGTCAGAATGCGGCTCAGGCCGGGCATTCTTCCCTGCTTGTCGACCAAACCTGCTTCTTCACCGACACCGAGGATGGTGCCCATCGCGTCGAAGAATCCCGACAGCACCAGCGTGAACAGCACCACCGACGCGGTGACGACACCGGCTCGGGCGAATCCGCCGAACAGGTCGACCTCGAACAGCAGGCCGAACTGCGGGGTAGCGATGATCGAATCAGGCACCTTGGGCACCACGGGTCCCCACGACTTGGGATCGATGTCGATCATCGAGTTCAAGATGATCGCAAGGTTGGTAGCGACGAAGATGCCGATCAGCATCGCTCCCGGAACTCGCCTGACGAACAGCATGATCATCACTACGAGCCCGACGCAGAACACGAACACCGGCCAACCTGCGAGCTTGCCGAAGGTACCCAAAGTTACGGCGGTCGCGGCCGATTCATGGTGTCCGACGAACCCGGCGTCGACCAGTCCGATCAGCGCGATGAACGCACCGATTCCGACGCCGATCGCCTGCTTGAGAACCAGCGGGATGGCATCCATGATCAGCTGCCGAATTCCGGTGAGCGCGAAGATGACGATCACGACGCCTTCGAGCACCACCAGTCCCATCGCCTGTGGCCATGTCATGTACGGCGCGGCTTGGAACACGACGATCGGGGTGACGCCGAGGCCCGCAGCCATTGCCAGCGGCGCGTTTCCGACCACGCCCATGAGGATCGTCGTCAGCCCGGCCGACAACGCAACCATGGTGGACAGCTGCGCGGGATCGAGAGTGGCGCCGGTGACGTCCTTGGCATCACCGATGATCAGTGGGATGAGCACGATCAGGTAGGCCATGGCGACGAACGTGGTTACACCGCCACGTATTTCGCGAGATATGGTCGACCCTCGAACGGAGATCGAGAAGAACTTGTCGAGCGGAGACAAACTCCGTTCGCGGGTACTGGAGGAATCTAGCTGTGTCATGACAGTGCCCTCCCAGGGCTGTGGTGGCTAGGGGCAGCGTAGGTGGGGTCGGGCCCGGGGAGTTGGCGCACGGCACCGCTACCTGCATGGTCGTAGGTGAGTCAGCTATTGACGATGTGTTCCGGCCGGATCGGCACGCGGGTGAGCGCGAGTCCGGTGGCGTCGCGGATCGCGGCGACGACGGCGGGCGTGGACGACAGAGTGGGTGGTTCCCCGGCGCCGCGAAGACCGTACGGCGCCAACGGGTCTGCGTTCTCGAGGATGTCCAGCTTCATGGGCGGCATGTCGAGAATCGTCGGAATGAGGTAGTCGGTGAACGATGGGTTCTTGACGAGACCGTCCTTGACGACGATCTCCTCCATGACGGCGAGGCCGAGACCCTGAGCCGATCCGCCGTGAATCTGACCTTCGAGCGAGAGTCGGTTCAGAATCTTGCCGACATCTTGGACGGCCGCCATTTCGACGACCTTGACCAGGCCCAGTTCGACGTCGACATCGACCACTGCTCGGTGAACGCACAGCGCGAGCTGAGTGTGGCTTGCACCCTGTCCGGTAATGGGATCCATGCCACTGGTGGGCCGGTGGTGGAACTCGCGGGTCTGCTCGATCACACGCTCGCCCAGGACGTCCTCGATGCTCGCCAGCACACCGTCGGCGGCAGAGACGATCTTTCCGCCGTCGAGACCGAGATCGTTCACGGCGCGCCCGAGGTGGAGTCCCGCAAGCACGAACACTGCCTCGCGAACGGCTTCGCAGGCCGTCTTGACTGCCCCGCCGGTCATGTACGACTGACGCGACGCCGACGAGGACCCGGCATTGCCGACCTTCGTGTCCGCGGGATGGATGACCACCTTCGTCACTCCGAGTTCGGTTCGGGCGATCTGCGCCTCGAGTGTGACCAGGCCCTGCCCGACTTCTGCTGCGGCAGTGTGCACCAGCGCAGTGGCCTCACCGCCGATGACTTCCAAACGCACTCGCGCAGTGGAGTAGTCGTCGTAGTTCTCGGAGAAGCAGATGTTCTTGATACCGACGCCGTATCCGACGCCGCGGACGACGCCCTCACCGTGCGTGGTCTGCGACGCTCCACCCGGCAAGTTACGGATGTCCGACGCATCGACCGGAGCAGGCAGTTCCATCGCCTCGGCCCTGGCCAGCATCTCGGCGAGCGGAGCCGGCGCCTCGATCACCTGACCGGTCGCCAGGACGGAACCTTGGCTGACTGCGTTGATCTGGCGGATCTCGATGGGGCCGATTCCGCAGGCCTCACCGAGTTTGTCCATCATCGACTCGTACGCGAAACATGCTTGCACAGCGCCGAATCCACGCATCGCACCGCACGGCGGATTGTTGGTATACACGCCGTACGCGTCGATCTCGATGTTCGGGATGATGTACGGCCCGACACCGAGCGATGCCGCATTGCCGACGACGTTGAGCGTCGCGGAGGTATAGGCACCACCGTCGAGAATGATTTCCACATCCGCGTACAGCAACTTCCCGTCGCGGGTCGCGCCGTACTCGTAGTGCATCTGCGCCGGATGACGGTGGACGTGCCCGAAGAACGATTCGTACCGGTTGTAGACGATCTTGACCGGCTTGCCGGTGTGCATCGCCAACATCGCCGCGTGGATCTGCATCGACAGATCCTCACGCCCACCGAAGGCGCCACCGACGCCGGCCAGCGTCATCCGAATCTTCTCTTTCGGCAGGCCGAGGCACGGTCCGATCTGTTCGAGGTCGTTGTGCATCCACTGCGTCGCGACGTAGAGGTCGATACCACCGTCTTCACCGGGTATGGCCAGGCCGGATTCGGGACCGAGGAATGCTTGGTCCTGAATCCCTACCGAGAACTCGCTACTGACCACGACGTCGGCCGTTGCCTTCGCCGCAGCAACGTCGCCCACCCGCACCGGCTGGTGACGAGCCACTCCCCCGCGCTCCTGAACCTTGGGGTAGGACGGGTCCAGCGCGGCGCGGCGAGCGTCGGTCAGTGGCTCGAGTACCTCGTAGACCACCTCGATCTTCTCCATTGCCCGGCGTGCAGTCTCGGGATGATCGGCGGCGATCAGCGCAATCGGTTCGCCCTCGTGGCGCACCTCGTCGAATGCGAGGACGGGCTGGTCCCAGGTGTGGTCGAGTCCGAAGCACTTTCGTCCCGGTACGTCTTCATGCGTCAGAACTGCTTCGACGCCAGGGGTCGCGAGGGCCTCCGAAATCTTCACGGACACGATACGAGCGCGCGGGTGGGGACTGCGTAGTGCTGCGCCCCAGAGCATTCCGTCGATGAACAGATCCGAGGAATACGCGAACTCGCCTTTGACCTTCAGCGTTCCGTCGGGGCGTAGCGGGCTGTCTCCGACGCGACCGCGTCCGGGCGCCGCGATATCCGCGGGAGCGCGCGTCGGGGTGGAAGTTGGAGTGGTCACAGTACGTCCTCTGCGAGTTTCATCAGGCGGCGGTGGGCGTCGACGCCCTCCTGCGCCACGGCGTCCTGCGGCGCGCTGACGAGCACATCGTCCTCGATGATGGTGCGGCCCCCGACGAGGAGGCGTGCCAGCGGTGGAGTCTGTCCGTACGCGAACGCCACGATCGGATCGTCCACCGCCGAGTAGAACCCGTCGGTCCGCCACAGTGCGAGATCGGCCATCTTCCCGACCTCGATCGACCCGATTTCGTCCTGGCGACCGAGCACTGTTGCTCCGCCGAGAGTCCCGATCTCCAATGCCTGACGAGCCGTCAATGCCGTAGGTCCGTACTTGGCGCGCTGCATGTACATGGCCTGGCGGATCTCGCCTGCCAGCGGCACCATTTCCGCCGAGGCACTGCCGTCGACTCCGAGTCCGACGGGGGCGCCTGCCGCGAGCAGGTCCGAGATCCGTGCGATTCCCGCGCCGAGTCGGGCATTCGAGCTCGGGCAGTGCGCGGCACCGGTTCCGGTGGCCGCCATCTTGGCGATGTCGGAGTCGTGAAGGTGCACCGCATGCGCAAACCAGACGTCGTCACCGAGCCAGCCGACTTGTTCCATGTATTCGACTGGTGTGCAGCCCATCTGAGCGAGGCAGTGCTCTTCTTCGTCGATCGTCTCGGCGAGGTGCGTGTGCAGCCTGACGCCTTTGGCGCGCGCAAGCGTCGCCGATTCGACGAGGAGGTCCTTGCTGATGGAGAACGGAGAGCACGGTGCGACGGCAATGCGCAGCATCGATCCGAATGAACTGTCGTGGTAGGTGTCGATCGCGTCCGACGTCGCGTTCAGAATGTCGTCG
>NZ_LVCV01000500.1 GCF_001647195.1 Rhodococcus sp. EPR-157 | reverse complement strand
GAACTCCATGGCGCTCTCCCCAATTAGTTCGTAGGGATAACAGTAGCGAGAGGGAATAACTGCACGTGAACGCAGCGAAACCGCACGGTGCCGCCGTGGTGTCAGCTGAAGGCTACTGATGCGGAAAGTTCGTACCGGCCAGTCGGGTTCACATTTCAGTCATCCGACCCGTCGGTCAGCAACGCCCCCCTCAGATCGGCCAGGGCGGATTCGCTGATCCCGATCGCATTCAGGTAGCCCTCGAACGATCCGTGCACCTGGTCGACGGCTTCCAGACCGCGGCGATAGTACTGTTCACTCACCCCGAGCATGGCGTTCGACAGTTCGGGCGGATTCTCGTCGCCCATCGTCGACCACACTGCCTGCATGTGTCTGCGCAACGGCTCGATTCCAGAGTTGCTTCGTAGAAAGTCGGCCACAATGTCCGCATCCGACACTCCGACAGCGCGCAGCACAGTCGCTACTGTCCACCCAGCACGATCCTTACCAGCGGCGCAATGCACCAGGATCGGCCCCTCCCCCGCTGCCAGTACTGTGACAACCTCTCGGATTGCGTCGAACGCGCCCGCGAGTGACGCATACGAGGAGTACGTGCGCATCATGTGCCCGAGCTGGCCGTCTTCGCCGCCCGCAACACCACCCTCGTGCGGAGCGGTATCGCTCGTGTGGTTTCGGTACGGAGTAGTGCGTAGGAGGACGCCGCTGGGAAGGCGATCGGCCCCGCTACGCGCTACTTCGGCATCGCCGCGAAGATCGAATACCGCCTTTACTCCAAGCCTTCTCATTTCGGTGCGGCCTTGTTCGTCCAACTGTGACAGCTCGGATGATCTGAATAGCATCCCACTCCGAACGGCACGCCCATCCATTGTTCGGGCGCCACCGACGTCCCGGAAATTCCATGCTCCGGACAATCGAAATTGGTCGATGAAAATCGGCCTCGACATGAGCAACCATCACCTCTGCATCGCGATAGGAGCATTTCCCGAAACTGCCAAATCCGACAAATGGTGTCGGATATCTTCATTCATCTCTTCCAGCGCACCTGAAGTGCGGGCCATTCCTCGTTCGATGGCGGCGATGAGTTGTGGTCGTAGTTCGGCGGCGGGGACGATGTGGTGGACGGATCCGACGGTTTGTGCTCGTTGGATGTTGTGGATGGCTTCGAATTCGGCGGCGACTTCGCCGAGTTTGGCGTTGCGGACGTCTGCTTTCTTGGTTGCCAGTTCGACGCGCAGGTGCGCGCGTTCGGTGTCGGTTGTTGCTGTTGCGAGTGTGGTTTCGAGTTTTTTGACTTCGGGGTCGGCGGCGGTGCGGGCGTTGACGTCGCGGGTGAAGACCACCGCTGCTGCGGGTGCGCCGCCGAGGACGGAGGCGAAGGATCCTTCGACGGCGAGGACTTCCATGTTGTCGTTGAGTGCTCCGGAGAAGACGACGAATGCGCCGCCGTGGTAGCGGGAGACGACGCAGAAGA
>NZ_LVCV01000499.1 GCF_001647195.1 Rhodococcus sp. EPR-157 | reverse complement strand
CTACGAAAACGAGTACCGTCATCAATGCTCGACCGCCACCTCCGACCGCGAAGTGGCTTGAACCAGGTCTCCATCAGATCCAGGACGGTTCAGTCCAATGAATTCCGTCCCAGTATCTGATCAGTCGTGGTTCATTCGGGTCAGGTTGCCATCCGGGCGGGGCGGCCATCGTGGTTTGTTCATAGGCTGAGCGTCGTCGTGTGGATTGATTCGGTCGTTTTGCAATGTGCAGTGTGGGCCGTGGGTTCGGGTCGGGTGGTCAGTGCAGGATCTGATCTTGGTAGTCGAGAAGTATCTGGCCGGAGATATTGGCCCCGAATTGGCTAAGGATGTCCTGGGCGAGGTCTACACCGGCGAGCCGGGTGTCGGTGATCAGCTGTGTTGCGGTAAACGTGTGGGAGGCCGATAAGCGGTCTGCCTTGACGATGAGATTGTTCGAAATTTCCCGTTTTTGGTCGCCGGAGATGAGTTGGCGTCCGGCAATGTTGCAGAGTGTGATCTCGAATGTGATGGTGTCGCTTTTGAGGGTCGTGGCCCAGCGGGCACCGAACTCGGCGATCTCGATCATGTAGAGCAGGACGTCCCAAACTGCGACTGCGCCGGAGGCGAGGGGATGTGTGGCGGTCAGTTCTGCGGTGCCTGGGTTCATGTCGGTGGCAAGGGCTCGGCGGTGCAGAAATTGCGCGCTGGTGAACAGGCGCCAGGCTTCTTTTTTGTTGGTGTTCTGTCCGGAGAGATCTTGGGCGATCCAGGTGCCGTGGCGGTTGATTGGTTCTCTCTGATCGACCCACGGCACTGGCCATCCACGCAGTCGCACGATGTGGTCGAGGAGTGTGGATTCGAGGAGTTCGGGACCGAGCCTTTTCTTGTCATAGATGCCCGGTCGGATAGCGATGTCGGTGTAGCCCAAAGATCCAAAGAACCCGTCGACGGTGTCGGTACTCGTTCCAGCGTGGGCCACAGCTGCAGGCCACGCCTGCGATCGTTCATCGTCGTAGGCGGCTTTGTCTGGGTCTCGATATAGACCGTTGGGGCTCAAAGGAAGTCCTGCGGCGCCTGCGCGTCGGATGAACTCACGGACGCCTTTGTTGATGGCGATGTCAAGCAGATCGCGCATGTCCGACGACGAGGGAACGGTCACCGACTCGGGTTTGCCACGCGGACGAACGTAGGTGAACCCGTCCTGTAGGACCCCTTGGTAAGCCTTCGTGCACACGTGCGGGACGCGGTCGAATTCTGTGACGTCGAGAACGACGATAGTGACTCCGTTCGAGAGCTCGTACCGGTGAATGTGGAAGGACACCGGTGGGTCGCTGTATTTTGCCAATGCAGCGCTGACGTTGTCGAAATCGGACCAATCTGCAGCCTGGGCGGAAGTGAGGCCGGGCTTCATCTCGCGGATTCGGTCGTCGTCTATTCCAAGGCAGACAACTCCGCCGTCACTGAGATTTCCCATCGCCATAGCTGCGCGAGCGATCTTTGCGACGTAGGAGGTGTCGGTGAAGTCTCTCGGGCCTTTGACTTCGAACGAGCGTGTTTCGTGGTCCAGCGCGAGCTGCTGCTCGACGTCCTTCTGTTCGATCATGGAATGGACAATAGGGATAAACGGCGCGAGTGGTGTCGAGATTCGCGCTACCAACTACTTGCGAGCGATCCGGTGCCAGCTCCTGTCCAGGTTCCGCAGCCGCTCCATCCCGAGCGCTGCGCTCAGCGGATCGATCACTCCTCCGATGGCCCGCGAGCCAACGAACGAGGCATCGTGACGCGTCAATCGCCGTAAGCCGATGCCGCGCCTTCTTCGGAGTCGACGCTCGCGGCCAGTTGTCGGTCACGCAAAATGCGTCTTCAACACCGAGTCAGTTGGGACACGTTCTGCGTCGTCCTACTCACCGACCCCGGGGTGCGAACACCGCAGCGCTCTCGGATCGCGAGTTTACAGTCTTCGGCGACCAACCACTGTGTCGGTGAGAACACTCGGCCTTCGGAGAGATTGCCGTCGAGACTTACAGACCCCACTACCTCCGACTCGATCCGCTTGTTGTCGTCTCAGCTACACAGTGACGTTCGGTTTCCATGGTCGAAACATCAGTTTCTATTCGTAAACTGAGGCCCTGGTCACCAACCTGGCAGACCTAATGCTCCGCATCGTCATTGATCGACGGGGCACCGACTTGTTCAGCGCGAATAGGGCGCGAGAACATTATTTCCTGCATAAACCAATCGATCGACGAGCCGGAGCCAGTTCTCACCGAATCCACGCATATTGGCTTCGGTGTGAATGTCTACCAGCCATTCGTTCAAGGACGCGGACGAAACGAGTTGACGGCTGGGTTCGGAAAGGCACAGCGCCTCAAGCCAAAAAAATCCATGGTTAAGCTGCATCTCGATAGAGAGTTGCCGCAGAAGCTGGATGAGTTCAAACATGCAAGAGTGTCTACCTGCTGCGTAGGGAAGCCACCGGGAAATGAGATCCAATAGCTGGCCAGCTTCTACTCCTTTGAAAGTTCGGAGACCGAACTCACTGTGCAGTAGATCGGTTGACTCCGGGTGGTTCGGAATCAGGTGACTCAGTGCATAGTCGACGAAGCTGTCACCCTGATCGTAGATCGCCTTATTGAGGTCTACCTGGTCCAGAACATGTACAAAGAGCGTTGGCCAGGTTCTCTTTGCCGTGTTGGCTAGCTCTTGGGTTTCTGCTCCGGCTACTGCCAAGTCTCGCAGGAATGCACTGAACACGTGGGTGGCAGGAGCCAGGATCGTGACGTAGTCGAGTAACAACGCGTCGGTTGAGTCTGCACGTGACTGGCGGTGCAACAGTGCGCGTGCCGCGGTCATTGTTTCGGCGCCGTGGTCGTCGACGAAGTAACCGTGTTCCGGTGATTCTTGTTCGACCATAGCGTGCGCCTGGCACCGAAGCAGTATTACCAGGTCCTTTTGGGCTGCCTCCGCCACGCAGGCGTCCGTCGCAGCGGCGCGACCAATAGCACGGATGGTCGCGCTGAGGCGCGTCGTGTCGAGCCTGTCGGGTCGTATCTGCCGAATGCGAGCTAGTACATCACCTTCAATGACCACTCGGGGATGGTGCTGGAGTTCTTCGTCGAATTTGCCGATTTCGCACAGCCGCGCGAGGTCGACTACCCATTCATATGCGGTCAAGTGAATGCATGGGTCGTCAGTACATCGATTCTCCCACACAGTGTCGAAACCGCGAGCGAATGACATGCAGGTGTCGGTTGCTGCCAGGGAACCTAGCGTCGCGGCCGTGGACGCAACGTCACCGGGGCTTGCCCCTGCTGTACTGATATGTTCCGCGAGTTGGGGAAGTAGCAGTTGCGGGATTGCGCCGGCGGCCACCGCTCGAGTTCCGATGTCGTTCTCGAACCTGAGTGCGTCATCGTTGCCTTTGGCGTCGTCCGCGGTCTGTTCAAGAATTTCAAGGATCGAGGTGATTGCGAACGTGGGGTCGGCGCCGAGTGCTTCAGGGTGTCCTGCGGCAGCGGTGCGTACCGCAGCAGACGCGACGCAGGCAATGGTGAGGTACGGGTCGGATGCTGTGAACTCGGGTGGGTTGTCATGCAGGTCTTTGACCCGCGCTAGGTCGTTCGCTATTTCGATTGGAGTAGGCGGGGTCCAACCTCGCTTCTGTTGTCGCGCGGGGATCCAATACTTGTTCTGCAGCTCCAGAAGGACGTGGCCGCGGAGCATATCTGCCCGTACCGGACCGAGTTCTTTTTCGATGTCGGCGGGCTCGTTGATCGAGACGAGTACCCCACCTTCGGTGGGGTCTGTTGCGAGATTGTCCGCGTCGAACGTCGCCGCCCACCGGCGAGCGGTGGAGTCGCTTGGATCGAAGCGAACGGTGTTCTCGAGAAGTCGTTCACCCAAGTTTTTCATGTCGATACGACGCTGCTGATCGGCGCGGAGGACGAGGAGTACGGCGACATCTCGCAGGTGCCATTTCCGTCGTTCCGGGTTGGTGATGCCATCGTCGGGCGTGCGCATGAAGCTAATGGACTCCCTATTGACGCGGATGGAGTCGAGCTCCCAGACGAGTGGTTCGACGAGATACCGGTCCAATGTCTTCAGATCCGCGCCGAGGTGGCGGATGGTTGCGCCGAGAATGAGGGCCGGCATGGCCAGGTTTTCGCAGCCGTTCAGGAGTGCGGTAGCAATGTTGGCGAGCGCGGCGCCGTCGGAGACTAGTTGGTCGATCCACCGTTCGACGGCTTGGAGCGCGCTCATGCATGGGTATGGTCCGTTGGTGTTGCCGCGGTACCAACCCCAGACGTCGCTGTCGCCGACGTACGTTCGCTCGGTGCCAGAGATCGCGAGCGTGAAAGTTGAGTCAGGTTTGACGTTTTCACCTCCGGGTTCGACGTGACAGCGGATGTTCACGGCGTGGTTCAGCATGCGGTTCACGGCAGGAATCCAGTGCTTATGCGCGCACATTCGGGTGAGGAGCCAGAACGGCCCGGATGTAGGGCTGCTCAATGGCCCGAAGCCTTGCGGCTGGTGGTCGCGTATGCCGGTTCGGCGGAGAGAGCCGCGACGGTTAGCGCTACCACGGCTGTCGATGTAGTAGGCCTCGGTGAGCTGGATTAGCAGGTCGGGATCATGCGATCCGATACCCCATGCGCTCCAATCGAGATCGACCGCTGGTTGGAGGCGCGACGGAGATTTGGCCGCAACCCTCTGCAGGCAGGCGCGCACATCGTGGTCAATGTCAGGACCAAGCAGGGCCAGCAACTGGATGTATCGCGGCTGGTTAGTTTGCCAGGGCAGAGTCCGCCGGCCGGACGCTTTTTCTCTGTGATGACCGGTAGTGTCGATCACGGCACTGTCCTCGGTCTCATGGTGGTGGCCGGCCGGGTCGGTCGAATCATTATAGGTTCGCCAGTGCTTGAGCAGCACCTCCCTCAGTGCTGTCCGAGTCTGATTGCCCGCGGGAAGTCCCTCCATCAGTGCTGCGTTGAGCCAGTCGGTCAGTAGGCGAAACGGTTCATTGTCCTGACTCCACAGCTCGTTGACTTCTTCGATGAGGAGTCGGACGATTGGCTCGCCTCGGGGGACGTCAATCATGTTGTTGTGACGCTGGTGGAGTGAGGTGATTCTGACGAACGTCGCAAGAATCTCGTGTGATTTAGGGGCGGCGGTCTCGAACGCGCGCCGCAGTAGGTCGTACGCGTTCGGCATTTCCAGTACGGCTTCAAGCGGCACGTCTTTCCAACGAACCGTCGATTCGTCGCCGAGAAGATCGAACTGAGCTACCAGCATCGCAAGCTCAAGGTGGGGATTCGCCGCACGCGTCAGTTTGCCCTCGCAAGCGAGCTTGGCGGCGGACATCGACCATCGCAAGGGGCGGCCTGAAGCAGTCAGGGTGCTCGTAATGGATTCCGTCCGAACCAGACATACCGCCGTCGCGAATCGGCGGATTTCGTCGTGTGCAAACTCGGGCGCAGCAGTGTGTAGGTCGGCTGGGGCGACCAACAAGTCGGTCCGGAGAGCGTCGAGTGCAGCAGGGTTTGGGCGCGGGTAGGCCCTCTCGGTTTTCGGTAGTTTCAGCTCCGTCTCGCTCATGGCCAGAAGGGCCTCTGTTCGCGCAGTTGGTGAACCCTCGGCTGTTTTGCGACCGATCAAGTTGTTCCAGATCAGTTGAAGACAAGCCCAATGGTCCAGAGGTGCGGTGACCGTCGTGCCTGTCCGGGCGAGAAGGTCGACGACCGCCAATCGTCGAAGTAGTGACTTTTTCGGCAGGTTGCGCAATGCTCCTGCGATTGCTGGCAGCCTTGCGCCTACGACGTGCAACTCGGCGTCGTCGAGGCCTGGAATCTCGAACTTCTTCGGTGCCGGGTATAGGCCGACAAGGGTGCTGGCGGCGTCCTCACTTGCATTGTCCGCGGCGACCAGGGCTAAACCGGCTCCCGCTTCGTGGGCGGCTGCTGCGAGCTCTCGAAGCAGTTCGCCACGTCCTTCGATGGCTGCGTCGGCAGCGTCGACGACGAGGATCCGAGACGGTGCTGACATCTCGCTAAGGACCTTCGTGAGCGGCATACCTAGGTCTGCTGATAAAGCCGGCTCGCTGTTGCGGGTTCTGCGTAGGTTCAAGATTACGCATTCGAAGTTGCTATCGGCTTTAGCGAGAGCCAGAGCTCCCGACAGCGTCAGAGCGCTCTTGCCGGTTCCGGACTCGCCTGTGAGCAGTAGTGAGCTCCGGGTGGTCCCGGCGACGAGAAGCTCGGCCTTTATCCTTTCGTGCAGCGTTGTGCGTGGCAGATTCAGCCCGCCAGCTAGCTCGTGTCGGACTGCCACCTTCGCCGAGTGCTGTTCGACACCTAGCTGCACCCATGCGGCCATTGACTTACCGGCCTCGGACGCTAGGACCGTGTGGAGCTTGCGCCGGATCAGTTGGCGATCGACCACTGTGCCCTTCTGGTCGAACTGTGTCGCCCCAGCTGAGTGAAGGTTGTCGCGAACGTCAGCGCCGCTTTTCCCTTGCCGCGCTATCGTGTTCAGCCGGTTGCCGATCTCGACCCAATCCGTTTCGTCGTCGGACTCGACGCGAAAGTCCAGCACCCAGAGCCGGTTCAGAAGCGACCAGACCAGGTCGCGAAGGTCATTGTCAGAGGCCTGCGGGCGTGCCTTTGCCACAAGGCCGGTGATGTGTCCGTAGCGGTTGGCGTAGTTGCGGTGCCGCCCGGGCTGATGGACCTGGCTATAGAAGTCCGACTCAGCCGAGTTTTCCCGGGCGAGAGAAGCGAGGTTCTGCACCTCCCGATGTGCGTTCGTCATTCCAGCAAGCGCGACCGCGACGTATGCGCGGTCGTCGATCGCGAATGTATCTACCTGGTCAAGGAGCGTGCCGACTAGCTCTGCAGTCTTCTTGTGGCTCCTGATGAATTGTGGTGTTCGTCGGACAGCTATGTGGACGATGGCACGTTCGCCGTTCTTCTCGGCTTCCACGCGCAGGTCGTCGACTGGGTTGGCTGGGTTGGTCTGAAATGCCACCCTTACCGCGGGCAACTCGCCGGTCTCAGGGCGTGCAGCACCGAGCAACACGTCCGCGAGGTAACGGGTTGCAACTCGATGGGCGAGGGTGCTGCCCCCGCCACCCCCAGCGTATGGGTTGACCACCACTGGCTTCCCACTCGTGTCGGGCGGAAGCTCACTCGATTTGCCGCCATCGTCCTCCATGCCAAAAGTATGTCAAATCAGCGCGACTCGGAAACTTCGACGTCCGTTCGACTGCGGTTTAAATTTGCTTGATCCAGATTTCGCGTGGCGAGGCTCGACGGCATTGAACATTCGTGTTGGCGCAACTTTTCATCCGTGAGCGGTTTTCACTGTGGTGCCGGTTGGCGGGTGTTCGGAGGCCTTGGGGAGGCTAGACCGCATGCTGTTTG
>NZ_LVCV01000498.1 GCF_001647195.1 Rhodococcus sp. EPR-157 | reverse complement strand
ACGTGTGTCCAGGCGGATTCGCACAAGTCCCCAGGTCTGTCGACGCCGGTTCGGGTGTCACACGGTTGTCACAAGTCGGTACGAACCGGCGTGGATTCGGGTGGTACCGCCTGAACAATTGATGCTGTTCAGGGGCGCTATCGTGGCTCCACCTGGACGTTCGGCAGTTCTTCTCATGTGGCTGTTAATCGGACGGTTGCTTGGTTCGAGTCCAGCGGGGGGAGCATCGCAAAGGCCTCCTGCCTGCGGCTACAGTCGCGGGGTGGGAGGCCTTTCTGCGTGGCAGACGCGTTCGTGTCACCGTTTGCCACGACTCATCCGTGACTCACTTCGGATGACACCCGCAATCCCACTTGGACCACGATGGTTTTGCGCGCCGAAAGGCGAATGCAGAGCTCCGTTTCGAAGGGAGAAGTCCTGCGCTATGTCGGACCCATTCTGATAGCGCCGTCCAGGCGGATGGTTTCGCCGTTGAGCATGGGATTGTCGACGATGTGGCAGACCAAGGATGCATATTCGACGGCTCGGCCAAGGCGTGAAGGATGCGGGACTTGTTGTCCGAGCGATCTTTGCGCTTCTGCGGGTAGTCCTGCCATCATCGGTGTTTCGAATATTCCGGGCGCAATGGTCATTACGCGTATCTGGTGGCGTGAAAGCTCTCGGGCCACAGGAAGCGTCATAGCAGCGACTGCCCCCTTCGACGCGGCGTAGGCAGGCTGCCCGATCTGACCGTCGAAAGCCGCAACCGATGCGGTGTTGACGATGACGCCCCGTTCCTCCCCGATGCAGTGGTGTCCGAGCATTTTCTCAGCGCCGAGGCGAATTACATTGAACGTTCCGAGCAGGTTTATTCGAACGACGCGTTCGAAGTCTTCTAGCGGAAGTGGTCCGTCGCGCCCGAGAACTTTGCCGGGGGTCGCGACGCCTGCACAGTTGACGACGACCCGTATGTACCCAATTTCGCTGGCACGTTGCATCGCATCGGCGACATCACTCGCTGATGTCACGTCAGTGGCCACGTACGTTGCTGCGCTACCGATTCGTTCGGCGGCGGCGTCGCCGCCGGAAGCTGGCAGGTCGAGAAGCACGACGTGGGCGCCGCGGGCCGCCAATGCGGCGGCTGTGGCATTGCCCAATCCAGATGCTCCGCCGGTGACGATGGCCACAGCGTTGTTGATTTCCATGTAGTAGTCCTCATTCGAAGAAATAGTTGCAACAGATAAAGCTCGCTTCAGGCGTACGAACCCTTTCGGCGGAACGACATTCGCTGCTGCCGGGATGGTCGTTCTTCCAAGAACGGTGCGGTGGATCGGCGAGCTGTCTGTCTGCGGTCAGGATCAGGCGTGCGCGTGAAGGGGTCTGCCGGCCAAGGCGAGGTGCGCTTCGCCGAGTGCTTCGGCCTGTGTGGGATGCGCATGTATAAGGTCCGCGACCTCGTCGGGGTGGGCAGCCCAGTTCACGATCAGTTGCGCTTCCCCGATGAGCTCACCGACTCGTTCGCCGACCATGTGGACTCCGACAACGGGACCGCCTTCGGCGCGAATCAGTTTCACGCCTCCGCTGGTGCCGAGGATTTGGCTTTTCCCGTTGCCCGCCAGGTCGTACACGGTGGTTTCGACGGACGGGAAGCGTACACGCGCCTGAGCCTCGGTGAGTCCGACGGAGGCGAGTTCGGGATTCGAGTACGCCACGCGGGGGATGTTGGTGTCGTCGACCGGTGTGGTGGGTACCCCGGCGATCTGGTCGGCGACGAACAGTCCGTGCTGGAATCCGCGGTGGGCGAGTTGCGGGCCGGCGACGATGTCACCGACGGCGTAGACGTTGTTCACGCTGGTGCGTAGGTCTTTGTCGACGCGGGTGAAACCGCGTTCGTCGAGTGCGATGCCGCCCTCGTCGAGGCCGATTCCGGCGGTGCGTGGCCCTCGACCGACGGCGACGAGTAGGACATCTGCCTCGATGGTCTCGCCGGACTCGATGGTGATGCTCACGGAGTTTTCGTCTTGGACGGCTTTGGCGAAGCGGGTGTCCGTCTTGATGGTGATGCCGCGCTTGCGGAAGGTGCGGGTGAGTTGCTTCGACGTCCATTCGTCTTCGGCGGCGACGAGGCGGGGGAGCGCTTCGATGATGGTCACCTCGGCGCCGAGGGAGGCCCAGATGCTGGCGAACTCGATGCCGATGATGCCTCCGCCGAGCACGACGACCCGTTCGGGGATGGTCGGCCATTGCAGGGCCTCGTCGCTGGTGAGGATGCGGCCGCCGATCTCGAGGCCGGGGATTTCGCGGACCTGGGATCCGGTGGCGAGGACAAGCGAGTGTCCGGCGATCGAGTGGCCGTCTACCTGCACGGTAGTGCCGCCGGTATAGCGTCCGGTACCGGTGATCAGGTTGATTTTGTGACTGCGTACCAGGCCTTGCAGTCCCTTGTAGAGGCGATCGACCACGCCGTTCTTGTATGCATGGATCGCTCCGGCGTCGATGTCGCCGAGTGTGGCGCCGATACCGATCGTGGATGCGTGTGCGACGGTGTCGGCGACGTCGGCGGCATGCACGAGTGCCTTGGTAGGTATGCAGCCTCGGTGCAGGCAGGTGCCCCCGACCTTGTCCTTCTCGATCAAGGTTACGGTCTTGCCGTGCTGGGCAGCGCGGAACGCACAGGCGTAGCCTCCGGAGCCTGCGCCGAGAACCAGGACGTCGGGTGAATCGGTCATGCGAACTCCTCGAAGATGCGCCGATGACGATCGGCGGTGCGGGAAAGGCGAATTGCGGTGAGGTGACGGCGCGTCAGCTCAGGGCAATGAGGCTCAATGGGTCGGACAGGATGTCGGCGATGGCAGCGAGGAATTTCGAGCCCTGTTCGCCGTCGACGAGGCGGTGATCGAACGACAGGCTCAAGGTGGTGATCGACCGCAAGACGATGTCCCCGTTGTGTTCCCAAGGGCGACGCCGGATCGAGCCGAAGCACAGAATTGCCGCTTCGCCCGGATTGAGGATGGGTGTGCCGGCGTCGACACCGAACACGCCCACATTGGTGATGGTGATCGTTCCATCGGCCAGGTCGGCGGGTCCGGTTTTGCCGTCCTTGGCGGTGCGCGTCAGCTCGGACAAGGCCAGTGCGAGCTCTCGAAGGCCGAGGGCGTGCGCGTTCTTGATGTTGGGCACCATCAAGCCTCGCGGGGTTGCGGCGGCGATCCCGAGGTTGACGTAAAACTTGGTGACGATCTCGTGCGCGTCGTCGTCCCAGTAGGAGTTCAGCGACGGGTCGGTGTGCAGGGCAACCAGCAGTGCCTTCGATACCAGTGCCAGCGGGGTCAGGCGTACCCCGGCGAAGTGCTTGTTCTCCCGCAAGCTGTTCACCAGTTCCATCATGGGAGTTACGTCGACGTCCACGAATTCGGTGACATGTGGGGCGGTGAACGCGCTGCGGACCATCGCGGCCGCGGTGTGCTTGCGCACGCCTTTGATCGGTGTGCGGGTCTCTCCTGCGACCGGTTGATTCGTCGATGCAGCCGCGTCGGCGGCGGCAGAAATGGGGCCGATGGCCGGGGTATCTGCGGCATTTTTCATGGCGAGGTCGAGGTCGGCACGGGTCACCTGTCCGCGGCTTCCGGTCGCAGACACGCCCGCGAGATCGATCCCGGCTTTCTTGGCTGCGAAGCGCACCGGAGGGGTAGCCAGGGGACGTCTCGGAACTGCCGCGGCGGGCTGCTCGACGGTGGGTGTGGGTGTTGCGCCGCCTCGCCGGCGGCGACTGATGCCTTCTTCGGCGACACCGTAGCCGACCAGAACGGGGGTGCGTTCGGGTGCGGCCTTCTGTGTCGGTACAGCTGTAGTGATAGGCGCGGGGGAGGTAGATGTGGAGACTACAGCGTCGTCGTCGGTCTCGATATCGATGAATGCGCTGCCGACGTCTACGGTCCAGCCCTCTTCGGCGTGGAGGGCTACTACAGTCCCGGCGTAGGGGGAGGGCAGTTCCACTGATGCCTTGACGGTTTCGACCTCGGCGATGATCTGATTCAGCTCGACGGTGTCGCCGACTGCGACGGACCAGCTGAGTAAGTCGGCTTCGGTCAGTCCCTCACCGAGGTCCGGCAACAGGAAAGTTTCGATGGTGGGCATTGCGGGCGGGTCTCCTGTCTCTACGCGGTGAACGTGCGGTCGACAGCATCGAGGATGCGGTCGGCGTCGGGGAGGAAGTACTCCTCTAGCTTCGAGGGGGGATAAGGCACGCTGAAGCCTCCGACCCTTCCCACTGGTGCCTCGAGGTGGTAGAAACAGCGCTCGGTTATGCGGGCGGCGATCTCGGCGCCGATGCCGAGAAACACCGGAGCTTCGTGGATGACCACCAACCGACCGGTGCGCTGGACGGAATCGGCGATGGTGTCGAGGTCGAGGGGGGAGATCGATCGCAGATCGATCACTTCCAGTGAGCGCCCCTCCTCCGCTGCGATGCTCGCCGCCTGTAGGGCCGTTGTCACCAATGGGCCGTACGTGAGTACGGTGGCGTCCGTTCCAGCCCGCACGATGCGCGCCTTGTGCAGCGGGTATGTCTCTGTCGTGGGGTCGACGTCACCCTTCTCCCAGTAGCGGCGCTTGGGTTCGAAGAACAGCACGGGATCGTCGGAGGCGATGGCTTGTTGGATCATCGTGTGGGCGTCGGCGGCGTTGCTGCAGGTGACGACTCGTAGTCCGGCGGTGGCGGCGAAGTAACCCTCTGGGGATTCGGAGTGGTGTTCGATGGCTCCGATTCCGCCGCCGTAGGGGACGCGGATCGTGATCGGCATCTTGACGTTGCCGCCGGTGCGGTAGTGCAGTTTGGCGACTTGGGAGACGATCTGGTCGAACGCGGGATAGATGAATCCGTCGAATTGGATCTCGCACACGGGCCGGTATCCGTACATGGCCAAGCCGACCGCCGTCCCCAGGATGCCGGACTCGGCGAGCGGGGTGTCGATGACCCTTTTCGGCCCGAAGTCTTTCTGCAGGCCGTCGGTAATCCGGAAGACGCCGCCGAGCTTGCCAATGTCCTGACCCATCAGGAGAACTTTGGAATCGTTTTCGAGCGCCCGCCGCAGGCCGGCGTTGATCGCCTTGCCCAGCGGAAGGACGGTGGGGTCAGTCGTTGCGGTCATCGGTGTGTTCCTTCCAAGGTGGCGAGGTAGGACGCGAACTGGCGACGTTCTTCGTCGACGAGGGGGTGCGGTTCGACGTAGACGTGGTCGAACATCGACAACGCGGTCGGCTTGATGGTCTCGAGGCAGCCGCGGCGCAAGGCCGCTGCGGTCTCATCTGCCTGACGCTGGACCGCCGCCAGATATTCGTCGTCGATCACACCGGCCGCTTCGAGGAGGGCGCGGATTCTATCGAGGGGATCCTTGGCCTTCCACTCGTCGTCCATTGCTGCAGGCCGGTATCGGGTCGGGTCGTCGGACGTAGTGTGCGGCCCCATGCGGTAAGTGACTGCCTCGATCAACGTGGGGCCGCTGCCTTCGCGTGCCCGTTCGAGCGCTGCCCGGGTCACGGCGATCACGGCGAGAACGTCGTTGCCGTCCACGCGAACGGCCGGCACACCGAATCCGCGGCCACGAGCGGCGATGCTGACCGGGGTTTGTACGCTCACCGGCTCCGAGATCGCCCACTGGTTGTTCTGACAGAAGAAGACCACCGGCGCAGAGAAGCTGGCAGCAAATCCAAACGCCTCCGACACATCCCCCTGGCTGGTTGCACCGTCGCCGAAGTAAGTGATGGCGGCGCCGGTTGCGCCGTCGAGCTGCATGCCCATGGCATAGCCCGTGGCATGCAGAGCCTGCGACCCGACGATGATCGCCGGCGTGGTCATCTTGTACTCGAAGGGATTCCAACCCGAATGCGTTGAGCCACGCCAGAACCGCAGCATGTGCGTCGGATCGACGCCGCGGCAATACGCCACTCCGTGTTCGCGATAGCTGGCGAACACGAAGTCCTCGGCGTCGAGAGCGCGGGCCGAACCGACCTGGGCAGCCTCTTGGCCGAGCAAGGGCGCCCACAAACCGAGTTCGCCCTGGCGTTGCAATGCTGTTGCTTCGGAATCGATTCGGCGGACCACGACAAGGTCTTCGTACAGCTTGCGCAACGTAGGAAAATCGATGTCCTCGACGTACGGTGAAAAATCCGAATGTGCGCGTCGTTCACCGGATTCGGTGACGAGCTGCACCAAATCGTCTGTGTCGAACATGGGCTACCTCCGCTGATAGCTACGCCGGCAAGGTCGACCGGCTCGATCATGGGCTTGATGTGCGCCACACAACCAGCACCTGTCAGGGTGCGCAAGTGCCGGTTGTCATCTTGCGCATGTTGCGCAAATCCCGTCTGGCGCTGCGTGCAAGACTGGGCTACATGTCGCGATTGGATCGAACCGACGCGCGGATCCTTCTGGCGCAGTGCGATGCTCCGCGAGCGACCGGTGACAGCTTGCGGCGCTTCTCGGTCTGGGATGCCGATGACTTGTATCGGAGCCGGCAGGATTCTGTAACAGGCGCACCCAGGGCGCTCGGCGGCACGGCTCGGCGGATTGAACCGTCCTGGGACTGGTGGAGACTGTGATCTCACCAGGAGAATGCAGATATGGGTGCACCAAGGAAGTTCGATGCCGAGACGCGTGAGCG
>NZ_LVCV01000497.1 GCF_001647195.1 Rhodococcus sp. EPR-157 | reverse complement strand
ACTCCGCATTCTTCAACGCGCACTTGCCATCTGGATCGGAACCTGCCCGCACTGCCACCACAGATTCCCAACCTAACAAAGTACTACTAGGGGCCCGATGAAGCCGGCTTGTGGAGTCACTGCAATCGCGAGCTCGCCGGCACGGAGAACCTGATCCGGTCTAGCAATACCGAAATGCTCGATTCGGCACGGCGGCGCATGTCGGCCATAACTCTTCTGGGCTTCTTCGATCAGATCGAGTGCTAGGTCTATCGCCGCGTCCCCGATGGCGTGCAGTGCAAGTGGCCAGCCGGACCGATACGCAGCGAGTACTCGCTTTCGATACGCTTCGGGCGTGTCCAGGAGATAGCCTCGGTTGTGATCGTGTCCGCAAAAGTCTTCGGTCACTGCCGCCGTCGCCCCCAGCAACGAGCCGTCGAGGAAAACTTTGACGTGGCCCAATCGAAGGTGGTCGTCACCGAAGCCATACCGAATCCCGAGATCCAGCCCAAAACCGGTCGCCTCGCCGTGAAAGTCCGCAGAGTGTGCGGCAAGTGGCCGAAGCGCGTCGATCGTGGGCATCAGCTGGGCGCGGGCGTGGAGATGATTGCGCTCCGATGCCAGTTGGTAAGCCGCAATCTCGATGGAGCTGTGTCCTATCCATCCCCCACCGACACCGGCTTCGGTGAAGCTTGTTATGCCTTGTGCAGCAAACCTTGTGGTTGCTTCGTCGATCGCCTCCACAAGTTGCTCGGTGGAGTAGGGCAGGAGCAACGATTGGACCAAACCCTGCGCCGACTCTTCGACCAGACCGGTGAAATGCCCGTCGCCATCCCTACCCATCATGCCGCCGGCGGGCACTTCGAAGCCGTCGTCGAAAGCACCGATGAGCCGTAAGGTGGCGGTGTTCGCGAATGCGGCGTGGCCCGAGGTGTGCCGCAAGTACAACGGTCGATCGCCGGTCAGGCTGTCGAGCCGATCTATCTCAGGAAGCTGGCCATTGTAGTGGCCCTGGTTGAAGCCGGTGCCGTGCACCCAGGCACCGGTATCGTCACCGATGCGCTCGACCTCCGACTCGATCAGTCCGTAGAGATCGTTCAAACAGGCGGCGCGGCTCAGATCGACAGCCGACAGTCCAAGTCCCCACCAGACAGTGTGACAGTGGGCGTCGATCAGACCAGGTGTCATACACGCGTCTCCGAAGTCCAGTGTTCGGGTCGCCTCGATACCGGCGATTTCGTCGTCGAACCCGACGATTCGGCCACCGATCACCCCGACAGCCGTGGCGGCTGGCCGGGCGCGATCCATGGTGATGATTTCTCGCGCCCGCACGCAGAGGTCGAGTTTCATGAGTATGTCCCGTCCGTGATCAGTGCTTGAAGCCCGGAAGGTCCACACTGAACCTTGGCGCGATCGCACCTGCCGATGCGGTGATCAGCGATATCAATGCAAGGACAAGGGCGGCCGGCCACCAGTGGTCCTGTGCGGCAGCGACGAGACTGGTTACCAGAAGTGGAACGAACCCCGCAACCATGGCGGCCGTGTTGTTCGCGACGGCCACACCTGTGAAGCGAGTGGCCGCGGGGAACAGTCCAGTCAGGACGGCACCGGTACCGGCGTAGGGAAACGACAACGTCGCCACAGCCAGTGTCATCGACAACACGACAAGGACGGGAACGCCGGAGTTCAGCAGTAGAAATGCGGGCAAAGCCACTACAGCAGAGGCGATCCCACCCCAGAAAATAACCCGGCTCGAACCGTATCGCGCGCCCAACCGACCACTGAGAAGGATGACGAAGACTTCGACTACAGCCGCGACAATGGTCCCGAGAAGCATCAATGTTCGGCTGTATCCGAGTACGTTCACTCCGTACCACACACAGAAAGTGGTGACGAGGTAAAAGCCGCCCATTCCGAGCAGTGACGCGGCCATACCAATCACAATTTGACGCCAGCTCTGTCTGAACGCCGTGCTCACTGGATTGCTCGATAGCTCTCCAGCTTCCTCGAGCTGACGGAAGACTGGAGATTCTTCGAGCTTGCGTCGAATGTAGACGGCGAGAAGAAGCAGCGGCAACGACAGGAGGAATGGAATGCGCCAACCCCAGGAATCGAAGTTCTGCTGCGAAATCGAAATGGTGACAAGGAAGAACCCTCCAGACGACAGAATCGTCCCGATTGGGGATCCGATGAGAGGAATGACGGCGTATCGCGCTCGAAGATGCAGTGGAGCATTCTCCACGACCAAGGTCAAGGCGCCGGACCATTCACCTCCGACGAACAATCCCTGCACAATTCTCAGCAACACGAGCAGGACGGGCGCGGTGATTCCTATCGCCGCGTAGGTGGGCAGGATCCCGATCAGGGCCGTGATGAATCCGATACCGACGATCGTGATCATCAGTGTCTTTCGGCGACCGATCCGATCGCCCATCGCGCCGAAAACGATGCCGCCGATCGGCCTGGCGGCTACGCCCACGCCGAAGGTCGCGAACGAGGCCAGAGCAGCCACCGTCGCATTGCCGGTGGTGAAGTACTGGACGTTGAAGACCAGAGCGGCTGCGGCGCTGAACAGAAAGAAGTCGTAGTACTCCAGAACAGAGCCGACCAGAGCGCCGAAGGCGACTTTGTTCGCGCTCTTCCTGTCGAGTTCATGTACGGCGCCGAACTCGATCGACGTCGATTGTGTGTACGTCATAACTCTCCATCAGGGAGGAGGGATTCGGTCTGCTTTCATCCCCGGGGGATTTCGGCCTGGTGCAAGCATTGCAGGTAATTTCCTCACTGTCCCTAGGCATTCCCCGCCGAATGAATGCCTATTCTTGTGCATTTGCACTATCCTGGACCGGTGAATCGCGTGGAACCTCAACGGCTCGGTGACGAACCCAACCCTCGCGACTCGCGTAGATGGCAGGAGTTGCTCGACGGTCTCGACGTCATCGAGCTGACTGATACCTTCATCGAGCGTGTCGCCTCCATCGCCGGGTACGACTCGTCACCTCTGCCGACTTCCGAGATCGAACGCACTGGCCGGATGGCCTTCACCGCCATGCTCCAGGGGCTCCGCGCAGGCGGCCTACCCAATTTCGTCCCCGTTGCAAACGACGTCGGCACCTCGCGGGCTCGAGCGGGAATACCGATCACCTCGTTGATGAGTGCAATTCGGTTGGATTACAACGTGTTGTGGGAGGCACTCACCTCGGCGTCTTTCCCGAGCGACGCCGAACTATTGGTCCGGCACACGTGGATTGTGCTTCGAACCGTCGACGAATACGCCGCCCAGACCCAACGGGCATATATGGCCGAGCGAGACCGGATGCTGAGAGAGGAATCCTCCGCGCTGCAAGGCCGTATCGCAAATTTGTTTCAGGATCCCCGATCCACGGACACGGATCGGGTGGATGCGATTGCGGCCGAGCTCGGAATCCCTCCGCGTGCGCCCCTTCTGGTCATCGGAGCAGCCGGCGACGATATTCCGCCGTTGCGGGTGTACATATCCGAAACAGAACGCTCCGGAACACCCGTGTACACGCACTACCTCGGCGATGCATTGATTGCCTTCATGCGCAGAGCGGATCTCGAGGGGTCTCATGCCACCGAGCTCGACCCCGGCATCCTTGCACTTCGCGTCGGGCTGGTCGGGTCCGACGATGGCCTGCGCGGTCTTCGAGCGGCCGCCAACATCGCGCGCGACCTCGCCAGAACGATCACACGCGCGGACACTGCCGCCGTCACCTGGAGTCGCGGGTGGGCGCGGCTTGCGAGGGCCGGTTTGGAGGAGAGCAGAAAAGGACTACTCATCGATGTCGAGGATGCTCTGGCGTCCTGCGGCGATTCGGAGCGCATCCGACTCGAGGAATGTGTTCGCAGTTATCTGAAGACAGGAAGCATCGGGCGGACCGCGGACGAACTGTTCTGCCATCGCAACACTGTGTCGAATCGCCTCCACCGGTTCGCCAAGATCACCGGTGTGGATCCAACGATTCCCGAGCAATCGGCGCGGCTTGTCGTGGGCTGGTCGTGACGATCGCATCGAAACGTCAAGCAAGTCTGCCCACAACGGACTGCGCTTGCGCGATGGTTCTGCGTCGACCCGGCGATTGTCCGGTAATTCGCTTGTAAGCCCGTCTGAATGCAGCCGGAGGTGTACGCCGGTGGATCGCTGAGATAGCCCCCGCCAATCGCGGATCACGCGGATAGCGGCCCTCGGTCTTGCTCTACTACCCGAAATCCACGGCTTGTCTATATCTCTTGTCATTCTCTGGGGTCTCGCGTTCGGCGGAGTGTCGGTGGCATGGTCGAATTGGGCCACACGCACAGTGCCCGACAAGGCCGTCTTCACGGTGTTCGGCGTTATCTTGATCGCGTCGGCTCTGTTTGGCTCGTTGTCCGTCAAGTCTCAAGATTTCGAGACGCTGCACGCCGTTCGGATCCAAGGGATCGCACAAGCCGACGGGGTTGCCGAAGGTATCGGGTACTCAACCGATACGGTTCAACTCGTACTCGACGACGCCGTCGCACGCGGACTTGCGAAGTCACGCACCGGCGGTCGCGTGCAGGAATTCGGTGCGCAACCTTGATCTCGGCACGAGTCGGCCGTCCGGAGCGAAGTCCTAGAACGCGGAGATGCCCGCGTTCAACTGATTTCTTGGCCCGTCAGACGTCGGCGGTTCCGGGTCGGTTCTCCGCCACGGCGTACTCGCAGGTTCGCGGGCAGAGTTGCAGCGACGAGATCGTGGGCGGACGGAGACATGCCGGTGGTGCGGTGCTTGTGGTTGATCGCGGCGATTCGCGTGCTAATGGTTGCGGCGACGCATCAACGCGGCATGCCCGTTGCGGTCGCGCCAGGCAGTGAAGCGACCGCGGTCGCGTAGGTGCGCCGGCCCCCTCCGAGCGGGATGATTCGACCGTGCCCGGCGATGCTAGCGGAAACCGCCGGAGGGATGTCGGGGACGACCGCGGCCGCCGCCGCGTCGCTCGCGCCGCCAATCTGCTGTGCTCGGCCTGGTCGAAAGTCCGTATCGGAAGCCTACGCAGGAAACCTGTTTCACAAAAACCCTTCCATGAGTGGACCCGAAAGGTCACGGCTATCGACGAGGTCAGACAGCTCACCCAGACCGAGTTGTGACAGCCTCGTGGCACCGAGCCACGCTCGGAGTCGACCATTCAACACGAAAACCGACCTGAGCTGCACAAATGCGAACATACGCCGTCGGAGAACATACCGTCCGACGCGGATCTCGAATCCGCTGTCTCCGTGGTCCACTCAGATCCGTGGGAGACCACCGACGTCCATATGTCGACAGTGTGCCGCGGATGCCTCATCGCACATTCCTGGCAGCAATACTCTCAATTCGGACTCTCCGCGATGCGTGGGCGAGCCAGAGCAATACGGTTGCGACCGTTACGTTTTGCAGTGAAGAGAGCATCGTCGGCGGCGGCCAATGTCCCGTCGAATACTTCCCGGGAGGTGCTGCGTTCCATTTGAGGCAACGAAGCGCCGATGCTGACCGTGATCGCGATGTCGTCGTCGACGTTGTGTACAGCACGACGCAACCTGTCTGCGAACTCGCCGAGGGTCGGCGTCGGATCCGGAACAAGTACGACGAATTCGTCGCCACCCAGTCTCGCGACGACGGCGTGCCGGCCGGCAGACATGGTCAGGCGCATCGCTGTCAGTCTCAGTGCCACATCACCCGCTGAATGGCCGTGGTGGTCGTTGATTGCTTTGAAGTGGTCGATGTCGATCAGCAGGATTGCGGGGTAGACAGCGCCGTCTCTGGTGCCGATTGCTCTGGCCTCGAGGCCCGCCGGTTCAGCACTCCGGTCAACGGGTCCGTCATCGCATCGGACAGGTGTACCCGAGAAGACGTCAACACCGCACTCGAAAACGCCGACAGAAGCGTGACAGAGCCGTTGATCACGATGACGGCCACCACCACTCGCAGCACGATCGATACGGTGTCGGCAGTGTCCGTTGCCAGCGCCATGGCTCCGAGCGCAAGCACGTAAGCGGTGCTCCACACGACGTGGAACCAGATGACCTTCGCTCGAGCGAAGTGGGCGGCATATGCACCGACCAACGCGAGCAGCATCGCACCCTGCATCGACGTTGTGGGATCTGCGAAAGTCGCTGTGACGGAGGTGACTCCGAGTTCACAGTAGACAACGAACCAGTTGTTGACGGCTGCTCGGCGGGACCACCAGTCGATACTGAACTCGGCCTTGCTCATTGCTAGTGCAACGGGGATCGTGCTGATGCAGACGGTGTAGGTCAACGCTGCGCCGAGACCATCGGTGGGGCCGTCCTGTGTGAATGTGGTACCGATACCGACGAGGCCGAACAACAGAGTCAGTACGACGACTCCGATGCGCAGCTGGTGGTCGGGTGTGTCGGTGGGCGAGCGAGGGTCGCCGGGTCTGTGGGCGGACCCGGAGGTCGCCGAGGACTCCCGGTGTCTACCCATAGGTTCCGTCTCGCGTCATCGCCGTCCTCCAACCCAGGCTAGCTCGAATCGCGTCGCTTACGTTTGTTGCGAGATCGCCGGCCTCGTCGAGGTCGGTCCGCTCGAAATTGCGAAGTGCGGGTGCAGTGTGCAGCATCGACAACCGATTCGGTTCGCCCACGTGCCCGGTGTCCGTCTGTCGATCGAGGCCCAAACGGAAAGCTCGGGATGGGGCCATGCGGGTCATCGGTATCCGCTCGGCGTCACGTGGAACTGCTGAACAGTCGATGGTGAGCAGCATTCGATCGTGGCGTACGAACGTCTGCTTGTCTGCGATCGCCACGTACAGTCCGTCGTTCGCCTCCGCGCGTGTGGCCAGTCGGGTGAGGACCCGCTGGATGCGCTGATGACACTGCGTCTGGTCCGAAGACAGAACCAGTGCCGCGCCCGATACTGCGGATCGTGCGCTGCGGGCTTGCTCCGTCAGGGCATTCCACACGGCGTCGCCACCGCCGAAGTACGTTCGCAGCAACCAGAGTTCGGAACTGCTCGAGCCGTTGGGCATGATGATCCAATCCGAGAACGATAGGGTGCAGCGAACCGCACGATCAGGCGGAGGGAACCGTCCGTAGTTTCAAGGGCACGTTGTCGGCCAGAAACATCAGTTGATCTCGTATCACCGAGGAGAACAGTGGCTCGATGTACGGGTCGAAATGACCGCCTGAGTAGGTACGTACCGTTGCTTTGCGAACTCTTGCCGCGGCGCGTTGCGCGACGGACGCCGGGGTGACGGAATCGTCGGACGCGATCTGCACCAGCGTGGGGCAGTCGATCGCGGACATCGTACGGCCCGGAGAGTATCGCCAGATCTTCAGCAGTATCCGCGCCGCCACAGTCTCGGGGTAGTCGCCGTCGGTCAGGCCCGACTCGAGGACCAAGCGGTCACGCCCTTTCATCGCATCGGGCGAGACCATCACGGCGCGTGCGCCAGGCAGCCCGACACTGTCGACGTAGTACGGCGATCGCCCGAGGACGGCGCGGACGCTGTCGGTGATGGCGGCCGGCGCCAGCCGCAACGCCTGCCTGAACCCGGTCGCGCGAACGGCGGCAATGCCGTCGATGTGGGGCACCTGGGCTATGACCGCTGCAAATCGAACGCCGTTGCCCGCCAACGTGAGTACGTGCCCGCCGGCGAAGGACGTGCCCCACCCGACGATTCGGTTCTCGTTGACGCCGTCGAGCGAGCGAGCGAAGTCGACTGCGTTGCGCCAATCGGCAAGCTGCGAACTCACGTCCAACAGCTGGCGCGGTTCGCCGTCACTGTCCCCGAAGAACCGATAGTCGAAGACGCAGACCACGTAACCGGCCTCGACGAAACGCTCGGCGTACGCGTACAGGCGCATCGCCCGAGGAGAGCCGAATCCGTGCGCCATCACGATTGCCGGTTGCGCACTGGCTGCGGACATACCAGGACGAAAGACCGTAGCCGCGCAACGAACTCCGTCCGACATGAACGATGTTTCGGTTCGGGTGAAGCCGGTGTGGTCGTCGGTGGTCATGCGTTTGTCTCTCTGTTCTGCAGCAGGTGGCGATCGGATCTCACAGTTTGAAAGGGTTGAGGGTCTTGCCGAGGTAGTAGCCGATGCGAGTCGGAATCGGCTTCGCTGCAGCAGCAGTTACTTTGTTGACCATCCCGGGCACGCACACCGGCGTGCCGTTGTTCACTGCCCGCCATCCTTCTCGGACGACGTCCTCGGGGGTCTGCCACAGGAGAGAGGGCAGTTTGGAGGTCGCTGCATCTCGGGTTCCCATGACGTCGTGGAACTCACTGTGGGTGAACCCAGGGCAAAGCGCAGTCACGTGGACGCCGTGCGGCCGCAACTCCATGTCGAGTGCTTGCGACATGTCGAGCACATAGGACTTGATTCCGGTGTACAGCAGACTTGCACCAGGTGGAAGCAACGCCGCCAACGACGACAGATTCACGACCCGGCCGTATCCGCGTTCTTTCATGCCGGGCACCGTGAGATGAGTGAGTTCGGTGACGGCAGTGATCATCACCTGTATCTCCGCGGCGAGTGCGTCGAACGGCGCATCTGCGAACGTGGAGTTCCCCGACATGCCCGCGTTGTTGACCAGGATATCGACGTCGACGCCGCGGGATTTCGTTTCTTCGACGATGGCCCGGGGCGCTGAGCGATCGGAGAGATCCGCAGGCAAGACGTCGCATCGCACATCGTGCTGGGACGACAACTCGTCCGCCAGTGCGGTGAGTCGGTCCTCGCGCCGCGCGACGAGAACGAGGTTGTGCCCCTCGGCCGCGAGGTGTCGAGCAAATGCCGCCCCTATGCCCGCTGATGCTCCGGTGATCAGCGCAGTTCTTTCAGTCTTCGACATCGACGGGCCCCCCTCTTGAACGGTATCCAAGGACGGTATCAGGCTCTTGAAGACCATTCAAGATATAGTTCGTCGTATGCCCAGGAATCGCGGACTCCACGACCGGGAGAGCAAGCGAGAGGACATCTTGGTCGCCGCGCGCGAGATGTTCGTGTCCGACGGCTTCGATCGCACCTCGATCAGCCGTCTTGCGAAAGCAGCAGGCGTCACCGCGAACACGCTGTACTGGTACTTCGGCGACAAAGACGACATCCTGGTCGCTGTTCTGACGGCCATCGCCGCCGAGGACGCAACGGACTACCTCGACGTCGTCGATCTACCACTGGCCGACCGGCTGTTCTGGCTGGTAGAGCGGCTACGAAGAGTCGGTCCATTGGTCTCCACCGTTCACGATCGGGTGACCGAGTCCGAGGCCATCGATCAATGGCACAACGGGTTTCATGCCTTCGCGGAATCGCTGTTCGCCGCCGATATCGAAGCTGCAGGCCTGTCCGGGGAGGCGGCCGATGCCATGCTCCGCATCGGTACGTTCGTCGTCGAGGGATTGCTGACTCACGCGGCGTCACATGCAGTCTCCCGAGCAGTAATCGAGCAACTCGTCGAAGCCATCGCACCCGCACCAGGAAGAGATTCACCATGAGTATCGAACCCGTTGCCGCGTCGACCGGTCGTCCGCGAGTCACGGCCGACCACGCCGACTCGGAGTCGAGCATCACGATTCCGAGCATGGACCCGTTCTATCGGGCCCCGGCCGATTTCGAGAGCGCGGAGCCGGGGACCGTGTTGCGGTCCCGCGAGGTGACCCTCGCGTTGTTCGGCGTCATTCGACAGAAGGTGTCTGCGTGGCAACTTCTGTACCGGACCACCGGCCTCGACGGGGCAGCGCGTGTCGCGGTCACGACGGTGATTCTTCCGGCCGGGGGCCGACAGCGACCGCATCGCGCTCTGCTGTCCTATCAGTGCGCGATCGACGCCGTGTCGGATCGGTGCTTCCCGTCTTATGTCCTGCGTGCGGGCGCTCGAGCCGTCGGCTCCGTGCCGCAGTTCGAGTTCATGATCATCCTGTACGCACTGCGCCGCGGATGGGTTCTGTCCCTTCCCGATCACGAGGGCATGAACGGGCAGTGGGGAGCACCCATCGAACCTGGCTACTGCATACTCGACGGCGCCCGTGCGGCACTGTCTTTCGAGCCGCTCGACCTCGCCGCTACCACCCCTGTCGCGTTGTGGGGGTACTCGGGCGGCGGGTTGGCGACGTCATGGGCCGCCGAGGCTGCGGCCGACTACGCTCCTGAACTCGACATCGTCGGTGCTGCACTCGGATCGCCCGTCGGCGATCCCGGGTCCGCATTTTCCCGCCTCAACGGCACGATCTTCGCGGCGCTGCCCGCGATGGTGGTGGAGGGCTTACGTCGCACCTACCCCGTGCTCGACCGCCTCGTTCGCGAACACGTTGCTGCTGCGGGGCTCGAGAACCTCTCATCCCTGCACCGCAAGACGACAGTGCACGCAGTCGTGTCCATGATGATGCACGATCTGGAGCGGCACCTCGACATCCCGATGGCAGACCTCCTGGCGACACCCGAGATAGCGCAGATTTTTCAGGATATTCAGCCCGGCAAGTCGGCACCCAAGTTTCCGCTTCTCGTGGTGCAGGCGGTGCATGATCCGATGATCGACGTGGACGACGTGGACGGGCAAGTACGCCGGTATCGCGCTGCGGGAGCGAACGTCACGTACATCCGTGATCGCCTCAGCGAACACCTGTCGCTGCACCCGATCGCAGCCCCCGTCACCCTGGATTGGCTCTCCGATCGCTTCGCGGGCAAGCCGACCGACGAATCTTCGACGAACACCGTGTGGTCACTGGCGGGATCATTGCCGGGGTTGCGCGGATTGCTCGGACTCGCTGCTTCCACCGGACGCGCGTTCGCAGGCCGGATCGATTGATACCCGACGGCAGAAGCCACAGCGAGTGAGCCCCACCTCCAGCGGCCCGAGAGGTCGGTCAACCAGCCGACGGTAACGCGGACAGAAACGAGCGCAGATCCGCGGCAAGATGCACCGGCTCCTCCATCGCCGCAAAGTGACCACCATGATCCGGAACCTCGGTCCAGTGCACGATGTCGAACTGCTGTTCCGCAAGGTGCCTGATGCCGATGTCGTGCGCGAACATGATGGCACCGACCGGTTGCGACGGCTTTGCCTGCGGACCGGCCCACGCCCCACCCTCCGCCGCGTACACGGTGTAGGCGGCACTCCCGGCGCTCCGCGTCAACCTGTACAGGGTGACGTGGGCGAGTATCCGATTACGGCCGAGGGTGCCATCCGGTTCCTCGTCGAACGGGTAGGTCCACGCGCGAAATTTGTCCAGCATCCATGACAACTGACCGATCGGACTGTCGGTCAGGGCAGCACCGATCAACTGCGGACGCGTCGACTGGATGGAGATGTACCCGAACTCCGACTCCATGAACTCGCCCACCCGCCGGTAGCGGTCCAATTCGGTTTCGGTGCAACGCTTCTGCTCCGCCTCGTCGGGTTCCCGGAACGGCGCACCGATGGACCCGTTGACATGAATGGCCATGCAGTGCTCCGGATCGAGACGACCCATCGCCGGTGCAACTCCGGCACCGTAATCACCGCCCTGCACCACATAGGAGCCATACCCGAGAACACTCATCAACTCGACGAACGCCTGCGCGACGCGATCGGTACTCCACCCGTCGCCGGACAACGGTGTGGAGAAGGCGAATCCGGGGACGGATGGCACGATCACGTCGAAGGCCTGGACGTCGGCGTCGTTCGGCTCGGTGAGCAGTGGAATGAGGTCGAGGAACTCGAGGAACGACCCCGGCCACCCGTGGCACAGGAGCACGGGAGTCGAGTCAGCGCGCGACGACCGCACGTGCAGGTAGTGG
>NZ_LVCV01000496.1 GCF_001647195.1 Rhodococcus sp. EPR-157 | reverse complement strand
GTCGCCATCGACCGCAGGACGGAGATCGGGACTCCGGTAGTCCAGTCGTCGGCGCCGAGGGGTTCGGGCAGACGCGCATCGCGAACACGACGGGTCAGGTCGTCGAGCTCGGACTGCGGGACGTCGACAACAAATGGGGAGGGAGGAGCAGTGATTGTCATGAACTCATCGTGCAGTTCATCGCGGACAGTTACGGTCCTGAATCACTCGTGCTCCCCGCCTCACCTCATTCGGGCACCTTTGACGTCAGAAGAGGCCCGTTCCCCCGACACGAGCCACATCGCATATCCATACCGCCACGGGGTTGCGTAGGTGGGGTTGAGGTCAAAGGTCTACGCTCTAACGGCAAATGTTCATGCGCAACCTCTGTTTCATCACAGGCTCCTCGATGAGTAGCCCTCACGGGTCGCGAGCGTTGGTGAGGTCAGACAGTTCCGCCAGATCCAATTGTGACAGCCACGTGACACCGAGCCAAGCGCGGAGACGACTATTCAACAAGGAGACCGACCCTGAGCTGCACAGATGCGAATATGTGCTGTCGGAGGGCATACCATCCGACGCAGATCTGAAATCCGCTGCCTCAGTTGTCCACTCAGATACATGGAAGGCCACTGACGTCCACGCTACCACCCGAAAACCACTGTCCTGGTCCAGAAATCTGGATCCACATGGACTTACGTGCCCCCAGTCGGACTCGAACCGACACTGTGCGGATTTTAAGTCCCTGGAAGTGGATCCAGACGCACTTCCCTGGACTCGATAGTTTGTTATGTTGCAACGGTTTTCGTCCATTGTGGACCAATGCGATACAGGTACGAATGTACCCACTTGTGACACCCTCGTGACACCGAACCTCCGTCGCTTCTCCGACGTCGGACAGTCCTGGCCGATTACACACAGCCACGGCATTGGGTGCACGGGGATCAGGAACGCTGTCACGACCCCTGCACGGACTTGTGACAAGAGGAACGCCTCGCATTCACACTCGACGCGATCGCTACTATCACCGCGCTACATAGATCACCATCGAATTTGGCGCGCTAACACGGCGGATTTAAGCCCTGCACATCTAGGCGCTGTCTCGCAGCGCGAACTCTTCTCGCGCGCGCTGCAGCCGGCGATCACATTGAGCATCGCTAGAGATTCGATGGAAGGCGTAACGCTGGCCGTGGCCGCCGTCAGAGAGCCGGAATCCCAGTGCGCTGAGCAGATCCGCTTCAGTGTCGATAGCAGTCAGCAGGATTGGGTCCAGTTCTGAGGCGGCGAGTGCCGTGCGGACGTCCGGGATGTTCTCGTAGAAGGCAATGCGTTTGCCCCAATGTGCCGCGATGTAATCGTTCCAGTTCTGTCTCGAGTGGCTCGACAGAGCTGATAAATCGGGCGTCGGGCTAGAGTTATATGCGGCGACGTATGCAAGGTGCTTGGTCAGCCAATCTTGCGTTGACATAACGGCGTCGTGAAACTTCTCAACGTCTGAGTTGGCCGGGTCGACCAAGGCATTCATGAGTTCGCAGTTCAGCCAGAACATTGCGTCGTCGGTGTAATCGACGTCTCCGGTCAATGCGACCGGATACGCAAGGTCAGCGAGCGCACGCTCAATCCGAAGTTCATCAATGGCCAGGGCGCCGAGGCACATCAGCTGCCAACGCCACTCGGAGTCAACGAGGTGCTGGCGGCCTCTCAGTCCCTCGCCGCGTTTGCCGAGTTTGACGTGGCCGGCCTCATGGGCCGCGAGCCTCTCCAGTAGGAGGCTGTCACGGTTGCGAAGTTCGGGTGCGTTGAAGACGATGACGTCGCCTGCAGGTGTATGGATCGTCTTAGCAGCGACGATTCCCGCTCCCCTGCCGGCTGAGTAGGCGGGGTTCTCGGTGAGTCGCTGAACGGTGTCGACGAAGTCATCGACGATCGCGACCCGTGCGTCCGGCTCTGACATTGCAGTCAACCCCGCTTCAATCGCGGTCAGTTGATCCTCGCGGAAACCTACACCAGTGACCTCAGCTTGCATTTGGCACCCACTCCGTTCACCGGGCCCGAAGCTGACGCTCCAGGGTTCGGTGTTCAGCATAGGTTTGGGCAACGACAAGACCTGCGGCGTTAGTTCCCGCCCGACAGATCGGGAGGCGAGTACCGAGCCTCCTACTAACACCCGCCTGTTGCAGAGGCATGGGAAACAAGACCAGACAGCGAGACCGTTCGTGATTCTCATCAACTGCTTACTGAGGGCGCTAGCAAATCGGTGGGCGGCCGCAGACTACTACCACACCGGCCCGTGACTCCACCAAGACCGAGCTAGTTGCGAGGGTGACAGCGCTCATCGAAATTCCCCACTAGCGCTCACTGAAATTCCCCACCCGTGTGGCACGCCAACGAGGGCGGGTCTCCGACGAAGCCGATGGTCTCTGACCACACACCAGCGATCCGAGGTTTCCTTCGTGTCGGTGGCCGTTGGCATAATTCGCGGATACCTACTGGGATGCACCGGCCCGGTGACGGAGATCGGAGAAGCGTGGCGGACGAGACAGCACCTGGCAGTACGGGTCAGACAGGACGAGATCAATACCTGCTTGCTCAGGTGCGAGAAGCATTCGGGCGCGTGGTTTACAGTCACAAAACCCGAGAGAAGCAGGCTGACATCTGCTTCACGAAGCACCGGCGGCAGCAGGGAGTCCTTGTCGCCCTTACGGCTATTAGCTCAGGAACCTTCCTGGTCGCAGTGGTCGGCCTCTTCGGAAACCCGGTCCTGGCCAGCCTGACGACGTCGTCCATTGCGCTTCTAGTGACCTGGATGAGCCTCGGCGCGAGAACCTTCAAGTTCGCGGACGAGTCCGACGCCCATCGCGTCGTTGCCACCCAGCTCTGGGGTGTCCGTGAGTCCTACATCTCCTTGATCTCCGACTTGATGTCCGGTGGCAACTCCCATGAGCAAGCAAGGACGCGGCGCGACGAGCTCCAAGAGGCCACGAGCGCCGCCTATGCTGATGCGCCGAGGACGACCGCAAAGGCCTACACGCGCGCTCAAAAGGGGCTCAAGCATAACGAAGAGATGACTTTCACACCCCGGGAGATCGACCTGTTCCTCCCCGAAGCACTTCGCCTCAATCCCGGCGAGGTGCGGCCGTGAAGACGTCCGAGGTCTTCGACGGTCTACTTGCGAACCTTAAGGTCTGCGTCACGGAGACCACGGTCGGTTCACGGCGGGACGAGATCACCAAGTCGCTGAACAAGGACTTCCGGTCCAAAGACGGTGACACCGCCCACAAGCTGATGGTGGGCTCCTACGGCCGTCACACCGCCATCAAGGGCGTCTCCGATCTCGACATGATCTACATCCTTCCTCCGAGCATCCGGGGCGACTATGACAGCGAGTCTGGCCCGCGGAGAATGTTGGAACGCGTCCGGAACGACCTGAAGGCACGCTACTCGAACACTGACATTCGCGTCGATCAGTGCGTCGTGCGCGTGCAATTCCAAAGCAACGCCTTCAAGTTCGAGGTCCAGCCGGCGTTCACGAACGCTGACGGCAGTTTCGACTATCCGGACACGGTGACGGGAAGTTGGAAGGTCACCAAGCCTCGTGCCGAGATCGAGGCGACAAGGGAGTGCAACGGTCGCACCTCGACGAACATGCGCCATCTCGCGAGAATGGCCCGAGCGTGGAAAAACGCTAACGGCGTAGGTATGGGCGGCCTGCTCATCGACACCCTGGTTCACCGGTTCTTTGCCCAGACGAACGAATACGACTCGGCCGGCACCGGGTCGTTCGACTTGATGGTCCGCGACTTCTTCAGGTTCCTCATGGAGGAACCGGACAAGGACTTCTACTTGGCGTTGGGCAGCAACTGATCGGCCCAGGGATTTCGGACAGTGGACCCGCTTAGAATAGGGATCTACTGAAATGAGTCCGACCAGCATGAGCAGATCACGGCGATC
>NZ_LVCV01000495.1 GCF_001647195.1 Rhodococcus sp. EPR-157 | reverse complement strand
CCGAGATCGGATCGTGCGTCGACGTCGTCGACCGAGCGCCCCGGAGCCGGTACGACGTACGCGACGAGGTGATCGCCGGTTGCCAAGGCGACCACGAGCACGACCGCCTGGTTGACACTTGGATTCGCGAGAAGAGCCGCTTCGATCTCGCCGAGCTCGATCCGCTGGCCGCGGAACTTCACCTGAAAGTCCGTGCGGCCGATGTATTCGAGCACACCCGGTTCGCCGGGACCGCCCGCACGCCACCGAGCGAGATCTCCCGTTCGATACATCCGGGATCCGGGTGCGCCGAAGGGGTCCGCGACGAAGCGGTCGGACGAAAGATCGGGTCGGCCCAGATACCCGCGGGCAAGCTGTACTCCGGAGAGGTACAGCTCCCCCGCCGTGCCGGCCGGGACCACCCGCAACCGGGAGTCGAGGACTACTGCCGTCGTATTCCATTCAGGTCTGCCGATGGGTACCGAGCCACGATCCGCCTCGGTCGACTCCCAGAACGTCACCGACACGGCTGCCTCCGTGGGGCCGTACAGGTTGTGCAGCCCAGCGCAGGACACCGATCGAAATGCGTCGGCAGTTTCGATCGGGAACGCTTCGCCGATGACGAACACGTGGCGCAGGCTTCGGCACCGATCCGCAGAAGCATGTGCGGTGAACATCGCCAACATCGACGGCACGAAATCGGTGAGGGTGATCGAATGCTCCGCGATCAGATCCGCGATGTACTCCGAATCGCGGTGCCCGTCCGGGGTCGCCACCACGAGCTCCGCGCCCACCTGCAGAGGAAGAAAGAAGCCCCACAGCGAGACGTCGAATGTCGTGGCTGTCTTCTGCAGGTACACGTCGGCCTCACTGAGGCCATATTCCGTTCGCATCCACGCCATCTGGTTGACGACCGCACGGTGGGACACGGCAACACCCTTGGGTTTGCCGGTCGAACCCGAGGTGAAGATCACGTATGCGGTGTTGTCCGGTCCGAGCGAGGCAGTGCGTTCGGCGTCGGTGACGGGCGAGAGACTCGATTCGGTCGCGGGGAGGTCAGCGACGTCGAGCACGGCGACATCGCCGAAGAGGTCGCGGTCGCCGTCTCCCGACACGAGCACGCAGAAGGGCTCCGCCGCCTGCAGGATGTACCGAACGCGACTCTCGGGATGGTCCGGATCCACGGGAACGAACGCCGCACCCGCACGAAGAATGGCATAGATGCCGACGACCAGATCCAAAGATCGTCGGATCGCCACAGCGACGCGAGCTTCGGGGCCGACTCCACGATCGATCAGCACTCGAGCCAGCGCGTCGACCTGGGCGTCGAACTCCCGGTAGGTGAGGGATCGGCCTTCGAACACCACGGCGACATGGTCGGCGTGAGTGGCGACTCGCTGGTCGAACTCCGACAGCAACGTCGGCTCGAAGTCCAGCTCTCGATCGGTATCGTTCCACTCCTGCAACAACACTCGACTCTCGGCGCTGCCGACGAGTTCGAGGTCACCGACCAATTCCGCGGGATCCGCTGCGATCGCGTCCAGCAGTCGACAGTAGCGACGCGCAATGGACTGAACCGTGGACTCGTCGAACAGCGCTGTCGCGTAGAGAATTTGCGCAGCAATCGCTCCGGTCTCACCGTCCCAGGCGTCGGTACCGGCCAATGTGAACTGCAAATCGAATTTCGCGAGTGCGCCGTCCATCGACAACGGTGTGACGGCAAGATCTGGAAGTTCCAAGGATTGCTGCGCCATGTTCTGGAAGAACATGGCGACCTGAAAGATCGGGTGCCGCGACGCCGACCGCTCCGGGTCGAGAACCTCGACGAGCCTTTCGAAGGGCACCGCGTCGTGACCGAACGCGTCCAGATCCGATTCCTGAACCCGTGCAAGAAGATCGACGAAGGTCTCGGCCGGGTCGAATCGAGTACGCAACGGAAGAGTGTTGACGAACATGCCGACGAGGTCGTCGAGCTGTTCGTCGCCGCGCCCTGCGATCGGCGCACCGATGACGATGTCGTCGGTGTTGGACAACCGGGCGAGCAACACCGCCAACGCGGCGTGGGCGACCATGAAGAACGTGGCGTTCTTGGACTTCGCGAGTTCGAGGAGCGCTCGGTGCGTTGCACCGGAGATCTCGAACTCCACCGTGGCACCGACACTGGACTGTACCGACGGACGTGGTCGATCGGTCGGCAGGTCGAGCTGAGCCGGAACAGACGCCAGCTCGGATTTCCAGAAAGCCTCCTGCACCGCGAGAGGCGATGTCGGGTCGTCGCTCGACCCGAGAACCTGCTGCTGCCAGAGCGTGTAATCGACGTACTGAACGGTCAGCGGGGCCCAGTTCGGTTCACGGCCGTCGACGCGAGAAAGGTAGGCCGTCATCAGATCTCGCGTCAGCGGTGCCAGCGAGGCACCGTCGGCGCTGATGTGGTGGGTGACGAGCGCAAGCACGTAGTCCTCGTCGGCGACTTCGTACAACCGTGCACGCAGCGGAACTTCGGCGGCCAGGTCGAATGCAGTGAGCGTCATCTCGCGCAACACATCGGCGATCTCGGATTCCGCCAAGCGGATCGGCTCCAGCCGGGGCGCGACCTCTTCGGCCCGAAGGACCGACTGATGACCGACACCGTCGGTGTCGGGATAGTAGGTGCGAAGCGACTCGTGCCGCTCCACCACGTCCACCACTGCCCGAGCGAGCGCACTCACATCGAGCTTGCCCGTCAGCCGTACTGCGAGCGGGAGGTTGTTGATCGCGGACTCCGGCTCCAGCCGGTTCATGAACCACATGCGGCGCTGCGCGAGCGACAGCGGGATCGAATCCGGCCGTGGACCTGCGGTCAGAGGTGTTCGACGTCCGACATCGCCCTGCGCATCGATCGACTCGGCGAGACCCACCACCGAAGAATTGTCGAAGAGCGATCGAACCGACACCGTCGTATCGAGAGCTGCACCGATACGCGCAACCACCTGGGTCGCGATCAGTGAGTTCCCGCCGAGTTCGAAGAAGTCGTCGTCCAGACCCACACGCGGAAGATCGAGCAGTTCGGCGAACACCCCGGACACGACGCGTTGAGTTCCGCTTTCGGGCGCTCGGAATTCCCGGGCGAGCAGGACGGGGTCCGGCAATGCTGCACGATCGAGTTTGCCTGCCGGTGTCAGGGGAAGTTCGTCGATCAGCACGATCGCGGTGGGCACCATATGACGAGGAAGCTTGTCGCCCACGAACCGAGTGAGCTCGGAAGTACTCAGCACAACGCCTTCGACCGAGCGAACGTAGGACACGAGCATGGCCGAGCCGGCCCCTCCACCGGAGTCTGCACCGGCGCCCGCCGTGCCGCCGACGCCTTCGCGAGCCACCGTCACGACGAAGTCGACACCGTCGTGCATCGACAGCGCAGCGTCGATCTCACCGAGTTCGATGCGGAATCCACGGATCTTGACTTGAAAGTCACTGCGACCCACGTATTCGAGCACGTTGCTCGACTGGCGCCAGCGCACGATGTCGCCGGTGCGATACATCCTCGAACCATCGGTCGTGAATGGATTCGCGACGAATCGTTCTGCGGTCAGAGCCAATCTGCCGTGGTAACCGCGAGCGAGTGCCGGGCCCCACAGATAGAGCTCGCCCTTCGAACCGGGTGTCGTCGGATGGAGTCGATCGTCGAGCACCACGCCCGACACACCCCGGACTGGACTTCCGATGGAGACGGGAGCACCGGATTCGAGCGCGCCGCTGCAGGTGGCCATGATGGTTGCCTCGGTAGGGCCGTACCCGTTGAGAAACCGGCGCGGACCGGCCGGCCGATTCACGGCCCACTTCGACACCAGTTCGGGCGGGCACGCTTCTCCTGCAGAGAGAACCATTTCGAAATCGTTCAGGCCACTCGGATCCACCGATGCCATCGCGGCAGGGGTGATCATGGCGTGCGTGACCTGTTCTCGTCGCAACAGCTCGGCGAGGTCGGCTCCGCCGTACACGGACGCCGGGGCGATCACCATGGTCGATGCCGCGGTGACAGCCATCAGCAGCTCGAAGACGGAGGCATCGAAGCTCGGCGACGCGAAGTGCAAGGTCCGGGCGGATGGCGTCAAGCCGAAGAGCTCGCGCATCTCCGCAGCGAGGTCGTTCAGACCCGCGTGTGTAACCACAACTCCCTTCGGCTTTCCCGTCGAACCGGAGGTATAGATCATGTACGCGCCGTGCGTCGCGAGCAGCGTCCCGGCGCGGTCGGGCGGTAGCACGGTGGAGCTGTCGAGTTCGTCTATCTCGGCGATCGTCGACTCGTCGTCGAGCACCATCCACTCGACGGTCGACGGCAATGCGTGCACGAACTCCGTGATCGTCACACCGAAGCGTGTTCCCGAGTCGGAGAGCATGTGCTCGATCCGATCGGACGGATAATTCGGGTCGACGGGAAGGAAGGTGGCGCCGGACTTGGCGATTCCCCACACCGACTGGACCGACAGATCCGACCGGGGCATCGCGACCGCTACGACGTCGTCCGGTCCGAGCCCACGACCGATCAGAGCTCGTGCCAGGCGGCTGGAACGGGAGTCCAACTCGGCGTACGTGAGCTGCGCGCTGTCGTAGGAGAGGGCGGTCGCAGACGGGTCCAGTTCGACGGCAGTGAGCAGGAGGTCGGGCAGAAGGGGTATGCGCGGGCGCCTGACACGCGGCGCACGTCGGGGTCGGGCCGAGCCGCGCGCGGGTGTTCGATCGGCGGACACATCTTGGCCGCTACCACTCATCGAATCGTGCCTTCGACGGTCACCGGCAGCTTGAACTCGATCACGACGCACCCTCAGATCTCGACACGAGGGCAGCTCGAATAGCCCGGGAGGGCCGAGCTCCTGTTGCCGCCCCGCACAGGTTTACAACGACGAACTGAGTCCATATATACCGCATCGTCGCGAACCGTCCGGCGTTACGACCGAGAAAAAACCGGGTCGAAGTCCATTTCACTCGGAAAAAAGCATTCGACTGAATGCTTTTTCGGGACAACTCGTCCCACTACTGTTGGATCTCAGCGACCGCCGAGGATCCACTTGTTCAGTATCGGTCCGATTCTTTCCAACGCCGTGGGCGAGGCCAGTTTCCAGTGCGACGTCGCGATCGGGTAGTTGACCGTGCGCTCTGCATTCACAGCACACTGCCAGGTCGAGACACCCGATTCACCCGACGGATCGTCGAGTCCGGCGGTGAAGTACAGCAGGTCACCGTCGAATTCGACGGGCTCGTAGGCAGCCAGCACCTGCGCGGAGTGCCCGATCCCGTCGACGATGATCTCGATACGTTCTCGCGTCAGCGCATCGAACGGTGGGGGCAACGTCGCTGCCAGATCGGCAACGCCCTGCACGTCGAGTTCGGCGAGGTCACGGTCGTCGTCCCCGCCGAACTCGCCCACCAGATCGACCATTGTCGGCAGTGCCGTCGTACGGCCTTCCGTTGTTCCTATGGTCGCATCCATGACAGCGAGAGTCGCGACCTCGTGCCCGAGTGCCCGTAGCCGAACGGCGACGGCGTGCGCTAACACCCCGCCCATAGACCACCCGAGTAGGTGGTACGGCCCGGTAGGTCGAACGGCGCGGATCTCGCGCACGTACAGCTCGGCCCAGTCCTCGATCGCTGTCGGCAACACCCGCTCGCCGGACAGCGCGGGAGACTGCAACCCGTAGATCGCGCAATCGGAGTCGAGGTACGGCGCGAGGCCTGCGAACGCCCATGCCGTACCGGTAATGGGATGGAAGCAGAACAATGCTTGCTCGGAGCTGCCCTCGCGGAGAGAAACCAGGACGTCGAACGGTCCACCCGCTTCGGATGTACCCGGATCGCGCTCGATGCGTGCGGCCAACTTGGCGGGCGTAGAG
>NZ_LVCV01000494.1 GCF_001647195.1 Rhodococcus sp. EPR-157 | reverse complement strand
ACCGAGATCGAAGAAGTCGTCGTCGACACCCACTCGTCCGGCGTCGAGAGTGTCGGCGAACACCCGCACCACCAGCGCCTCGGTCTCCGTGCTCGGCGCACGGTACTGCACCTTGTCGAACACCGGGGCGGGCAGAGCTCGACGGTCCACCTTGCCGCTGGAATTCAGGGGAAGGCCGTCCAGAACGACGAACGCAGCGGGGATCATGTAGGACGGTAGTTCGCCCGATAGATACGACTGCAGCGCGGTTCGATCGACCGTCCGACCGTCGGACGGAACTACGTAGGCCACCAACCGGTGGCCGAGCTCTCCGTCCTCGCGCGCCACGACGGCTACGTCGGTGAGGTCGCTGTGCGTGCGGAGAGCGGATTCGACTTCGCCCAACTCGATGCGATAGCCGCGAACCTTGACTTGCTCGTCCGTACGGCCGAGGTACTCGAGTTCGCCGTCGCGATTCCACCGAGCGAGGTCTCCGGTTCGATACATGCGTGTGCCGCTGCGGCCGAAGGGATCGGCGACGAACCGCTCGGCCGTCAAGGCCGTACGTGAGGTGTACCCGCGCGCGAGTTGAACCCCGGTGAGGTACAGATTGCCGCCGACACCCGCCGGAACGAGGTTCATTCTGTCGTCCAGCACGAGGCATCCGGTATTCCACGCGGGCGCCCCGACGGGCACGACAGACCTGTCCGTGTTCCCCACCTCGTGCTGAGTCACCGACACTGCTGCCTCGGTCGGCCCGTACAGATTCACGAGCTTTCCGGCGTTGCAGCGCCGGAACCACTGTGCGAGACCGGCCGGGAGCTCTTCACCGATCGAATACACCCGCTGGATCGACGAAGGAAGCACCCCGGACGAGTGAGTCAGCAGCGCGTTCAGCATTGTCGGCACGAGACCGAGAGTCGTCACGCCCTCGGCACTGACAACTTCGAGGAGGTACGCCGGATCCGCGTGCAGGCGTGGCTCCGCGATCACCGCTGTACTGCCTGCGAGCAACGCACCCCAGTACTCCCACACGGACAGATCGAACGTCACTGCCGTGTGAACCAGAACCTTGTCGCCGCTCCCAGTCCCGAAGGTGGTACGCAACCACTCCACTTGATTGACGATCGCGCGGTGTGAGACCGCCACACCCTTGGGCCTGCCGGTCGAGCCGGAGGTGAAGATGACGTAGGCAGTATTGTCCGGTCGCAGCGGCGCGATCCGCTCGGAGTCGTCCAGTGGTTCATCGGACAATCCGGCAAGATCCATCTCGTCCACCGCCACCGTCGGCGCCGTGGTCTGCCAGCCTGCGGAGTCCCCGGGGCCGGTGACGACCAACACGGGCTCGGCCGTGTCGATCACGTATGCGTTGCGGTCCGCAGGATTACCACTGTCGATGGGAACGTACGCGGCACCGGTCTTGACGACCGCGTACATCGTCACCAGTAAATCGAGTCCACGCGGGATCGACAGCGCGACCGCCGACTCCGGCCCGACTCCGCGCGAGATCAGGTAGCGCGCAACCCTATTGACCCGGGAGTCGAATTGCCGGAAGGTCAACCGTTGACCGTCTGCGACGACGGCTTCGCTGTTCGGCGTGTCGGACACCCGTGCTTCGAACAATGAGGCGAGGGTCGCGGACTCACTGACCGGATGTGACGTCCGATCTGCGGAGTGCACCATCGAGCGCTGCTCGGCAGCACTCATCAGATCGATGTCGCCGATGCGCACGTCTGCATCGTCGACGACGCAGCCGAGAACCCGTACGAAACGATCGAGCATCGACTGCGCCGTCGTCTCGTCGAAAAGATCTGTCGCGTAGGACAGCTCGATCCCGAACGCGGCATCACCACCGCGGTCGGCACGTTCTGTGATGGTGAAATGCAGATCGGACTTGGCGACGTTCGACTCGAACTCGACGGGTCGGACAGCCAAATCCGGCAGCTCGAGGTCTTTGTGTGCGATGTTCTGGAACGAGAAGCCGACCTGGAACAGCGGACTGTACGCAGAGGACCGCGGCGGATTGATCGCTTCGACGACCCGCTCGAAGGGAACGTCGGAGTTCGCGAACGCAGCGAGGTCCACTTCACGGACGTCGGCAAGCGAGTCGACGAAGCTGGCGGACGGGTCCATCCTGGTCCTGAGCACGAGAGTGTTGACGAACATGCCGATGAGCCCATCGAGCGCTTCGTCCCCGCGCCCCGCGATAGGTGTGCCGACGACGATGTCGCCGGAGCCGCTCATGCGACTCAGCAACGCCGCCAGGGCAGTGTGAACCACCATGAACAGCGAGGCACCGTGCTCGTGCGCAACAGTCGTCAAGCCTCGATGGACATCGCCAGGGAGCATCGACCGCACTGCCGCGCCGACGAACGACTGCTGTTCGGGACGCCGACGGTCGGTAGGCAAGTCGATCACGGGAGCGACTCCGCCCAGCTGCTCCTGCCAGTACGCGATCT
>NZ_LVCV01000493.1 GCF_001647195.1 Rhodococcus sp. EPR-157 | reverse complement strand
GGCGACCACTGCGGGGTCTGCCCGGCTGCGCGTGCCGCGTACGCAATCATGACATCGCGGACGAGCACGGGCAGAGAGGATCCGTCGGCGCTGATGTGATGCACGACGATGACGAGTACGTAGTCGCGAGCATGTTCTGTGCTCGGGTCGTCGACATCGTAGAGCCGGACGAACACCGGTGGAGCCTCGGTGACGTCGAACCGTCGGGTCACCGCCTCGCGCACGCGCTCGGACACGTCTTCTGGACGTACTCGGACCGGCGTCACATCGGGAACCGCGAGCGCGGCGGGCGACACCGACTGCGATGGGCCGTCGGGTTCGTTCGGGTAGGAGGTTCGAAGCACCTCGTGTCGATCGACGACATCGGCGACGGCCGCTTGAAGGGCTTCGACGTCGAGATTGCCGGACAGGCGCACGGCAATCGGAATGTTGTCCACGATCGACGAGGTGTCGAATTGGTTGAGGAACCAATAGCGTTGTTGCGCAAGTGACAGCGGGACTCGATCCGGCCGTTCGCCCTTGATCAGCTGTGGCCGCTCGTCGATCTCGGATGCCATCGCCACGGATGCTGCGAGCGACTCCACGGACGAACTTTCGAACAGGGTTCGAACCGAGACCGTTCGGCCGAGCGTGGCACTCAATCGCGCCGCCACCTGAGTTGCGATCAACGAGTTGCCACCGAGTTCGAAGAAGTCGTCGTCGAGGCCCACCGCCTCGACTTTCAGCACATCCTCGAACACGCCTGCGACGACCTGTTCCGTGGCGGAGCCGGGCGCGCGGAACTCGCGTTCGATCGACGTCGGCTCGGGCAACGCAGCTCGATCCAGCTTGCCCACCGGTGTCAGCGGTAGTGCGTCGAGCGCGACCACCTGCGCCGGCACCATGTGCCGCGGCAACCGTTCCTTCACCCACCGCCGAATCACCGACACGTCGAGGGTCGATTCCACCACCGGCAACACGTAGGTCACCAGCACGGTCGCGGCGGCCCCCTGCTGACTCGTGCGTGCGACGGTGACCGCGAACTCGACCTGGGGATGGGAGGTGACGACGGCATCGATCTCACCGAGCTCGATGCGGAAGCCGCGGATCTTGACCTGGAAGTCGCTGCGTCCCACGTACTCGATGTCGTGCGATTCGGGCACGCGACGAACGACATCGCCGGTGCGGTACATACGACTGCCGTCCCCGACCAGCGGATTGGCGACGAAACGCGCAGCAGTCAGCCCCCGGCGATTGTGGTAACCACGAGCTACCCCCGGCCCCCAGACGTACAGTTCGCCCTTCGCGCCGCCGACGACCGGACGTAGCCGATCGTCGAGTACCGCCGCCGACATCCCGCGAATGGGAGCACCGATCGACACCACCGCGCCCGCGACCAGCGCATCCGAGATATTGGACATGATCGTCGTCTCGGTCGGACCGTAGCCGTTGAAGAACTCGCGAACACCCCGACCGTCACCCCGCTCGACTGCCCAGCGAGCCAGTAACTCGGGCGACCACGCCTCGCCACCCACGACCACCACGCGCAAATCCGGCAATCCCTCGGGATCCACCGATGCCAACGCGGCGGGCGTGACGAACGCATGTGACACACGCTCGGACACCAACAGCTTCCACAACTCGACCCCGCCGAACACGGACGCCTCTGCCACGACCATCGTCGAGGACGCACCCACCGCCAACAGCAACTCCAACACGGACGCATCGAAGCTCGGCGAGGCGAAGTGAAGCGTTCGAGAGTCCGCCGCCAATCCGTAGCGCGTGCGCTGCTCCGCCGCGAAATCGGCCAATCCTGCCTGGGTCACCACCACGCCTTTGGGAACACCTGTCGAGCCCGAGGTGTAGACAACGTAGGCAGCCGACTCCGGCCGTATCCGCCCGACCCGATCCACCGCCGTTATCGGCTCGCACGAGACCCCCGCCAGCAGTTCTTCGACGACGGGGTCGTCCAGCACGATCCACTGCACACTCGTCGGCAGTGCCGGTACGAACTCACTCAGGGTGACGCCGATCCGGACACCGGAGTCGAGGACCATCCGTTCCAGACGATCGGCCGGATAACCTGGATCGAACGGAACGAACGCCCCTCCCGACTTCGCCACCGCCCACACCGACATGACCGATTCCACCGACCTCGGCAGCGCCACACCCACGAATCCGTCGACCTGGACGCCTGCGTTCACCAGCACACGCGCCAAACGGGACGACCGACCGTCCATGTCGCGGTACGACACACTCGCCGAACCACAGACCACTGCCTTCGAATCCGGACTTCGCTCCACCGCTGCGGCCAACACATCCGGCAACGAGACCGAGCGAACCCGGCGCGTGCGCGGCGCGCGTTTGTCCTTCTTGCGCCCCTTCGATGTGCCCGACTTGGGAGAGCGCTCGACCGCCGTCTCGCCGGAAGCGCCACGGTGCGCGTTGGAATTCGTCGGATTCATCGGTAAGCGTGTCCTCGCAGTCGGTCAGGGATTCGGACTGACTTTTGGGATCCAAATCGGACAAAATAGCCTATTTCTGCATCACAGGCATTTCGTACCATATTCGGACCTACCATGAAGGCTACCAAGGGACGCGAAATCTGCAATTACTCACGATTCACATTCGCGCACGAAGATGACGTGAAGATTAACAATTGCGGTCTCGTCGAGATAAAACCGAGATAATCAGCGAATTTACGAGAATTGCGTCACAAACATTCTCCAAGACGGTTTCATGGGCGTCGCGCAGACTCTTCCCCTGCCCCTGCGCGACGCCCTGGCTATCAGCCGAATACTGTCCAGCCCGCCGTCGAACGGCTGGTTGGGAGCACATTTCCGATCGGATGCTCGATGAGCACCACCGAGGCAAGGTCCTCGGCGTCCATAGTGTCACCGAGGGCCTCGGCTTCTTTCCCGGAAACGAATGCGTGCGTCACCCAGTGTTCGACAGCGACCACATCGACAGAATTGGTCTGTTCTGAGTCGAGAATCACCATCGCCGCGCCGGTGGACGACGCGAGTACCCATTCCATTGCAGACCAAACGTTACCGAATTCCGCAGTCCCGTACGTGCGGGACTCATAGGTCAACCCGATGTGCTCGCGCAGTGAATCGGCCAGCGTGACGACGTCGCCGTGCGATATCGGTTCACGAGCGTCATCGAAGAATGCAAACGGATCCTCGGGCCGAAGCAATCGCACACGCTCCGAATACGACACGGGACGTGACGAGCGCCCAGCGACCGAGTCGATGACGGATTTCTCGTTCAGGACGATCCACTCGTCGACCGCATTCTCGACACCGTCTGCGGTCGCAGCAATGCCGAGAGCAGCAGAGTCGGCCATCCCGACTGCCGTCGCAGCGCCGCTCTTCGCTACGGCCCACAGCGCGACGACACGCTCCTCGGAGCGCGGAACAGCCACGACAACCGAATCGCCAGGACCGACGCCTCGTGCGATCAGTTCACGAGCGAGCTGTGACGACCTCTCGTCGACCTCGGCGAATGTGATGTCGACATCACCGACCGAAATGGCCGGGGCGTCGGGATCGTCGTCGACCACGGTACGGAGCACTTGCGCGAGGGTCGCACCCTCGACGACCGACGGCGACGCAACGTCGTCGGGTGACGGCGCCGTGAGAACGTGCCCGGCGTCGGCGTCGGCATCGGACTGCATGTCGATGTCCCCGACGATCAGTTCGGTGTCGCGGCCGACAGCATCGAGTACCTTCGTGAACCGCTCGCCGAGCCGGACGATCGACCCTTCGTCGAACAGATCCGTCGCGTACGTGAAGACGATGCGGAGCCGATCGCCGACGCCCTCGACCGTGATCTGAAGATCGAACTTGGCTGCCAGTTCGGCACCATCGAGCACCGCAACGGACAGCCCCGGCAATTCCAGGCTTGCCTGCTCCTGGTTCTGCAGCGACAGGACCACCTGGAAGATCGGATGTCGGGCCACCGATCGCGCCGGGGCGACCGCATCCACGACCCTCTCGAACGGGACATCCGCGTTGGCGAAGGCTCCGAGGTCCACGTTCCGCACCCGGTCGAGAAGATCGCCGAATCGGTCGGCGGGATCGACATCGACTCGTAGAGCGAGCGTGTTGACGAACATTCCGACCAGTCCGTCGAGGGCGGCATCACCGCGGCCGGCTACCGCTGTGCCGATTGCGATGTCCCGTCCGCCGCTGATGCGAGCCAACAGCACAGCCAATGCGCTGTGCACGACCATGAACAGCGAAGCGTTGTTCTCGCGCGCGATCGCAGCGAGTGACTCGGTCGATTCCGCAGACAGTTCGGTCGACCACGAACGCCCACGCATCGACTGCTGAGGCGGACGCGGCCTGTCCGTAAGCAGGTCCAACTCGTCGGGAACTCCCGACAACTGCTCCGTCCAGTATCGAAGTTGTGCTGCCGCGAGGGAGTCGGCGTCCTCCGCCGTGCCCAGAACGTCGTGCTGCCAGAGCGCGTAGTCCGCGTACTGCACGGGTAGCGGGGCCCAGGCGGGCGCCGAACCGGACGTCCGCGCCACGTAGGCAGTCATCACATCACGCGCCAGCGGAGCCATCGACACCCCGTCGGCGGAGATGTGATGCACGGAGACGGCGAGGACATGATCGTCCTCGGCGAGCGCGAACAGCTGCACACGCACCGGTACGCCGCTCGACACGTCGAAACCACGTGTGATCGTCTCGCGAACTCGGTCGATCAGTTCCATCTCGCTCGCACAGGCGATCGGCGCCAGATCGAGCCCGACGTCCGCGACGTCGCCGATCTGTTGGAACGGCCCGTCCTCGTCCGACGGGTAGCTCGTACGCAGGCTCTCGTGCCTGTCGATCACATCGCGAATGGCGTGGTCGAGTGCACCGGGATCGAGCTCACCCGACAACCGTATCGCCAGCGGGATGTTGTAGACGGACGAGCCAGGGTCGAGTCGATTGAGGAACCACATTCGTTGCTGGGCCAGCGACAGCGGGATGCGTGACGGCCGTTCGGCAGCGACGAGTGTTCTGCGGCCCCCGACGCCGAGACGTCGGCTTGCACACGACGCGAGAGCGGCGACCGTCGGTGATTCGAACAACTCGCGAACCGTCACGTCGCTACCGAGCGCTGCGTTCAGTCGCGCGATGACCCGGGTCGCGTCGAGCGAGTTGCCGCCGAGCTCGAAGAACGAGTCGTCCGCGCCCACGGCGTCGTGGCCGAGTACCTGCCCGAACACCTCGGCAACCGCCTTCTCGGCAGGAGTACTCGGCGCGCGGAAGGCGGACGCGGATGCGTACACCGGAACCGGCAAGGCTCGACGATCCAGCTTGCCGTTGACCGTCAGCGGTAGCCCGTCCAGGATCTCGATGACGTCCGGAACCATGTAGCTGGTGAGGAACTGGGCGGCAACGGACCGCAATCGGGCGACATCGATACTCGCGCCCGCCGACGGTACGACGTAGGCGACCAACGATTCCGTGGCCCGCTCCCCTGCGTCGGCAGCGCCGCGGACGTCACGACGCACGATGGCCACCACCTGAGCGACGTCGGCGTCGCGCAACAGCGCGGATTCGACTTCACCGAGTTCGATCCGGAATCCACGAAGCTGAACCTGTGAATCGCTACGACCTGCGTACTCGAGTTGCCCGGACGCGTTCCAGCGACCGCGGTCGCCCGTCCGGTACATCACCGACCCGCTCGGCCCGAACGGATCGGCGGCGAACCGAGTGGACGTCAGAGCGGGTTTGCCGAGGTAGCCTCGCGCAAGCTGCGCACCGCTGACGTACAGCTCGCCGTCGACCCCGACCGGAGCGAGACCGAGCCTCGAATCGAGAACTCGCACAGTCAATCCGGGCAAGGCGTCGCCGATGACACTGGCCGTTGCGCGATGGGCCAGCTCACGCGAAAGCGCCAGGTACGACACGTGCACGGTGGTTTCGGTGATGCCGTACATGTTGACCAGCAGCGGCCCGTCCGGATGCCGGGCGTACCAGCGATCGAGGGACCCCAGATCGAGCGCTTCGCCACCGAATACGATGTAGCGCAACGACAACGCGGCAGCACGGTCTCCCGCAGACCGTTCGGCCTCGGCCAGCTGCGCGAAGGCAGACGGCGTCTGGTTGAGGACGGTGACACGTTCGCGTGCGAGCAATTCGAGAAACTTGTCGGGTGAGCGCGATGTGAAGTAGTCCACAGCGACCAGCCGTCCACCCGCCAACAACGGGCCCCAGATCTCCCATACCGAGAAGTCGAATGCGTACGAGTGGAACATCGTCCACACGTCGTCGCGCCCGAACTCGAATCTCTTCGCTGCGGCCGCGAACAACGTCGTGACATTTCGGTGGGTGACGGTGACTCCCTTGGGCCGCCCCGTCGAGCCCGACGTGTAGATCACGTAGGCGGTGTTGCCAGCGGAGATACCGCTGGGAAGTTCGTCACCGGAAAGGGCTGATCCGTCGTACTCGGCAAGCTCCGCGCCGTCGACGAAGATGGCCGGGCATTCGAGCGTACCGAGCGACTCCACCTCGTCCGAGGACGTGATCACCGCGCTCGGGGCCGCATCGCCGAGGATGTACGACAGCCGCTCGGCCGGATTGCTCGTGTCGACGGGCAGGTATCCCGCACCGGCTTTCAGGACACCGAGGATCGCTGCGATCAGATCGGCGGATCGAGGGAGAGCCACCGCAACGAGACTTTCGGGACCGATTCCCTTGTTCGACAGCGCTCGTGCAACTCGGTTGGCGGCGCTGTCGAGCTCTGCATAGCTGAGTGTGACGTCACCACTCGTAACTGCCGGCGCCTCCGGATTGGCAGCGACAACAGCCTCGAAACGTGCGGCGAGCGTGGCATCACCCGAATCGACGACTTCGGAGCGGACATCGCTCAGGTGCGCACGCTCGTTCGCGTCGAGGATGTCGATGTCCCCGATGACGACATCGGGGTCGGCGACGACCGCGTTCACGACCGCAGTCAGTCGACGAGCGAAACTCACCGCGGTGTCTTCGTCGAAGAGGTCTCGCGCGTAGGTCAATTCGACCACCAGCGACCCCTCGGCACCCGTGTCGGACAGCATCTCGGTGACGGCCAACTGCAGATCGAACTTGGCGATAGCGAGATCGAGGTCGACGCCCGCCACCGTCAACCCGGGGAGCGCGAACCGAGTCGGTTCCATGTTCTGGAACGTCAGCATGACCTGGAAGATCGGGTGGCGCGCTGCACTTCGTTCCGGATCGAGAATCTCCACCAGACGCTCGAACGGCAGATCGGCATGTGCGAATGCCTCGAGATCGGTGTTGCGCGTGTCGTTCAGCAACTGACGGAAGCCGAGGTTCGGCGACGCGTCGGTTCGAAGTACGAGCGTGTTGACGAACATGCCGATGAGGTCGTCGAGCGCTTCCTCACCGCGACCTGCGACGGGCGTTCCGACCGCGATGTCCGCGGAGTCCGACAAGCGTGACAGCAGAACCGCGAGTGCCGCGTGCACGACCATGAAAACGCTGGCGCCTGACTCCGTCGCCAATGCCTTCAAGCGTCGGTGCGTATCGGCGTCGATCGTAAACGTGTGCGTAGCACCGACATTGGACGCGACAGCGGGCCGCGGTCGATCGAACGGCAGACCCAGTTCGGTCGGCAGGTCCGCCAACGCCGAAGTCCAGTACTCGATTTGATCGGCGATGACCGAATCGGGCTCGTGCTCGGACCCGAGGACGTCGCGCTGCCACAGCGTGTAGTCCGCATACTGAACTGGCAGCGGCGCGAAGTTCGGCAGCGCGTTCTGACTACGCGCGTGGTACGCCGTCATCACATCACGAGTGAGCGGGCCCATCGAGACCCCGTCACCGGAGATGTGGTGCACGACGAGGATCAGAACGTGCTCCTCGTCCGACACCTGCAGAAGCCGAATACGAAGGGGCACCTGCGCTGTGACGTCGAACCCGGTCGACACCATGTCGCGCACCGCCATAGCGACGTCGGTCGGTTCGACGACGACCGGCGTCAGCTCGGGGAACACGTCGTCGACGGACTGGATGACCTGGTACCCGATACCGTCGACGTCGGGGTAGGACGTCCGCAGCGACTCGTGCCGCTCGATCACGTCGCGGATGGAGTGAAACAGCGCCTGTACGTCCAGTCGGCCGGACAGCCGAATCGCCACCGGAATGTTGTTCACGGCGGACTCGGTGTCGAACCTGTTGAGGAACCACATTCGCTGCTGGGCCAGCGACAGTGGGATGGCATCGGGGCGCTCCCGAGGCGCCAATGCGGCGCGGGCATCGCCGAGAGTTCGCGAGGATATCTCGCGCGCAAGATCTTCGACGACCGGGTTGCCGAACAGCAACGGCACCGGGACTCGGACGTCGAGTGCTGCACCGAGACGCGCAACAAGCCTGGTCGCAGCGAGGGAATTGCCACCCAGGTCGAGGAACGAGTCGGTTCTGCCGACGCGTTCGATTCCGAGGACCTCGGCGAAGATGTCCGCGACGGTCTGTTCCAGCTCGGTCGCCGGCGCCACGAACTCCCTGGCCGCGAACACGGGAGCCGGAAGGGCAGCCCGGTCGAGCTTGCCGACAGGAGTGAGCGGAACCGAGTCCAACTCGATGATCTGAGCCGGGATCATGTGAGCGGGGACCACGCTGCCCAGGTAATCGGCGAGCTCGTCGACATCGAGCGCAACGCCATCCGGAGCGCCGCCGTCGATCGACTGCACATAGGACACCAATGCGGCATCACCCGAGGGCAATTCGTGGCCGACCGTGGCAGCGAACTGTACCCGTGGATGTGCGGTGAGCACACTGTCGATTTCACCCAGCTCGATCCGGAAGCCACGGATCTTGACCTGGAAATCGGACCGGCCGAGGTAGTGGATGACGCCATCGACGTCACGTCGAACGACGTCTCCCGTGCGGTACATGCGCACACCGGCGATACCCGCCGGTGCGTCTGCGAACGGGTTCGCCACGAACCGCTCCGACGTCAGCGCCGCGCGGTCGTTGTAACCCTCGGCAAGCTGGGCACCTGCAAGGTAGAGCTCTCCACTGACACCCGCCGGTACCGGTCGAAGCCGGGTGTCGAGTACGAATGCACCGACTCCTGCGATCGGGGTGCCGATGACCGGCGACTCCCCCGCGAGAAGCGGCGCAGTGCTGGTCGCGAGAACAGTTGCCTCGGTGGGCCCGTATCCGTTGAAGAACTGGCGTGGTGGCAATCCGTCACCGCGTTCGGCATCCACCCATCTCGCGACGAGCTCACCGGTGAACGTGTCGCCTGCGACGACGACCACTGCGAGATCCGGCAGTCCTGTGGGATCGACCGATCCCAGTGCCCCTGGAGTGATAAGTACATGCGTGACCCGTTCGGCACGCAGAAGGTCGGCCAGTTCCTGGCCCCCCTTGATCGAGGGCGGCGCCACGACGAGCGTCGCGCCGGACGTGAACGCCAGAAGCAATTCGAGAACCGAGACGTCGAAGCTGGGCGAGCAGATGTGCAACATTCGGGAGTCGGAGGTGAGCCCGTAGTGCGGGCGCTCGGCAGCCACGAGCGGACCGAGCCCGGAATGGGTGACGACGACACCCTTCGGCATTCCCGTCGAACCGGAGGTGTAGATGATGTAGGCCGCGTGCGATTCGAGCAGCGGCCGCACCCGATCCGCGTAGGAGATCGGATGCGATGGCCGTGCCTCGACGGCCGACAACAGTGCCGAATCGTCCAGCGCAAGCCAGTCCACGCCGCCGGGGAGATCCGAGACGTGATGGGAAACGGTGAGGCCGAGGACTGCGCCGGAATCCGACACCATGTGTCGAATGCGATCGACGGGATAGGTCGGATCCACCGGCACGAATGCGGCACCCGTCTTGGCGACCGCCCACACTGCAAGCACCGATTCGATCGACCTCGGCAGGGCCAGTGCCACTCTGTCACCCGGCCCGACCCCTCGATCGATCAAAGCCCGCGCCAACTGCGACGACCGTTCGTCGAGTTCGCGGTAGGTCAGCTCCGTGCCCGCACACGTCAGCGCAGTCTTCTCACCCGCCGTCTCGACAGCACCGGTGAGTAGCTGAGACAACAGCTCCGCACGAACACCTGTCCGACGCGTCGGACGTTCTCCACGCGACCGACGACCGGCGCCACGAGTCGCGCCAGGGACCCGAGCGCGGGATTCACTCGCACTCATGTCGCCGAGCCCGTGTTCGTTCTTCCAGGAGTGCGGAACGTCATGTATGCGGATCACCTTCGTTGTCGACAGTTCTTCGGTCTCGGTCCACGCGTTGCCCGTCACCGCCGTCGAGGACACACGATCGGATCCACCGAGCGACGTTCGGGCGCCCGTTCCGGGCAGGGAACGAGAACAGCCAAGTTTACCGAGCCGTCCTCAGCTCTTCCCGCGCAGACGAAGAGCAGACTCGAGATCTGCTTCTTCACCTCAGGGATCTATCCCGGTTTCGGACGAAACCGTTACCGATGTCCTCGATGGCCGACAAGGCACTCACAGATTAGTCACGGTGCGCCCGTCTGCCCACGCGTCGACCGCATCTCCCGTGGCAGGCCCATCTGTGACGACCACCACTACGAGATCGTCCAGGTCGTCCGGACCCGATCCTTCGAGTACGTCCATCGGCACGAACGCGTGCGTCGCCCACGATTCGAACAGAAGGTCGCCCACCGAGTCTGCGCCGATGTCCGGTTCACCCATTATCAGCGCGCCTCCGCGCGATGTCACCGCGAACGCCTCGAACATCGACGCGTCGGAGTCGAACGAACCGTAGAGGAAGCTACGTGTGTCGTAGGCCAGTTCGAACCGTTCGGAGTACTCACCGAGACGGTGCATCAACTCCGATTGCGTGAGCGAGCCCGAGGACAGCGTGATCGCTGTGTGGTCTCCGGACAGCGGCTGGAGCCTGTCGGTGTACGAGACCGGATGCCCTGGGCGATCCGCCGTTTCGCGCACGAAGTCGACGCTGTCCACCACGACCCAGGTCGGTCCGTCCGGTGCCGTCGCCAGGTGAGCGCCGACGGTCACACCGAACTGCGCGACGCCGACCTGGTGACTCGAACCGGGCTGCGACGCAACGACCGCCGCGCCCGTCTTGGCCACCGCCCACAACGCCTCTATCGCCGTCGTCGAACGCGTGAGGTGCACCACTACCGTCGCACCCGGTCCGACGCCCCGTTCGATCAGCGAACGAGCGAGTTTCGACGACGCGATGTCGAGTGCTCGGTAGCTGATTTCGTCCTCGCCCGATATGAGCGCCGGGGCTTCGGGATCGTCCTCGACGACCTCCGCCAGTACCTTCGGAAGTATCTGCAGGTCGGACCCGAACGATCCTCCGGCTCCGACCGTGCCGGACTCCGGTCCCGTGGAGGCAGTCACGATGCGTTCTCGCTCGCCCGCGTCGAGAATGTCGATCGTCCCGACCTGCCCGTTCGGCTCGTCGATCAACGCATCGAGAATCGAGAGGAACCATCGACTCAGTTCGGTCACGTACCGACCGTCGAGGAACGTGTCGAGGTACTTGAATGTCAGTTCCAGCTGTGCCTCGACCACTGTCAGCACGGTCAACGGATAGTGCGTGGCGTCGTTGACACCGACGCCGGTGATCTGCAGACCGTCGACCGAACTGGCCGCCGCGATCGCGTCACGGTCGATGGGATAGGACTCGAACACGAGCAGGGTGTCGAACAGCCTGTCCAGGCCGATTCGCTGCTGGATCTCCGTGAGCCCCACGTAATGATGATCGAGCAGGTCCGCCTGTTGGCCCTGCAGTCGGACGAGGGTCTCCGCCCGCGAGCGTCGATCACCGATATCGACCCGGACCGGCAGCGTATTGATGAAGAGACCGACCATCGATTCCACGCCGGCGAGATCGGCCGGACGCCCCGAAACGGTGGCACCGAACACGACATCGGAACGCCCGGTCAGGCGGCCCAGCAGAATTCCCCACGCTGCCTGCACCACGGTGTTGACGGTGACGCCCAGATCCGAGGCCATGGCGCTCAGCGCGGCGGTCCGCTCTTCGGAGAGCGACACCTCGACCTTGTCGATGACCGGTGCCCCACCGGAACGCCGCACACTCTCGGTGAGCAGTGTCGGTTCGGAAACTCCGTGCAGAGCATTCGCCCATCGATCGAGCGAGTCACTTCGGTCCCGACCGTCGAGCCAGGACAGGAAGTTGCGGAACGGACGCACCCGCGGAAGCACGGACGAGTCCGCATGCACGGCGTACAACACCAACAGGTCCTGCATGAGCAACGGCATCGACCATCCGTCGAGCAGGATGTGGTGACTGGTGATACCGAGGTGCCAGGCATCTTCGGCCACCTTGATGAGCGTGAACCTGATGAGTGGCGGCGCCGACATGTCGAAGCGATCCGCCTGCGCGGCAACGAGTATCCGCTTCGCCTCGGCCCGTCGTTCGGCCTCGGCCAGATGAGTCAGATCGATCTCGCGGAACGGCAGCTTCAACTCGCCGACAACCACCTGAGTCGGGCGTCCGTCACTGTCGGACACGAACGCAGCTCGGAGATTGGCGTGGCGATCGAGCAACGCCTGCCCGGATGCGCGCAATCGCTCGGTGTCGACGACGCCGGAGAGGTCGAGCACCGCCTGCATCGTGTAGACGTCCACCGTCGTCTCGGTCATCATCGCGTGGAACAACAAGCCCGACTGCAGCGGCGTCAGCGGCCAGACATCTTCGACGGGCGCGTATTTCGACTCCCACGTATCGATCTCGGCCTGAGTGGACGCGATCAGCGGCAGATCCGACGGCGTCAATCCACCTGCTTCGGCGGTGTGGCTGTGTCCGGCCAGAGCACGCATCGCATCGGTCCACAGATCGGCCAACTCGCTGACGGCGGCTCGGTCGAGAAGTCCGGTCGGGAACGCGAACGTAGCGCCCAACTTCGGACCGTCCGGGCTGTCCGTGACGATGGCGTTGATGTCGATCGTCGAGTTCGCGGGCATGTCGTCGTCCATCGACGCAGTGAGCGAACCGAGCGTCCCGGTGGGTGCCCATCCGATATCCGCGAGCTCGGCCGGGATCCCGGTGGCCGAGATTCGACCAAGATAGTTGAAGCTGATCTGCCCCGCCGGTACCGACTCCAGCTCTGTGGCCGTCTCCTCGTCGAGGTATCGCAGTAGTCCGTAGCCCATTCCGCGATCAGGGATCTGGAGGATCTGCTCCTTAACTGCCTTGACCGCCGAACCGATGGCGGGCCCGCCGGAGAACGCCTCGCCGATATCCAGCCCGTCCAGACGAAGCGCCAGCGGGTAGGCGCTGGTGAACCAGCCGATCGTCCGCGACAGATCGGCCCCGGGCACCACCGTTTCCTCACGTCCGTGCCCTTCGAGGGCGAACAGTGAACTCGTGGTGTGAATCCCGCGGTTCTCGCGCCAACGTGCGAGCGCCAACGCCAACGTTGCCAGCAGGCCGTCGTTGACACCGCCCCGGAACAGACGCGGGACAGTGGTCAGCAACGCGTCGGTGACGTCAGGTGAGATGTCGACCTCGACGCGTTCGACGGTGCGGGCCACGTCGACAGTCGGATCGAACGCGCGCCGACCCAGGACTGGATCGTCGATGTCCGCCAACGATGTCCACATCGGCAACTCTTCTCGGCGCGCAGGCGCCGCCGCAGCCTGGACCAACCCGTGCGCCCAACGACGCATCGAGGTCCCGACGGCCGGAAGCGAAACGGCTTGGCCTGCAGCGAGTTGCGACCATGCAACGGCAAGGTCCGGGAGCAGAATTCGCCAGGTGACGCCGTCGACGACGAAGTGATGGGCAACGATGAGCAGGACCCCGCGCCGACCCTCCCCGTCCGTCTCGGTATCGAAGTCGAACCAGACGAACTGGACCATTGCTCCCGCTGCGGGGGCGAGGCGCCCCATCGCAGCGTTCAACCTGTCGGAGGCGAGGGCCTCCAGGTCGGCCCCGGAGATCGACGCATCGACGCGCACCCGTTCGAGCGCACCGCCCACGTCGACGGCGCCCTGAGCCCGGACGCTCAGTTCGCCGCCCGCATACACCGCCCGGAACATGTCGTGGTGGTCTATCACAGCCGACAGGGTCGCAGTCAGCACGTCTTCGTCGATTCCGGCAGGCAGACTCACCGAGACCGACTGCGAGAACCTGTCGAGACCCCCGCCCGCTGCCGTCACCTTGCGCATGATCGGGGTCAGCGGCATCGAGCCGACGCCGCCGCCCGGCAATTCGGAGAGTACGGCGGGGCGGTCGGAATCACTGACCCGCACAGCAACTTCGGCGAGACCGGCAACCGATCGTCGCTCGAACACGTCCCGCGGAGTGAAGGACACACCTCGTGCCTTGGCACGCGAGACGAGCTGAATGGACACGATGCTGTCGCCGCCGAGCGCGAAGAAGGACTCGTCCACACCCACCCGCGGCACGCGCAGAACATCTGCGAACACCTCGGCGATGATCTCCTCGATGTCGGTTTCCGCTGCGCGGAACACCTGCTCCTGGAACACCGGTTCCGGGAGCGCGCGTCGATCGAGTTTGCCGACCGGGGTCAACGGGACCTCGTCCAGGACGACGATCGACGCAGGCACCATGTGCGACGGCAATGTCTGCCCGACGAACTCCGTCAGCGTGGCCTGATCCACGGTAGCGCCGACCGTCGGCAAGACGTACGACACGAGAACCGTTGCACCCGAGGGAAGGTTCTTCCCGAGGGTGGCTGCGAACGCAACCGAGTCATGAGCGGTCAGCGCCGCGTCGACCTCACCGAGCTCGACCCGGAATCCGCGGATCTTGACCTGGAAGTCCGATCGCCCGACGAATTCGAGCTCGAAGGTGGCTGTGCGCGTGGTCCACCGGACGAGGTCCCCGGTGCGGTACATCCGCGCGCCTGGTGCCGCGTAGGGATCGGCGACGAACCGGGAAGCGGTCAGCCCACCGCGTTCGTGGTAGCCGCGAGCGAGTCCCTCGCCCGCGAGATAGAGCTCTCCCGCAACGCCGACGGGGACGGGCCGCAGTCGACCGTCCAGGACGAGCGCGGCCGTGCCCCGAACCGGCGAACCGATGGTGATCGGTCGACCGGGCTCGAGTTCGGCGTAGGAGGAGATGATTGTCGTCTCCGTCGGGCCGTAGCCGTTGAAGTACCGCCGGCCGGGTGCCCACCGGGCAAGGAGCTCAGGCGTCGTCACATCTCCGCCGACGGAGAGGACCTCGAGGTCGTCCATGCCGTCGGGATCCATCGTCCCCAGCACGGCCGGCGTGATGATCGAGTGAGTGACCTTCTCGGAGAGCAGGATTTCTGCCAGGTCCGGTCCACCGATGACGTCGGAAGGAACGATCACCAGTCGAGCGCCGGTGGAGAACGCGACCATCCATTCCAGAACCGATGGATCGAAACTCGGCGAGCAGATGTGCAGGAAGCGACTCGCCGATGTCACCCCGTACAACTCGACCGCGGAATCGAGCACGCCGCGCAGGCTCGCGTGGGTCACGACGACGCCCTTGGGCAGCCCCGTCGAGCCCGAGGTGTAGATCACGTACGCCGCGTGGTCGGTCGTCAGCACCGAACGTCGCTCTCCGTCAGCGATCGGCTCGACGGACCGTGCGTCGACCTCTCGGCGAAGCGCCTCGTCGTCGAGCAGCAACCAGGTCTCGCCCGGCAACGCATCGACGTATCCCGACGCCGTGATCGCCACGACGGCAGCCGAATCGGACAGCATGTGTTCGATTCGATCCGTCGGATAGTTCGGGTCGACGGGCATGTGCGCACCGCCGGCCTTGGCTACTGCCCAGACGCATACGAGCATCTCGTACGAGCGTGGGAACGCGAGCGCAACGACAGTGTCCGGACCGACGCCTCGTTCGATGAGTGTCCGCGCCAGCTGCGAGGACGACTCGTCGAGTTCGCGGTAGGTCACCGATCTGCCCGATATCCGCACTGCGACGGCGTCGGGATCGAGGGCGGCGCCCGCTGTCAAGATCTCCTGCAGTGTCGTGGCCGCACCAGCGTCACCACCGGAAACGTGAGTCAGGGCATCGGCCTCGCCTTCATCGAGAAGTGCGAGATCGCCGACCGGTCGAGACGGGTTCGCGATCGCGTCGTCGAGCAACCGGACGAACCGAACCGCGAAGTCGGAAATCGTCGACTCGTCGAACATGTCCGCGGCATAGGAGAACTCAGCCGAGATACCGTCGAGTTCGCCGTCACCGAGCACGTGCTCGCGCAGAGTGAGCGAGAGATCGAACTTGGCAATGTGGGCCTCGAACGGAACACCGCTGACATGAAGATCCGGCAGTTGCAGATCGGTCGACGGGAGGTTCTCGAACGACAGCGCCACCTGGAACAGCGGATGACGGGCCGTGGACCGCTCGGGGTTGAGTACCTCCACGAGCCGTTCGAACGGGATGTCGGCATGAGCGAAGGCCTGCAGATCTGCCTCTTTCGCTCGCGCGAGAATCTCGGTGAAGGACCTCTCGGGCTCGACGTGAGTCCGCAACACCAGAGTGTTGACGAACATGCCGACCATGTCGTCGAGCTCGGACTGCCCTCGACCCGCGATGGGAGCGCCGATAGCGATGTCGTCGGTCCCGGACATCCTGGCGAGGAACACCGCCATTGCGGTGTGCACGACCATGAACAGAGTGCTCGACGTTGTCCGCGCCACGTCCACCAAAGCCCGGTGGGTCTCCGCGTCGATGCGGAACGGAACTTTCCCGCCCACGTAGTTGCGCACCGACGGCCTACTGCGGTCGGTAGGGAGATTGAGTTCGTCCGGTAGTCCGGCCAGTGCACTCTTCCAGTACGCAACCTGCTGCGAGGCAATCGAATCCGGATCGTCCTCACTACCGAGAACCTCACGCTGCCACAACGCATAATCCGCATACTGCACCGCGAGCGGAGCCCAACCTGGCGCCTCACCAGCAGAACGCGCCGCATACGCGATCATCACATCTCGGGTGAGCGGACCCATCGACCATCCGTCGGCCGAGATGTGGTGCGCGACCAGAACGAGGACGTACTCGTCCTCCGCGACCTGAAGCAGTTCGCCTCGCATCGGCAACTCGGTGGGCACGTCGAATCCAGCCGAAATGACTGCTTCTACTCGTCGAGCGACGTCCGCCGGATCCACGGGCTGGGGCTCCAACGTCGGCGCCGCAGCCGAAACAGGCAGAATCACCTGTGCGGCAATGCCATCCGTCTCCGGATAGACCGTGCGCAGCGATTCGTGGCGCGCGAGGACGTCCCGCACCGCAGCATTGAGAGCCTCGATATCCAGCGATCCCGACAGCCGGACCGCCACCGGGATGTTGTTGACCGCGGACTCGGTGTCGAAGCGGTTGAGGAACCACATCCGCTGCTGCGCCAACGACAACGGAACCATCTCCGGACGCTCCCGCGCCACCAACGGAACCCGCACACC
>NZ_LVCV01000492.1 GCF_001647195.1 Rhodococcus sp. EPR-157 | reverse complement strand
CGGACCTGACCTCGCCCACGATCAGACCGCGCACTTTCACATCGGCGTTCGACGGCAACGCATTTCCGACGGAATCGGTCACCAGATCGATACCGACGACCTCGTCGAAAGTCTTCATGTACGAGGTGACCGACCACCCCACGAACAGGATGATCATCGCGAACAGCATCAAGCCGAGCAACCTTCGCTTCACCGCGGACGGTGAGTGGATCACAGGGTGCCGCTCGGGAGCAGAGTCCACTCGGACACGACTGTTACAGCGAACGAGGGGGAATCGATCATGGGTCGAACATTAATGTAACCGTCGGTAACGCAATGAATCGAAGACCGGTTATCTACATCACATGTTGCCGGTCAGGAGATCCGGGCCACCATACCCCTGGTACGAAATAGCACTCAAAGGCTTCCGGTCTCGGAATTCGGGCGCGTCTCGTCGGGGGGCAGGAAGGGCAATTCAGCGGCTGTGTCCGCTACGACAGGGGTCGACTGCGAAGATTCTGCCTTCTCTTCGCCCAGATGGAGGGTGTCGAGTGCACGCGGGACAATCCACAATGCGAGTGCGCCGAACAGAACGAGCACGTTCCCCCACTGCAGCACCATTGCCGCGCTGTCGAGGTCGATGATGCGGTCCAGCGCCTGGATGTTCATGACGAATCCGTGCACCACCACGAGTACCCAGAGTCGTCGGTACTTGTAGTAAACCCAGACCGCCGCTGCACCCCACAGTGCTGCCCACACGAACCCGCCGCCGCCGAAGTAGAGATACAGCGATCCGCGCATTGCGCCGGCAAGGATCATGATCCACCCGATGGGTAGTCGTCCGACCAGGAGTAGGACCGGTAGCGCCGCGAGGAGCGGTTCTTCTCTCAATCCGGCCGACACGGCGGCCACGACCGCCAACGTGGGCGACTCGACCACTGCCGGAACCGACAAGTCGAATCGTGCCAGCCCGAGCCGGTCGAGCATCAGGGCACATGCCGAGGATGCAGCAATTGCAGCGCACCACGCGATAGCCGCATCTGCAGCGCTACCACTGCGGCCGGGTAGGACCGACGTCAGAACGCGCCGGCGCAGAAGCGACACCGAGAGGACCGCCACGACGCCCACCGCGAACTGAAGCGTCAACGCAACGAGGTCCGCCACCTGATCACCCGTTGTGAGCTCGGGGGCGGGCGCATCCGGATTCCGCAACCTCCAGAACGATCCCAGAATGCTGATCGAATACAGGCCCAGCCATGCGCACGCGAGCGCGAGCACGAGCACGCCGGTCCCGAGCGTGCTGGGTCGGTAGGACAGGTCTGGTCGCCCCCATATGTGGGTTTCGTTGGACACCGACCACCTCGTTCACTCTTCACCACAACCGAAATCTGTCTACCACGGCAGCGGCCCGCACGTCGTACCCAACAAGTGTGATGCCGAATTCGCCCGCGTGCTCGGCTATTCCGCACCTACACTGACCCGACACCGGAGCGCTCGAGCCAACGTCGGACGCAGGCCAGAGAGGCGCGCAGTGGAGACAGTCGACAAGTCGAGGTCACTCCGCAAGACAGCAGCCATTGCGGTGGCAGTGATCGTCTGTTACGTCGGAGTGCTGATCGCATATGCGATGGCGCATTCGAGTGAACCGACCGACCAGCGTGATCCGGATCCCGATGGCGCCCTCGTGTATCTCGACGTGAGTTCGGTCGCGGGAGCGGATTTTTCGATAGGCGCGCGGGTGTCCGTCTACCCCGGACGCGATCTTGTGGACGACAACGGGTTCCTTGCAACCGACGTGGTAGTCGACGTGACCCCGATAGCGACCGACGATCGACTGGTATTTTCGGCGGGAAGCGCTGTGGGACCGATTGCCGCAACCATCTATGCCGACGGAGATGTCCGTACATGGCCCTTCGACCGGTACACAGCCGATTCTGTGATCGTGCGCGTGTTCGCTCAGACCACAGATGGTCGGGTGTCGATTCCTGCGGAAGTCGTCGTCACCAATTCACTGACCGGTTGGGACGTCGGTGCAGGACCGTCCGGTACCCGAAGTGGTGAGGCGTTCGACATCACGGTCAATCGGACCGCCGTGTCGAAAATCTACGATCTTGCAATTTGTCTCGTCCTGGTGGCCTTGCCGGCGTGTGCGCT
>NZ_LVCV01000491.1 GCF_001647195.1 Rhodococcus sp. EPR-157 | reverse complement strand
CTTCCGATCAGGAATTTGCTCCCCGACGCGCCACCCGTCGGTTCATGGGTGGACTACTCGGTGATCCTCTGGGTGGTACTGGGCCTGGTCACCGCAATGATTCTCTACGTCCGAAGCTGGTGGCGCGACGCACCGTAGTTGTCCGTCGTCCATCGTTGTTCACACACAATTTCGTTCGCAATTCTCCCGCAAGACTTGACTTGTTCAAGAAAAGGGTGTGATATTCCACTCATGCCACCGACGACGGAACACTCGGAGATGCTGCGCGCGGCCTCACTCCGTGTCACCCGCCCACGATTGGCAGTTCTCGACGCCGTGCTTGCCAACCCGCACGTCGACACCGAAACGGTGTATCGCACAGTGCGCGACACCCTCCCGGTCGTCTCGAGGCAGGCGGTGTACGACGTGCTTGCGGCACTGACCACGGCCGGACTGCTAAGGCGAATCCAGCCGTCCGGCTCGGTAGCCCGCTACGAGTCACGCGTGGGCGACAACCACCATCACCTCGTGTGCCGATCGTGCGGTGCGATCGAGGACGTCGATTGCGCCGTCGGCGAGGCACCGTGTCTCACCGCATCGCAACCGCGCGGTTACACCATCGACGAGGCCGAGGTCGTTTACTGGGGCACGTGCCCCCGATGCTCGGTCCCCTAAGAGTTCGCGACTTCAGGTCGTGATCAGTCCGATCCGCCAGCCCCGGAAGGAATCTCGTGTCCGAAGACCACACCACTCGCGAAAAAGATATGAACGAGGATCAGCCCCAGGATGGGGGCAAGTGTCCCGTTGCGCACAATTCCATGCCTTTCCCAGCAGAGGGCGGCAGCAACCGTGACTGGTGGCCGAAGAGCCTGAACCTGCAGATTCTGAAGAAGAATCCGGCCGTCGGAAATCCGATGGACGAGGATTTCGACTATGCGGCCGAGTTCAACACTCTCGACCTTGCAGCGGTGAAGGCCGATATCGAAGCCCTTATGACCGACTCCCAGCCATGGTGGCCAGCCGACTTCGGGCACTACGGCCCGTTCTTCATTCGTATGGCGTGGCACTCCGCGGGCACCTACCGGATCCAGGACGGACGCGGCGGCGCGGGTGCGGGCATGCAGCGCTTCGCGCCCCTGAACAGCTGGCCCGACAATGCAAGCCTCGACAAGGCACGCCGGCTGATCTGGCCGATCAAGAAGAAGTACGGCAAGAAGCTGTCGTGGGCCGACCTGATCATTCTGACCGGAAATGTCGCGATCGAGTCGATGGGCCTTCCGACCTACGGTTTCGCCGGCGGTCGTGTCGACGTCTGGGAGCCCGAAGAGGACGTGTACTGGGGCCCCGAACAGACCTGGCTCGGTGACGAGCGCTACACCGGCGATCGTGACCTCGAGAACCCTCTCGCCGCAGTCCAGATGGGTTTGATCTACGTCAACCCCGAAGGCCCCAACGGTCAGCCGGACCCGGCGCGGTCAGCAATCGACATCCGTGACACCTTCGGCAAGATGGCCATGAACGACATCGAAACCGCGGCTCTCGCGATCGGCGGTCATACCTTCGGAAAGGTGCACGGGGCAGCAGATCCCGAGCCGCACATCGGGCCAGAGCCCGAGGGCGCGCCGATCGAGCAGATGGGTCTCGGCTGGAAGAACAGTTACGGCACCGGCGTCGGCGCCGACGCGATCACCAGTGGCCTCGAAGGCACCTGGACGCCGACTCCGACGAAGTGGGACAACACCTTCCTCGAAACTCTCTACGGCTACGAGTGGGAGGTTCACAAGGGACCGGGCGGCGCGTGGCAGTGGCGACCGACCGGTGGCGCAGCAACGGATCTCGTCCCGGACCCGGCGGACCCGAACAAGCGCCACGCACCGATGATGCTGACCAGCGACATGGCGATGCGTGTCGATCCCATCTACGAGCAGATCACTCGTCGCTGGCTCGATCACCCGGAGGAGCTCGCCGAGGAGTTCTCGAAGGCATGGTTCAAACTGACGCACCGTGACCTCGGACCCGTTTCGCGGTACCTCGGTCCGGAGGTCCCTTCCGAGACCTTGATCTGGCAGGACCCGATCCCCGCCGTCGATCATGACCTCGTCGGAGACGCGGAGATCGCCGATCTCAAGTCGAAGCTCCTCGACTCGGAACTCTCGAGCGCACAGCTGATCTCGACCGCATGGGCATCGGCGTCGTCCTTCCGCGGCAGCGACAAGCGCGGCGGCGCGAATGGCGGACGTATCCGCCTACAGCCGCAGGCAGGCTGGGAAGTCAACGAACCCGACACACTCGCGCAGTCGATCCGCGTGCTCGAGGGTATTCAGGAATCGTTCAACTCCGCTGGTGGAGCGAAGATTTCATTCGCTGATCTCGTCGTGCTCGGCGGGGTTGCAGCTGTCGAGCAGGCTGCCAAGCAGGCCGGCCACGACATCGCCGTACCGTTCACTCCCGGCCGCACCGACGCGACGCAGGATCAGACCGATGTGGAGTCGTTTGCGGCGCTCGAGCCGAACGCCGACGGATTCCGCAACTACATCGGAAAGGGTCAACGACTGCCCGCCGAGTACGCACTGGTCGACCGGGCGAACCTGCTCACCCTCAGCGCACCGGAACTGACCGTGCTCGTCGGCGGACTTCGCGTCCTCGGGGCCAACTTCAACCAGTCGGCGCACGGCGTTCTGACCTCGAATCCAGGTGCGTTGACGAACGACTTCTTCGTCAACCTGCTCGACATGGGAACCGAATGGGCTCCCACCGCCGAGGAGGGCATCTACGAGGGGAAGGATGCCGCAACAGGGGAAGTCAAGTGGTCCGGCACACGGAACGATCTCGTGTTCGGCTCGAACTCCGAGCTGCGCGCTCTCGCAGAGGTGTACGCGTGCGATGACGCCGAGGAGAAGTTCGTCAAGGACTTCGTCGCGGCATGGGACAAGGTCATGATGCTCGACCGCTTCGATCTCACCTGATCCATCTACGGCACTTTCGGCGCCGCGCGAGTCCACCTCGCGCGGCGCCGAAAGTCGTGCAACAGGTCAGATGGACGTGCGATCCACCATCTCCACCTCAACGCGCTCACCGCTTTCGAGCGACTTCACGCCTGCCGCGCATACGGCGGC
>NZ_LVCV01000490.1 GCF_001647195.1 Rhodococcus sp. EPR-157 | reverse complement strand
ATCTCGGTGTCGTAGGCCTGCCCGAAACGCTCCTTGAACGAAGGCGTAGTGGTGCCGCCCCATACACCTGGCGTGCTCTTGCGGACCAACCCGACATCGAGTCCGATCATGGCGCTGCCGAGTTCACCGACGACTTCGGTACGGACCTCGTACGCGATTCCGGTGGTAACGAACACCTCGGCATCGACGTGGCGACCGGACTCGGTGGCGAAGATCGCAATCTGCGGGTCCTGCAGTCCCGCAGGCGCGTGAGCGTTCGCCGCAGGCTTGATGATCTGTACCGAGGTAATTTCCTCGTCGAGTAGAAAGCGAGTGACGTCCACCTCATGCACGAGGGAATCCTTGACGATCATTGCGCTGTCGAAGCTCGGTGGTACTGCCGGGTCGTTGCGGCGGATGCAATGGAAGCGTCGATTCTCTAGTTAACCAATTGCTTGGTTGTTACGATCGCGGGGAGACAACCGCCGACGTCTGTGATTCGGTGGTGCCCAATCGCGAGGAGAGACATGCCCGAGGCCTACGTCGTCGACGCCGTTCGAACGCCCATCGGCAAACGTGGCGGCGCTCTGTCCGAGATTCATCCGGCCGATCTGGGTGCTGGAGTCCTTCGATCACTCCTCGATCGAACTCCGGTAGACCCCGTCGACGTCGACGACGTCATTTTCGGATGCGTCGATGCGATCGGGCCCCAGGCGGGGAACATTGCCCGTACGGCGTGGTTGGCGGCAGGCTACCCCGAACAGGTACCGGGCGTGACGGTGGACCGACAGTGCGGATCCAGCCAACAGGCCATCCATTTCGCAGCGCAGGCAATCATGAGCGGAACCGCGGACGTGATCGTAGCGGGCGGGGTTCAGAACATGTCCAAGATCCCGATCGCGGCCGCCATGACCGCCGGACGTGAGTACGGGTTCGACACCCCGTTCGCAGGCTCGGCCGGCTGGGAGCATCGATACGGCAAACAGGAAGTGTCGCAGTTCCGCGGCGCAGAAATGATCGCCGAAAAGTGGTCCATCAGCCGGCAACTCATGGAGGAGTTTGCGCTGTCGAGCCACACCCGGGCTCGCGCCGCGATCCACGAAGGTCGCTTCGACCGAGAAATCGTCGCGGTGGACGGCCACACTGTGGACGAGGGTCCGAGGTCGACCTCGCTCGAGAAGATGGCGTCGCTGCCGACGTTGGTCCCCGACGGTCGTCTCACCGCTGCCCTTGCGAGTCAGATTTCCGACGGTGCCAGTGCAGCACTACTTGTGTCCGAGTCGGCAGTTCGAAGGTACGAGCTGACCCCGCGCGCCCGAGTACATCATCTCAGCGCCCGCGGAAGTGATCCGATCTACATGTTGAGTGCACCCATCCCTGCTACCAAGTACGCATTGAAGAGGGCAGGACTCTCGATCGAGGACATCGACGTCATCGAGATCAACGAGGCGTTCGCCCCCGTCGTGCTTGCCTGGATCCAAGAGCTCGGGGCCGACCCCGCGAAGGTCAATGTCAACGGAGGCGCCATCGCACTGGGCCATCCGCTCGGTGCGACCGGAACAAAGCTGTTCGCGACGCTACTGTGCGAGCTCGAGCGCACCCAGGGCCGCTACGGACTGCAGACGATATGTGAGGGTGGAGGAACCGCGAACGTGACGATCATCGAACGACTCGGGTAGGTCGTTCCACTAGCCCGGCGACCCGGTCGATCGAGGCGATTGCTTCCGCGACAATCGCCTCGATCAATTCGGCGCAGGTGGGCAGATCGTCGAGCATGCCGACCACCTGCCCGGATGCGAGGACGCCCGCCTGCGTGTTGCCCTCCACGAGTCCGGCCTTGAGAAGCATCGGTGTATTGGCAGCCATCAATACCTGCGCCCAGGACAGATCCTTTCCGTGCCGCATTGCCCTACCGTCCCGAAGCATCGTGGAGACGGACATGCCGGTCATCTTCTTGAACTTCGACGCATTGCGGGCCGCGTGGAGGAAACCCCGTGCCCGCGACGAACTCTCCAGTGATTCCACCAGCGGCGTGCGCAGCACTCGGTGGGGCATCCCGTCCACCCGAGTGGAGACGACGGTTCCGTCCAAGCCGGACGCGAGATAGCGGTCCTTCACTTCGTCCGGAACCGTGCTCTCCTGAGTGAGGAGAAATCGTGTACCCATCGCGACGCCTGCCGCGCCGTAGGACAGTGCTGCAGCCAGGCCGCGACCGTCGAAGAAACCGCCGGCCGCGACGACGGGAATGTCGACGGCATCGAGTACCGAGGGAAGCAGCAAAGTCGTCGCTACCGGACCGGTGTGCCCGCCGCCTTCACCGCCCTGCACGATGACCGCGTCGGCTCCCCATCCAGCGACCTTCCTGGCATGTTTGGCCGCGCCGATAGACGGAATTACCACAACCCCGGCATCTTTGAGAGTGGCGATCAGCTCGGGCCGCGGAGCGAGCGCGAACGATGCGACACGAACGTTCTGCCGGATCAGCAATTCGACTCGCTCTGCCGCGTCGGACGCATCGGCTCTGATGTTGACTCCGAACGGACGGTCGGTTGCCGCTTTCGTCTTGGCGATCGCCGCGTCCAGTTCGGCATACGTCATCGTCGCCGACGCCAGTATGCCCAGACCGCCCGCGTTGGATGTCGCCGCGACGAGCCGCGGTCCGGCGACCCAACCCATTCCAGTCTGGACGACGGGATGTTCCACTCCGACGAGCTCGGTGAATGCGGTCTTCAATCGCGTCACGGCGTCGGCACCTCCTTCTCACGCGCACCGCGCGGATCGATGTCGTTGCGAATCAGGTGCAGCTCGTGTTCTGTCGGCGTTCGGGTTTCGGCGACGTCGGAGATGTCCAAGTCGAAACCGGTGGCGTCGACTACATCGCCGACGGACACGCCCGGATGCACGGAGATCAGTCTCATGGTGTTGCCCGGGCCCGAGAAGTCCAGGACAGCGAGGTTGGTCACGACGCGATGGACGTCGAGAAACCGAGCCGATGGGTTGTCGGGAAGCCTGTCGTACCCGACGCCGGACACCATGTCGACGCGGTCGACGAACACTCGGGCCGAATGCCTGGGAACCCAGTAGCTGGTGCGGTGATTGATCGTGTTTCCCGGACCGCCTCGAACGCCGAACATCTGCCGGGTCGGCTGCGCGTGCGGTCCGAAGCAGGAGATGTTCTGGTTGCCGAAGCGATCGAGTTGGTTGGCGCCCATGATCACATGTCGTCGTCCGGATGCGACCACATCGAACACCTTTCGGTACGGAATCCACCCCTCGAGGGTGCCCGGAGCTCCGAGCGCCGGGGTGTCGTCGAGCAGATAGGCCTCACCGTCGGACAGCAGAAGATCCGGTTCGCTGGTCGAACGCGCAAGCCGTGCACCGATACTCGGCATCAACCCCATCGGGCTGGCCATGATCTCGCCCGCTCCGGCGAGGAGGTCGGCGCACGCGGTCGCGCAGATCTCTGCTCGGGTCACGGTCACAGTAGGAGTTGTCACTTCGCCACCTCGGAGTTGCCGACGCTGATTCCCGACAGATAGTTCTCGTAGAAGATCGACCAGTCGTCGTCGTTGGCGGCGGCCGAAACGTATGCCCTCTGGAACTCCTCGTCTCGGTTGTAGTCCGGTACGCACGAGGTGAAGTGAGCGCCACCCGGTGCCTCGACGACTGCATCGACCATCATGCGATTGGTCAACATGGCCTGCGGCGGTGCGGCGGCGACGAGCTCGGCCGTGGTCACGATGTGCTCACAGGTCAGGTAGCGGCGCCGTGCAGCAAGTAGATACAGATCGTCGAAGTACGGGTCGGGTCCGAGGTAGACACCGTTCCCACTCGCGTCCGCACGATTGAGATGAACGAACGCCGCATCGAGGTTCAGCGCCGGCATCGCGACGAGTTCCTCGTAGTCATCGGTGCCGGCAACCGGATCCGGCGACCTCACTGTGCGCAGCTCGGGGTAATAGGTCATCACATCCGAACCGAGTCCGGCTCGAATGGGCAGGAACGGCAGCCGCGCTGCAGCCGCGCGCAGGCCGGCGTTGAGCATGCCTTCGTCGACCTCGCGGACCTCTATCGAACCTGTCGTCCTGGCCTTTGCGAACCACGGGTCGTACGGGATGGAGTCCAACGAGACGAACCCGAAGACCACTCTTCGAACCTTGCCGGCAGCACAGAGCAAACCCACGTCCGGTCCCCCGTACGACACGATGGTGAGGTCTTTCAGGGGCGAGCGCATCAGTGCCCGCACCGCGGCCATCGGTTTTCGGCGCGACCCCCAGCCGCCGATACCGATCGTCATCCCATCGGAGAGTTCTGCCACGATCGATTCGAGGGTGGTGGTCTTGTCACGTCGTGCGGGTGTGCTCATTTGCCTTCGTCCGCTTCTGTTGATGCTCGAAAGTTGTTGCGCAGGGAGGCTCGACGCGCCTCGTCGGCTGCGCCCGAGAGGTTGAGCTCGAAGGTGAATCCTTGCTCGAACCGGTAGCTGCGGTGAACCGGTTGCACGTCGATCCCGTTCAGCGCCTCTTTCGCAGCTCGAATGACCCTGGTGTCCTTCGCTGCGATGTCGCGGGCGATCCGTAGCGCCGCTTCGTCGAGTTGGTCTCGCGGGACGACGTCGTACACGGAGCCGAAGTGCTGCAATGCTTTCGCATCGATCGGGCGAGCCGTGTAATAAAGCGTTCGCATGAGGTGTTGGGGCACGAGACGGGCGAGATGAGTCGCCGCCCCGAGGGCACCGCGGTCGACTTCGGGAACGCCGAAGGTAGCGTCTTCGGAGGCCACGACCACGTCGGCATTACCGACGAGCCCGATACCTCCGCCGAGACAGAAACCCTGCACTGCAGCGATGACCGGTACCTCGCAGTCGTAGACCGCCGAGAAAGCAGCCGCGCATCCCTTGTTGGCACCGATGAGATGGTCGTAGCCCGAGAACCTTTCGATTTCCTTGATATCGACCCCGGCACAGAATCCTCGGTTCTCGGCCCGAAGTACGACTACATGGGTCTCGGTATCCTCCCCTGCTTCACGGACTGCGCGGGCAAGGTCGAACCACCCCTGGACGGGAATCGCATTCACCGGCGGGTAGTCGATCGTGACAGCGACGATGCCGGGTTCTGGCGTGGAAACGGTGACAGTCAAAATTCGATCCTTACTTTTTTCGTCCAAAGCAAGCATGTGCTTGGTAAGTTAACACAGTCGAACCGATGCGCTCATGGAGTTCGTCGATCCTTACGATCGAGGAGGTAGCGGTGCCGTCAGCTGGAGATGGTCAGGTCGTACTGGTCACCGGCGGGGTACGCGGGGTCGGTGTCGGAATTTCACGAGCCTTCCTCGCTGCCGGGTACGTGGTGATCACCTGCGCGCGACGACAGCCTGACACGCCGATAGTCGTGGGTGACCGCGAAGCCGAGTTTCTGGGGTGCGATGTTCGAAGCGAGGAAGAAGTATCCGATCTCGTCGCGCACATCATGAAGCGACACGGACGACTCGATGCTGTTGTCAACAATGCAGGTGGTTCCCCGTTCGCGCTGGCAGCGGAGGCCAGCGGACGCTTTCACCGCAAGATCATCGAGCTGAACCTCCTCGCGCCCCTGACGGTTGCCCGGGCAGCCAACGAGGTTATGCAGCAGCAGCTTACGGGCGGGTCCATCACGATGATCAGCAGCGTGAGCGCGCTTCGCCCCTCCCCCGGCACGGCAGCGTACGGAGCCGCCAAAGCTGGACTGGACAACCTTACGACGTCGCTGGCCGTCGAATGGGCACCCAAGGTCCGCGTCAACGGACTGAACGTCGGCATGGTCGAGACCGAGCAGAGCGCTCTGCACTACGGCGGTGAGGACGGCGTCGCTGCCGTCGCACGTACCGTCCCGTTGGGACGACTCGCCACGCCCGCAGATGTAGGCGCGTGCGCGGTTTTCCTGGCATCACCCGCCGCCGCCTACGTCAGCGGAGCGATGCTGGCCGTCCACGGAGGCGGCGAGCGACCCGCGTTCCTCGAGGCGGCAACTACGAACAAGACAACAGACACCGACAGAGCAACAGTTGATTCGGAGAGGGATCGTTCATGACAGATCTGTGCAGAGACCGCGTCGTCGTCGTCACTGGAGCCGGCCGCGGGATCGGACGCGCGCACGCGCTCGCATTCGCAGCCGAGGGCGCCAAGGTCGTGGTCAACGATGTCGGCGTCTCGATCGATGGGTCGAACGGTTCGGCAGGCCCCGCACAGGACGTGGTGGACGAAATCCGTTCTGCAGGTGGCCACGCCGTCGCGAACTCGGACGATGTCGCGGACTGGGATGGCGCAGGCAGGTTGATCGGCACCGCGGTCGAGCAGTTCGGAACGGTCGATGTGCTGATCAACAATGCGGGTTTTCTACGCGACCGCATGCTGGCCAACCTGGGTGAGGACGAGTGGGATGCCGTCATCCGTGTACACCTCAAGGGACATTTCGCGCCGCTGCGCCACGCCGCTGCGTACTGGCGATCAGAGTTCAAGGCCGGCCGTCCGGTCGATGCCCGCATCGTCAACACCAGCTCCGGCGCGGGGTTGCAGGGAAGCGTCGGGCAAGGCAACTATTCCGCGGCGAAAGCGGGAATCGCTGGGCTGACACTGGTTGCCGCCAGCGAACTCGCCGGCTATGGCATCACGGTCAACGCGATCGCACCAGCTGCGCGCACGCGCATGACCGAATCCGCATTTGCCGAGGACATGGCCGAGCCTACGAGCGGTTTCGATGCGATGGCGCCCGAAAATGTCTCGCCCCTGGTGGTCTGGCTCGGTAGCGCCGAGTCGGGGGACGTCACCGGGCGCATCTTCGAAGTGGAAGGAGGCATCGTTCGAGTGGCCGAGGGGTGGCGTCACGGTCCGTCCATCGACAACGGAGCACGATGGGATCCGTCGAAAATCGGTCCGGCAGTTCGTGATCTGCTGTCACGTTCAGAGACGCCGGTACCCGTGTACGGCGCGCGCTGACCTGGATGCCTGTTCTCTACGCGCGCTGGCTCGACACCGAGACGACCTCCCCGGTGAGGTACGTCGAGTAGTCGCTTGCCAGAAAGGCGATCGTCGATGCGATCTCCCACGGCTCCGCAGCACGGCCGAAGGCCTCGTCGGACGCCAGCTTCTCCAGCAGTTCCTCGGAGGTGACCTTGGCGAGAAATGCGTGGTTGGCGATGCTCGGCGCGACCGCATTGATGCGAACGCCGTATTCGGCGGCTTCGATCGCGCTGCAGCGCGTCAACGCCATCACGCCGGCTTTCGCGGCGGCGTAGTGCGCTTGACCGTGCTGCGCACGCCAACCCAGCACACTCGCATTGTTGACGATCACTCCACCGTGCTCGACGCCCCGGAAGTAGTTCAGCGCAGCGCGAGTGCACCGAAAGGTACCGTTCAGAGTCACATCCAGAACCCGTGACCACTGCTCATCCGTCATGTCGACGACCGGGGTCTCGCCGCCGAGGCCTGCGTTGTTCACCAGTACATCGATCCGCCCCAGTGCCGCGACGGCACCGTCGATCAGGGCGTCGACGCCGCTCGTGCTGGTGACATCACACGTCAGCGCTTCGACCCTGCCGAGCCCCAACGCTGCGAGTTCGGCGCGCGTACTTTCGAGTCGGCGGTCGTGAACGTCGGACACGAGGACGTCGGCACCTTCCATCAGCGCCCGACGCGCGGTCGCACTGCCGATTCCGGTGCCTGCAGCCGCCGTCACGACGACCGTTCGCCCGGCCAGAAGTCCATGCCCTGGCGTCTCGACGGGAGGTTGCGACAGTGATCCTGGCATCGGGGACCCTGTATTCGAGACCCCTGACTTCGTATGGTTCTGGGTGTTCACGGGCGCGCCTCTCGCGGAAGTCCGAGCACGCGCTCGGAGATGATGTTTCGCTGTATTTCGTTGGAACCGCCATAGATGGTGTCTGCTCGGGTGAACAGATACAGCCGTTGCCAGTCGTCCAGTTCTCCGGTGTCCGACAGCATCGACGACGGCCCGACGACCTCCATGGCGAGCTCCCCCAGCCCTCGATGCCAATTGGCCCACAGCAATTTGGAGATCGAATCCTCCCCTGCTGTACCTGAACCGCCGAGGGTCGATGCAGCGTAGGCACGCATCACGCGCAATCCGATCCACGCTCTCGTCAGCTTCTCGCGGACCGCTGGATCGTCGATACTGCCATTGCTGCACGCTACCGAGATGATGCCCTCCAATTCACGCGCGAAGCCCACTTGCTGCCCCAGCGTCGACACGCCGCGTTCGAATCCCAGGGTCGCCATCGCAACCGACCATCCCTGGCCGGGTTCTCCGACAACGAGGTCTGCGGAGGTTCGCGCGCCGTCGAAGAAGACCTCGTTGAATTCCGAGGTCCCGGTCAGCTGAGTGATCGGGCGCACTGTGACGCCGTCCTGCTTCATCGGAACGAGCAGGTAGGACAATCCGGCGTGACGCGCCGAACCCTTCTCGGACCGGACGAGAACGAACGCCCAATCGGACAGGTGTGCAAGCGAAGTCCACACCTTCTGCCCCGTGATGACCCACTCGTTGCCGTCGAGCGCCGCCGCGGTCGACACTGCGGCGAGGTCGGATCCGGCACCTGGCTCGGAGTAGCCCTGGCACCACAGTTCGCTCACCGAATTGATGGACGGGAGAAACCTGGACTTCTGCTCCGGTGTTCCGAACGCGATGAGCGTCGGCCCGAGCAGTTCCTCGCCGATGTGGCTCACACGAGCCGGAGCGTTCGCCCGTGCGTATTCCTCGTGAAAGATCACCTGGAGTTCGAGAGGTAGCGCGCGGCCTCCGTACTCGGTCGGCCAGCCGAGGCATGTCCATCCAGATGCGGCCAGATGGCGGTCCCACGCGAGGCGCTCGTCGAATGCCTCATGTTCACGCCCCGGTCCGCCCAGGCCCTTCAACGCGCCGAACCGACCGGCGAGGTTATCGCTCAGCCACTCTCGCACCGTTCGACGAAAACGGTCGGCATCGAAATCTTCGCCGTGCTCGACTCTTCCCTCTTCGCTGCCCATTCGGGTACGTTAACAAACCAAGCCCTTGCTCAGCTAGGAGTTGACAGTGTCGGACTACGGGCAGACCACCCCGAGTGCGTTGATGCACGCCGCCGCAGCGTTCGCCGACGCAGATGCCATCGTCGACGGCTCCGTTCGGATCTCCTTTCGCGAATTGCTCGACTGTGTGACAGAGACCGCGCGCGCCTTCATCACCCTGGGAGTCGAATATGGCGACCGCGTGGCGCTCTGGGCTCCGAACACGTATCACTGGATCGTCAGCGCCCTGGCGGCCCATGTCGCAGGCGCCGTGCTGGTGCCGATCAATACTCGCTACACCACTGCGGAGGCGACCGACATTCTCGAGCGGACCCGCGCGCGTTTGCTCGTGGTCCCCGACAGGTTCCTCGGCGTAGATCGCCTGGCGGAGCTCGATTTCGCCGCACTGAGTCGCCTACAGGTCGTCACGATTCCGCTGGGCATCGACACCAGGCCCTCGCACGGGCCCGTCACGCGCTGGTCCGAACTTGCCGCGCTCGCAACCGCAACGCCGGAATCCACCATCCTGGAGAGGTCGAATGCGCTCACCGGTGACTCGGTCAGCGACATCCTCTTCACATCGGGAACCACCGGCAAGAGCAAAGGCGCTATGAGTGCACACCGTCAATCACTGTCGGTCGCTCGCGCATGGGCGGAGTGCACGGGCTTGAAAGTCGGCGATCGCTACCTCGTCGTCAATCCGTTCTTTCACAGTTTCGGTTTCAAGGCAGGAATTCTTGCTGCCCTCTCCGTCGGCGCGACGATTTACCCCATGGCTGTGTACGACCCGGAGACAGCCATGAGGGTGATCGATCGCAACCGAATCACCGTGCTTCCCGGCGCTCCGACGATCTTCTCGACGATTCTCGACCATCCCTCACGACCCGAGTACGACCTGTCGTCGTTGCGGCTCGCCGTCACCGGTGCAGCCGTCGTACCCGTCACGCTGATCGAGCGCATGCGGGACGAGTTGACCATCGACACGACGTTGACCGCGTACGGACTCACCGAAGCCGTCGTCGCGACGATGTGTCGCCCGGGCGACGATGCGAAGACGGTTGCTTCGAGCTCGGGACGTGCGGCCGCCGGATGCGAGATCAGAATCGGAGACCGCGACGAGATCCTGGTACGCGGCCCCAACGTGATGCTCGGCTATCTCGACGACCCGGAAGCTACCGCAGCCGCGATCGACCGCGACGGTTGGCTGCACACAGGGGACGTCGGAAGGCTCGATCACCGCGGGTATCTCACTGTCACCGATCGAGTGAAGGACATGTACATCTCGGGCGGGTTCAACGTCTATCCCGCCGAGATCGAGCAGGTGATCCTGCGTTTCGCGGGTGTGGCCGATGTCGCGGTCGTGGGCAAGTCCGATCCACGACTCGGAGAGGTCGGAGTTGCCGTCGTCGTCCCGTCGCCAGGCGCACAGATCGACGCCGAAGCCCTGCTCACCCACTGCCGCACCGTGCTGGCGGGATTCAAGGTACCCAAGACAGTGGAATTACGGAACGAGCTGCCCCGGAACGCGGGCGGAAAGATACTCAAACGTGTACTGCGCGAGGAGCTCCGATGACGAATGAAACCGAAGAGAACGTTGTCACGTACGAGGTGCGTGGTTCGACGGCGATCGTCACGATGAATCGGCCCGAATACCGCAACGCCCAGAATTCGGCAATGACGTACGCGCTGGACCGCGCCTTCACCGACGCGGTGGAGGACGACCGCGTCAAGGTCATCGTCCTTGCAGGTAACGGCAAGCATTTCTCGGCGGGCCACGATATCGGCACTCCAGGACGCGATGTCGACGCGCACTACGAGAACAGGGCGGTCCTGTGGTGGGATCACGTCCGAAAGACCGGCGGTGACCAACGATTCGCGCGTGAGATGGAGGTCTACCTCGGAATGTGCCGTCGGTGGCGGGACATTCCGAAACCGACGATCGCATCGGTGCAGGGGGCATGCATCGCGGGCGGGCTGATGCTGTCGTGGATCTGCGATCTCATCGTCGCGAGCGATGATGCGTTTTTCTCGGATCCAGTCGTTCGGATGGGAATTCCGGGCGTCGAGTATTTCGCACATCCGTGGGTTCTCGGTCCGCGTCGAGCGAAAGAGATCCTGTTCACGGGCGATAGGTTCTCTGCCGCAGAAGCTTTCGAGTGGGGCATGGTCAACCGAGTGGTTCCCCGCGCCGAACTCGAGTCCGAAACCACTGCACTCGCCGACCGGATCGCAGCCATGCCTGCCTTCGGGCTCGCATTGACGAAGAAGGCTGTCAACCAATGCGAAGATCTCATGGGAATGCGATCCGGGATGGATTCGGTGTTCGGATTGCACCATTTCGCGCATTCGCATAATGCGGAAGTGGACGCTGATTCGCTCGGCGGGATGGACGCGAAATCCATGAAGAGCTCCGCGACATCGACGACCGAAAAGAGCTGACGGGGATGGATCTCGATCTCGATACCGCCACCGAAGCGTTTCGCGACAGCGCGCGGACGTTTCTGCGCACGCACCTACCGAGCACTCCTCTGCCGTCCTTGGACACGGCGGAAGGGTTCGAAGCGCACAGGGAGTGGGAACGCTCTCTTGCGTCCGCGAAGTACTCGGTGGTGTCCTGGCCCGAACGATACGGGGGCCGAGACGCATCCATGCTCGAGTGGGTGGTGTTCGAGGAGGAGTACTACGCCGCCGGCGCACCGGCACGCGTCAGTCAGAACGGGATCTTTCTCCTCGCCCCGACGCTGTTCGAGCACGGGACAGAGGAACAGCTGGACCGGATACTCCCTCGCATGGCCAGAGCGGACGATATCTGGGCGCAGGCATGGTCCGAGCCCGAAGCGGGGAGCGATCTCGCAGGCATCAGATCGACGGCCAAGCGAACCGACGGCGGTTGGATTCTCGACGGCCAGAAGACATGGAGTTCACGAGCGAGTTTCGCCGACAGAGCATTCGGCCTCTTTCGCTCCGACCCGTCCGCTCCCCGACACCGCGGACTCACGTACTGCATGTTTCCGCTCACTGCCGACGGCGTGACTGTGCGACCCATCGCACAACTCGACGGCGAACCGGGTTTCGCCGAAATATTCCTCGACGGTGTATTCGTCCCCGACTCCGATGTCATCGGCAAGCCGGATGATGGCTGGCGCGTGGCAATGAGCACCTCCAGCAACGAACGCGGAATGTCACTGCGCAGTCCAGGCCGATTCGTGACGGCCGCGGAGAAGCTGGTGTCGTTGCTCGACGAACACGGCGGTAGATCGGATGCCGTCGGTGACCGAGTCGTGGATGCGTGGATCGCGGCACAGGCGTATCGGCTTCACACCTTCGGGACCGTCACGCGACTGGCAGAGGGCGGGAGCCTCGGAGCGGAATCTTCGGTGACCAAGGTGTTCTGGTCCGAACTCGACGTAGCACTGCACGAGACGGCCCTCGAGATCCTCGGGGCGGGCGCCGAACGTGCAAGTTCCTGGACCGACGGGTACCTGTTTTCACTGTCGGGCCCAATCTATGCCGGCACCAACGAAATTCAACGCAACGTCATAGCCGAACGACTGCTCGGCCTACCGAGGGCAGAGCGATGAGATTCGCTTTGGACGCCTCACAACTCGATTTCGCTGCGAGTCTGGATTCGATGCTGGGTGCGGCCGACGTCCCGACTGTCAGCCGGGCCCTCGCATCCGGCGACGTACTCCCCTGCCGAAATTTGTGGACTTCGCTGGCCCAACTCGGAGTTACCAGCCTGTCGATCGATCCCGAATTCGATGGACTCGGCGCCGATCCGGTGGACATGGTCGTTGCGCTCGAGCGGCTGGGAAAATGGGCCGTGCCCGGCCCGGTAGTGGAATCGATCGTGGCCGTGCCCGCCCTGTTGGGGGCCCTCCCCTCCGAACAACAGCGGGAGTGGTTGCCGGGCCTTGCGTCGGGACAGCTGATCTCGACGTTGGCGATGGAACCGCACGTGCCGTACGCGGTCGATCCGGCTATGGCAGATGTCGTGCTGCTGGCACGCACAGCATCGGTATCCACAGCATCGGTGTCCACAGCAACGGTCATAGCCGTTCACGAATCGATCGATCCGTCGCGCCGGTTGGGCGAGGTTGTGGCCGAAGGTACTCAGATCGCTGGAGGCGACAGTACCGAAGCAATCGACAGAGCCGAGGTGCTCGCCACGCTGGCCTGCGCCGCGCAGCTTCTGGGTGCTGGTCAGGCCATGTTGGACGCCACTGTCGACTACGCCAAGTCCAGGCAGCAGTTCGGACGACCGATCGGATCGTTCCAAGCGATCAAGCATGCATTGGCCGACGTCTTCATCGGCCTGGAGTTGGCGCGACCCGTCCTGTTCAACGCCGCACTGTCGGTCGGCGCGAACTCACGGCACGCGCGGCGAGACGCTTCGGCCGCGAAGGTCGTCTGCGGCACCGCGGCGAACTCGTCGAGCCGCACGGCACTGCAGGTGCATGGGGCGATCGGCTACACCATGGAATACGACCTGTCACTGTGGACCACCAAAGTTCGTGCACTGCAGTCCTCGTGGGGTACGGCCGCCGTACACCGTCGGCGCGTTCTGGAGTCCCTGTGAATGCGCTGACCGAAGATCAGAGGATGCTCGCCGAAACCATGCGCGCGGTGTTGACCAAGAAGGCGACGCCGGCGGCTGTGCGTGCAGCTATGACGTCCAACGACAGGTTCGATCGTGAGCTGTGGACGCTCCTGTGCGAACAAGTCGGTGTCGGCGGGATCTCGATCGGTGAGCAGTTCGGAGGGTCCGGTGGCGGACCGGTCGATCAACTCATCGTCGCCGAGGAATTGGGTAGGGCGCTCGTACCTTCGCCTGCACTTGGATCGTCCGGTGTGTGTGCAGCGCTCGTCGAGGCGTCCGACGATGAGGAAGCCAAAGCCCGTCTGCTGCCCGACATCGCTGCAGGTTCGTCGATCGTGTCGCTGTGCGCGGCCGACGAACAGGGCGACTGGTCCCACGGGGCACCCGTAGAAGCACGGTACGACGACGAGTGGTCGTTGACAGGGCGGGCACACTACGTCCTCGATGCCGCCTCGGCGTCGACGCTCCTCGTCGCCGCCCGATCAGCGGACGGAATGGAACTCTTCGAAGTCGATGCTCGCGCTCGGGGGGTGCTGTGCTCCGGGGGCGCAACGATGGACCCCACTCGTGCGCTCTACGAAGTTGCATTCGACGGTGCTGCTGCGCGCCGACTCGAGACTACCGATGCCTCAGCCGTACTGGAACAGGCGATCGATCGGGGCATGGTTCTCCTTGCCGGCGAACAAGTCGGAGCTGCGGCGCGGTGCCTGGAGCTCACCGTCGAGCACACCAAGTCGAGGGTGCAGTTCGCACGTCCCATCGGCAGTTTCCAGGCACTCAAACACCGAATGGCCGATCTACACGTACTCGTCGAGACTGCAAGGGCAACAGCATATTTCGCGGCATCGTCTCCAGATCGACACACCTCCGCAGGCGTTGCACGAGCCTACTGTTCGGAGGCCTTCACAGCTGTAGCGGCGGAGTGCGTCCAGCTTCACGGCGGTATCGCCATCACCTGGGAGCACGACATGCAGTTGTACTTCAAGCGCGCGCATTCGAGTTCACAACTGTTCGGACTCCCCCGGGTGCACGTTGCCGCACTCGAAGGCGCCGCGGGTCTGCCGCGCCGGACGGTGCAGCCCCGATCCGACGCACGCCGAGTAGAAAGTGAATAATTCAGCTATGGCTGCATCACCGAAATCCTCCCGGGCCGCATCGACGCCGCAGCCGCGCAGCACCGGCCGCAACAACGTTCGTGGACGAAACAGCAGCGGTGGCAGGAGCAGCGAGCAATCGGGTCAGGGGTCGGAGCGTCGGCAGGCGCTGGTCGAGATCGCAGCCGAACTCTTCGCGGAAAAGGGATTTCGCTCGACCACCGTCCGCGAGATCGGTGATGCAGCGGGGGTGCTCTCC
>NZ_LVCV01000489.1 GCF_001647195.1 Rhodococcus sp. EPR-157 | reverse complement strand
CCGAGATCGTCGAGCGAGAACAGGATCCTGTCACCACGCTCCGCGAGCTCATCGTTGCGGCATTCGTGTCGCTCGGACCTCATCGTGCGGCGATCACCGTTATCCAGAACGAGCGGAACTATCTGTCCCAATTCCCCAGGTTCGCCTATCTGACGAAAGCCGAAACCGACGTTCGCCGCATCTGGATCAAGGTTATCGAGGACGGCATTGCGCAGGGCAAGTTCCGAGACGATCTCGACCCGGTGATCGCCTACCGCTTCCTGCGCGACTCGGTGTGGGTCGCAGTCCGCTGGTTCACTCCGTCCGGAAAGCTCAGCGCCGAGCAACTCGCGGATCAGTATCTGCTGCTGGTGATGGAAGGCCTACAGGCTTCGGGGAGCAAGAAGTCGAGACCCACCGCGAAGCGGACAACGAACAACTGACGGTCCCGGCGCGCCCGCCCGGCACCTACCGAACGACGTCGAAGACCTGCTTCTGCACACCGTTCCCGTACGTCTCGTGCTCCACGAGAACCAGTTTCGTCGTGTCCTTGTCGGCATCGCTGAACAGCCGCTTTCCGGCTCCGAGCAGCAGCGGGAAAGTCAGCAAGTGGTAGCGGTCGACGAGGCCCGCGTCCGCGAGACCGTGTCCGAGCGTTGCACTCCCATGCACGGCGATAGGGCCGCCCTCGGTCTGCTTGAGAGCCGCGACCTCGTCGAGTGAACGCAGAATCGTTGCCGGCCATCGGGAGTCCTCGCCCTCGAGCGTCGTCGACACCACATACCGAGGCATCGCGTTGTACCCGGCGAAGTCGTCCATGGTCGGCCAGATCGGCGCGAACGCCTCGTACGACGTCCTGCCCAGCAGCAGTGCGGTGGTCTCTTCTTGCTCGCGGCCCTTTATTTCGTAGGCCGCTGCATCGAACTCGACGTCTCTGAACGTCCACCCGGAGTTGCGGTAGCCCGGCTCGCCACCTGGGCCTTCCATTACTCCGTCGAGGGATACGAAGGCGGTCACGATCAGAGTGCGCACGGGGAATTCTCCAAAGCTCTAGGTCGACGGCGGCAAAGGCGAATATTACGGCGTCGACCACGTCCTCGCTCTGCTTGCTGAGATGTAGGTCACGTTCCACCTCGGGGTTTGGCGAATTTACCGGCGGGTAACGCGACCTGGAGTGCCTTGCCCGAGTACAGGCACTGCTGACGACCCATTCGACCGAAGGAGCGCACGATGACTTCATCAACACTGCTCGCACAGTTGCGGGCCGTGCTTCAACTGACCAATACCGAAATCCAGATCGCCGAGACTCGCGTCGTGCAGGCACGAACCGACGCCGTTCGGGCAGAGCTGACGCAGAATGCGTCGAATGGCCGCGCTCGCGCAGACGCCATCGAATCGACCCTCCGCGACCTCGGCGGCCTACCCGACGTTGTCGGACCGCTTGTCGGTCGAACCCTGGCATTGTTCAAGACCCTCGCCGAGCAGGCCCAGCCGTTCGACGAAGCGCTACTCGGCGATCTGGCACTCGAGCAGCAGCTTCTCGGCAGATCGAAGTACGTCAAGGCCCTTGCCACAGCTGCGAAGGAACCTGCCGCAGTGGCCCTCGCAGACCGGCTGATCAGGGCACACACTGCCACGGTCGAGTGGCTGGAGACAGTCCTCGCGGAGGACGCGCGCGGTGGTCCCGCAGCATTGCGCCGGACCCCGTTGCAGGCTGCGGCCGGCGGTGCCGTGAAGATCGTCAACGCGCCCGCCGCCTGGTCTGCGCGCGGACTCGACCGTGCGCTCGATGCAGCAAGCTCGACTCCGAACCGTCTCGGTGAGCTGCTCGGCCGGGGCGCTCATGCAAGTGACATTGCGGCGCGGACGCTGGCTGCCAGCCGAGATGCAGCGTTGGAAGCTGCCGAGGACGTCACCCGTGAGGAGGGTGTCGACGGCGTTGCCGACGCCATTCACTCGGCCCGCGCGGCCGGTGGAATCCTCGACGCCGACGAGCTTCCGATCGAGGACTACGACACGCTCAACGTGTCCGAGTCCGTCGCGGCGATCAAGGACCTCACCGATTCGAGCGACATCAGGACGATCGTGGCCTTCGAGGAAGCACACAAGAACCGCCATGGCGTCATCTCGGCTGCCCAGACGCGGCTTGCGTCCATCGCGCAGGACGTCATTTCGGTCGACTGATCCCTTGCCCTCTACGGTCCGGCCCACATCGTCGATGTGGGCCGGACCGCTTGGATCACCGGCGTGACCCAGATGCGCGCGCTGCCACTACCTCTTTCAACCCGCTCGGTCCGACGCCTCGGTCCAATGCGATCAACAGGGCGGCGCAGCCGATGCCCGACAATACGAGCGCAACGCAGAAGAGCGCGGTGAAGCCGAACATGTCACCCACGATTCCGGCGGCCAGCCCGGCGATCCCCTGCGCGAACACGACTGCGCACGCAACCAGTGTGTAGTCGCTCCCAGCGAAGCGCTTGTCGGCTGCATCCATCATGAGCGCGAAGATCGCGACGGTTGCGGCACCACCGAGCACATGCTCGGCAATACTGGCGGTCACCACCAACGAAAAGCCGCCGATTCCCAACGACGCGATTATGTACAGCCCGAGACTGAGGGTCTGAGTCACACCACCGACCAGGAGGGCGTGTCGCCGTCCGAAGCGGAACGACAACCACGCGCCGAGACCGGCACCGACGAGGGCAGCAACCGACGACAACCCGCCATCGACGAGAGCGATCTGGCCGAGAGTGAGTCCGCTGTCGGACATGAACGGCCCGACCAGTGCGGATCCCATCGAGTTGCCGAACTTGAAGCCTGCGATCAACAGGATGAACGCGACCATGCCTGGTCGACGCAGTCGTGACCACCACGTGACCGCAAGACGGGTTGCGGATTTTTCTTGGGAGCGATCCTGCGTTCCGGTCTCGGCGTCTGCGGCGTCGAGTTGCGCACGCAGCCGCCATACCGGGATGGTTGCGAGAATCAGCAAGGCTGCCATCGCGATGAACAGCGCTCGCCACCCGGCAAAGCTGAACAGCCACAACAACAGTCCCCCTCCGCACACCATGCCGATCCGGTACGCGCCGACCTGAATGCCGTTGCCGACACCCCGCTGCTGCACGTTCAGAAGGCGCACCGCAGTTCCGTCGGTCGCGACGTCCTGCGTGGCGGACAACAGATTGACGAGGAAGATTCCGACGAAGAGCCATCGAAGTGTGGTGGACAGGTCCAGCAACGACAACCCGAGTGCGACGCCGGCGGACGCGAGCTGCAAGGACAGCAGCCACCGTCGTCGGGTTCCGTATCGGTCCACGTAGGGCGCCCACAAGAACTTCAGAGCCCACGGCAGGAAGAGAACACCCGTTGCGCTGATCTTCACCAACGAGTATCCCGACTCCCGCAATACGACAGGGAGAGCTCCGGTGAAGAATCCGAAAGGAATCCCTTGCGCGAGATACAACGCGCCGAGCAGTGTGAAAGTACCGACCGTGAAGGTGTTCGGTCGCAACGCCTTCGTCATGCCGGACATCGTGTCAGAGCGGGGACCGATGCGCTCGCTCACGGGTTGTCGACGCTGGAAACCTTCACTTCTTCGATCGGCTGCCGCAGAATCGTGCGCAATTTGGCCGGGTCGACCCGTCGTGGATCACTCAGATAGATTTCGTGATGGCGCCCGGTCATCGTCGCGCCCGCTGCCGGAATGAACTCGTCATGCAGGCGACGCAGAACTTCGGCCTCGTCGTCGTACGAACCGACATGCAGAGTCTGCACACACCGTCCTTCGCGAAGGGTCTCCATTCGTAGATCGACGTGAATACTGTTGTGTCGTTTGGCTGCCGACTCCGCCACCGCCGTGTCGAACATGTCCTGCTCGATCCAGTCGGGCACCATGTTCAACACTGTCCAATTCCACTGCGACTTGTCCCGCTCGGCGGTGAAGACATCCATATTCGACGCCCACCAGAGCGCTTCGAGGGGCATGACGACATAGTCTCGGCCGAGCTCGTTCTTGCTGAGGAATTTGAGTGCATATGCGACCGGATAGACGGCCGCTATGGCATCGGCGTAGCTCTGCGCGGTGTTCGGGTCACCTCGCCCATCGACCATCACGTACCGAAGCGGCGGAACGTCGACGATGTCGAATGCGCCGCGCCTGGCTGTGTAGCACGCAAGTGTCTTCTTGAAATCGGTCTTCATCGACCACCATTGCTCTTCATCGACCACCCACGCTACGGAGTCGGCATGGCCGACGACTGTGGCGAAGACGTTAGTGGAGGGACGAGGCGAGCGCAAGGTTCGCGCGGCTGAACCACCTGGCCAAATGGACGTTGGGATCGGACTTCGACGCTCCGCCCTCAGATGCCGTCAGGGCCCACCGGCGCTGCGGGAGCATCGAATTCGATGGTGCTGTCGAGTACGTGGTCGACGCGATCTGCCCACCCCGCGAGCGCGGCGCGGGGTGTTCGAGTGCTTCTATCTCCTTCGCAACCCTGAACTGTTCGCAGCGAATGTGTCGGCGAGGGCGTCGGGGTCGTCGTGGCGGTCAAGGTCGTTGCTGGCCGAGGCCGCGAGAGCGGCACGCGTACGCCCTCTGAATTGCTGGGTGGTGAGTGTTCTCGGGTTGCGGCATCTGTTGCCGTGGAGTGATGGCGGCCAAGTCGTCGAGGACGACCTGGCCGTCATCACCGTCGGTTCGGTTGGCTAGTGCACCGTATGGGTCGGTATCGGATTTTGCTTCGGCGGTCCGGCTAGGCGGGGAAATCCGCGCTACGAGATAGCGTTTCGTTCGACCGCATGTCGCCCAAGTTCTGTTCCAGCGCGTCGATCACGGCGTCGTACCCGCTGTTGCCCAGTATCAGCCGGCGTGGCGGCGGGTCCTGAGCCATCGCTGCGATCACCGCACGCGCACCGCGATGCGGATCGCCCGGTTGCACCCCGTTCATGTCGACGAAAGCGGCACGGACCTGTTCCAACATCTCGTGGTATTCCGGAATCGCCTCCGCGACGGGTTCGTCGGCGAATCCGGCGTAGGCGTTCGTACGGAAAGCCCCTGGTTCGACAGCCAACACAGAGAGGCCGTGCCCGGCGACCTCCTGGCGCAGCGCATCGGTGACGGCCTCGATCGCGTATTTCGTGGCGCTGTAGTAACCAAATCCAACCGCCGCCAGAAGCCCGGCCACTGAGGATACGTTGACGATCCACCCGCTTCCGCGGGCGCGCATACCTGGTAGCACTGCGCGCGTCACGGACAGAACGGCGAAGAAATTCAACTCGAACATCGCCCGTATCGAAGTCTCGCTCATTCCCTCGATCGATCCGTACCAGCCGCGGCCGGCATTGTTGACCAGCACGTCGATACCCCCGAAACGCTCCTCGGCTGTTCGTACCGCCTGCCGTACCTGTGTCGCGTCGGTGACATCCATGGGCACGACGAGAACGCGGTCACCGTACTCCTCGGCCCACGACGCCAGCTCCTCGGGACGCCGGGCGGTGAGTACCACGCGGTCCCCCGCCTCCAGCGCCACCTCGGCGTACGCCATGCCGAAGCCGCCTGGTGTGCCACCGGTGATGAACCATCGCTTGCTCATGGCTCGATCACCAACCTGTCGATCAGCGCGCCGTCCAGCGTGAAGCGGTAGTGCAGGTCGACGACTCCCCCAGGGAAGTTGCCTTCCAGGTGCTGCTCGACGTCGACAGTCGTGCCGGTCGTGGTCGCTCCGGTGAACTCAGTTGTGTAGGTGTATTCACTCTCACTGACCGAGGCGCTCAGCCAGGCCTCGATCTCGCCGCGGCCCGAGTGGTCGCGGCCCTCATCGGTCACCACAGCATCCGCGGTGAACACGGTAAGCGCTCGAGCGCCTTGTCGGGCGTCGAGTGCGGTCATGAACCTCTTTACGTTGTCCGGGAGTCCATCCCATTCTGTGGTCATGACCCCACGGTGATGCCTCCCCTAAGGGGAAGGTCAACACCGGGTCGGCACTGGCATCCGTACGCGACACTCGGTCCCGGCTTCCTGTTGACCTTGCCCTAGTAGTACTTTGTTAGGTCGGCGTGTCGGCTCGAGTTTTCCGTCGATTCTCGAGACCATTCGTGGATGGATACGTCAGAACTCGACGAGG
>NZ_LVCV01000488.1 GCF_001647195.1 Rhodococcus sp. EPR-157 | reverse complement strand
GGCTCGGCAGTTGGGGTTCTGGTCGCAGGTGTTGGCGGATGTGCCGGATCTGTTGCCGTTGCCGATCGATCGACCACGCCCGAGCCAACAATCTCTGCGCGGAGCGACGGTGAAGTTCGAACTCTCCTCTGCGAGTCACGCTGCGCTGGTGGATATTACCCGTCGGGCGCACACGACGATGTTCATGACGGTTCACGCTGTCTGGTCGATGCTTCTTGCACGTCTGAGTGGCACCGAGGACATCGTGATCGGAACCCCGATCGCAGGCCGCGGCGAAGCCGGACTGGACAACCTCGTCGGCATGTTCGTCGGCACCCTGGTCCTGCGCACACAGGTATCCCCGCACGCCAAGTTCACCGAACTGCTCGCCGCGACACGCGCCGCAGATCTGGCCGCATTCGACAACACCGACATCCCCTTCGAGCGGCTCGTCGACACCCTCGCCCCGACACGCTCCACCGATCACTCACCGCTGTTCCAGGTACTCCTCGAATTCCAGAACAACGAAACAGCACACCTCGAACTACCGAACCTTCTCGTCGAAGGGCTCGAATTCGATGCAGGTGTAGCAAAATTCGATCTACAGCTGACCGTGTCGGAAAAGTACGAGGACGGCGTCGCTGCCGGTATGTCGATAGCACTGACGTACGCGAAGGATTTGTTCGACGAGCCGACGGTGGTCGAGTTCGCAGACCGATTCGTAACGCTCGTCGACGGCGTCACCGCAGCTCCCGACATCATCGTCGGCGACATCGACATCGTCTCCGCAACCGAGACGATTGCTATCGGGACCGAATGGAACCATGCGGGTGCAGTTCCGACCGCGGACACGCTGACCACACGATTCGCGGCGGCGGCTGCTCGATTCCCCGAGTCCACTGCGGTGGTGTTCGGCGAGCAGCGATACACCTACACCGAACTCGACCAACGCTCGAACGCACTTGCACGGCATCTCGTCTCGGTCGGTGTACGTCCCGAAAGCCTGGTCGCGGTCGCAATGCCGCGCAACGCCGAATTGATCGTGGTACTGCTCGCAGTCCTCAAAGCGGGCGGCGGATACCTTCCCGTCGACGTCACCTACCCGGCAGACCGTCTTGCCTTCATGCTCGAGGACGCTCGCCCGGTGTGCGTCGTGTCGACCGTCGATGACATCGGTTCGGTCCCCGCCGAGGGATTGAACCGGGTTCTCGTCGACGACGCCGAGACTGCTGCGCTTGTCGATTCACTGTCTTCGGCAGCTCTGACGCCGGCAGACCGGAACGGTGAGGCGACAGCGGAATCCATCGCCTACGTCATCTATACCTCGGGCAGCACCGGCCGGCCGAAGGGCGTGCAGGTCGATCACGCAACGGTCGCGACCCTGTTCGAAAACACGCTGTCCAAGTTCGGTTTCGACGAGACGGACGTGTGGACGATGTTCCACTCGTACGCCTTCGATTTCTCGGTGTGGGAACTGTGGGGACCGCTGCTGTACGGTGGCACGCTGGTCGTCGTCGACTACTACACGGCCCGGTCACCGGAGCTGTTCCGCGAGTTGCTCGTCGCCGAACAAGTCACCGTGCTCAACCAGACACCGACGGCGTTCTACCAATTCGCCGAAGCGGACAGAGCAGCGGCCGCAGAATCCGACCGTCTCGCGTTGCGGTACGTCGTGTTCGGCGGCGAGGCACTCGATCTCGGTCAGCTGGGACGCTGGTACGCGCGCCATCCGGAAGATTCGCCGACGTTGGTCAACATGTACGGCATCACCGAGACCACGGTGCACGTGAGCCATCTGCCGCTCACCGAGGAATTCGCAGCCTCTGCGTCGGCAAGCGTCATCGGGCAGGCGATTCCGGGTCTCACGGTGTCCGTTCGCGACAACCGTCTACGCCTGGTTCCTCCCGGAGTCGTAGGCGAGATGTACGTGGCCGGTGGCCAACTGTCTCGTGGCTATCTCGGCCGCACGGCATTGACGTCGACCCGGTTCGTGGCCGATCCCGACACCTCGTCCGGAGCGCGGATGTATCGCACCGGTGACACGGCTCGGTGGAACCGCAACGGCCAGCTCGAGTACCTCGGTCGTAGTGACATGCAGGTGCAGCTGCACGGGTTCCGCATCGAACTGGGCGAGATCGAATCGGCGCTGCTCGGCTCCGACGGCGTCGCACAGTCCGTTGTGGTCGTGCGCGACGACGGCACC